>JAFYOM010000277.1 GCA_017560165.1 Parabacteroides sp.
AGCTTGAAACGGATAAGCGTATTATTTTGGATAAGATTTCAAAGTTGAAACGTGACTTGGTTGAGATTGATAAGCAAAAGAGCGTACAGCGTAAGAATCGTGGAAAGATGGTTCGTGTGGCATTGGTTGGATATACAAATGTTGGGAAATCTACATTGATGAATCTGCTCAGTAAAAGTGAAGTGTTTGCCGAAAATAAATTATTTGCGACCTTAGATACAACTGTACGTAAAGTTATTGTGGAAAATCTACCTTTTTTGTTGTCTGATACAGTCGGTTTTATCCGTAAGTTACCAACAGAGTTAGTTGAATCTTTCAAATCAACATTAGATGAAGTGCGTGAAGCTGATCTATTGGTGCATGTAGTTGATATTTCTCATCCTACATTTGAAGAACAAATAGAAGTGGTTAATCGGACATTGATGGAAATTGATAAAACCGAGAAACCGATGATTATGGTTTTTAATAAGATAGATGCTTTTACCTTTGTTCCAAAAGATGAGGATGATTTGACCCCACGTACACGTGAAAATATTGATTTGGATGAATTGAAATATACTTGGAAAAATAAAATGCAGGATAATTGTATCTTTATTTCTGCTAAGGAACGGAACAATATAGATGCTTTAAAAGTTTTATTATATGAGCGAGTAAAACAGATTCATATTACTCGTTTCCCTTATAATGACTTTTTATTCCAGCAATATGATGAAGAATGATTAAAAAAGAAGATTTAAGGCATCTGTTGTCTCATGAGGTAATAGCCCTGCAATCAAATGGTTGTGTGGCTGAAAATTGGGATAATATATGGGTAGCGAAGGCTTTTAAATGTGATCGTATTCATAATGTCCGTTTCTCTGGAACAGTTTGTTTAGGTCTTTATGAAAAGGATTTTATTTTACCCGGCGGTTTGCGGAAACAGAGTGGAATCCGTAATGTGACTTTACATAATTGTACAGTAGGGAATCATACATTGATTGAAGATGTACATAATTATATTGCTAATTATGTGATTGGAGATGATTGTTTGATTCAGAATGTAAATGTCATGTATGTTGAGGGAAAAGCAACTTTTGGGTGTAATGTATCTGTCTCTGTTTTGAATGAAACAGGGGGACGTGAAGTCCCTATATACAATGGATTATCAGCCTCATTAGCTTACTTAATTGCTTTATATCGTCATCGTCCTTTATTAATTGAACGTTTACAAGCATTAATAGCAGATTATGCAGCACAACATTCTTCTGAATATGGTATAATAGGAGACCATGTAAGAATCATAAATGTAAGTACTATCCGCAATGTGAAGATTGGAGAATATGCTGTTGTAGAAAATACGACACGTCTTGCGAATGGCACAATTAACAGTAATAAGTTGGCTCCTGTTTTTGTCGGTGATAGTGTGATTGCTGAAGATTTTATTATTTCTTCAGGATCGGTAGTCTCTGAAGCTGCTAAAATGATACGTTGTTTTATTGGACAGGCTTCACATGTAACGCATAATTTTTCGGCTCATGATTCTCTATTGTTTAGCAATTGTACGTTTGAGAATGGAGAGGCTTGTGCCATTTTTGCTGGTCCTTTTACGGTCTCAATGCATAAAAGTAGCTTGTTGATTGCTGGTATGTATTCTTTTTTAAATGCGGGTAGTGGTTCCAATCAAAGTAATCACATGTATAAATTAGGACCGATTCATCAAGGTATTGTAGAAAGAGGTTCTAAGACAACGAGTGATTCCTATATTTTGTGGCCGGCACGTGTTGGAGCTTTCTCTTTGGTAATGGGACGTCATTATCATCATAGCGATACTTCTGATATGCCTTTTTCTTATTTGATTGAAAGTGATGATGAGACCTATTTGGTACCAGGTGTAAATTTGCGTAGTGTAGGGACAATTCGTGATGCCCAAAAGTGGCCGAAACGTGATAAGCGTACGGATCCTCACCGGTTAGATATGATTAATTATAATTTATTGAGTCCCTATACCATCAGTAAAATGATGAAAGCGGTGAATATTCTGAAGGGCTTACAGTCTTTGGTGGGAGAAACTTCGGATGTGTATTACTATCAGAATACCCGTATAAAAGGTTCATCTTTGCGGACTGCACTCGGATTATATGGGATGGCCATCAATAAATTTTTAGGAAATTCTTTGATAAAGAGATTGGAAGAAACTCAATTTCAGTCTATGGATGAAGTTTGGCAGCAACTTAAACCTACTTCGCAAGAAGGGAGTGGGGAATGGTTGGATTTGGCTGGATTGATATTGCCGCAAAAGGAATTGGAAAAAGAAATTTCTCATATAGAAAATGGACAGGTGGATTCATTGGAGGAGATCGAACATTTCTTTTCTGTTATGCATAGTCGTTATTATGATATGGAATGGACATGGGCTTATCAGATGTTGGAAACCTATTACGATATTAATTTGAGCTCAATTTCGGCAGAGAAAATAATCGAATTGGTACGTTGTTGGCAAGATTCTGTTATAGGTTTGGATAAATTACTTTATAAAGATGCACAAAAAGAATTTTCATTGACATTTATGACTGGTTTTGGGGTAGATGGATCAGAGAAGGAAAAACAGGAAGATTTTGAAGGTGTTCGTGGTGCTTTTGAAAGTAATCCTTTTGTTACAGCAGTAAAAGATCATATTGTTGTAAAGAAAGCTTTAGGAGATGAATTAATAAGCAGAATGAAGAGTTTGCTTTAATCTCTGGGTCTACTTCTTGGATGATGTTCCAAAATTTCTTTTTGAAGAAATTGTCGGTCTATATGTGTGTAAATCTCTGTTGTTGTAATTTTTTCATGTCCCAGCATCTCTTGGATAGCCAATAGGTGGGCTCCTCCCTCCAATAGATGAGTGGCAAACGAATGACGGAATGTATGTGGACTGATATTTTTCTTTATTCCGGCAAGTTCTGCTTGTTGTTTGATGATATGGAATATCATGATGCGGGAGAGAGCCGTGCCTCTTCTGCTTAAAAAGAGAATATCTTCAAATCCTTTTTTGACATTGATTTGTCTTCGATCATAAAGATAGTTTTTGATCTCTTTGATTGCGATGTCAGATATAGGAACTAATCGTTGTTTATTCCCTTTCCCCTCTACTTTGATAAAACCTTCTTCAAAAAAGATATTGGTGAATCGTAACGAAGTTAATTCGGAAACACGTAGTCCGCAACTATACAAAACTTCTAGTATGGCACGGTTTCGTTGACCTTCCGGTTGAGTGAGGTCAATAGAGGCTATAAGTGCATTTATTTCATTGACAGTTAAAACTTCCGGTAACTTTACTCCAATCTTAGGTGATTCCAACAATTCTGTAGGATCGATTGTTATATAATTGTCTAAAAGTAGGAATTTGTAAAACGATTTAATCCCGGAAATAATTCTGGCCTGTGAACGTGGGTGAATACCTATGTCATGAAGTTGAGATACAAACAGCTGTAAATCATTGTATGTAATCTCTTCATAAGTTTTTCCTTCGCTTTCAATGAAAAGGGTTAATTTATCAAGGTCAGTTAAATAGGCATCTATCGAATTGGCAGATAATGCTTTCTCTAAACGTAAGTACGTTTTATATCGTTTTATTTGATCGTTTTCCAGGTGCATAGAGTCTTTAGATGTATAGAATGACAAATCTTTACTATCTTTGTCAAAGATTTATGATTTGTAAAGATTGGAACAAAGATATAAAAATAGAGTAAAATGAAGAAAATTCAGATTATTAATGGTCCAAATCTTAATCTGTTAGGTAAACGAGAACCTACAGTATATGGTAATACTTCATTTGAAGGTTATTTAGAAGATTTACGTGTTAAATATCCACAGTGTGATATCTCTTATTTCCAGAGTAATATAGAGGGTGAAATAATTAATAAAATTCATGAGGTAGGGTTTTCTTATGATGGAATTATCTTAAATGCAGGTGCTTATACTCATACCTCTATAGCTTTACATGATGCGATTAAAGCAGTAACGACTCCGGTTGTCGAAGTACATATCTCGAATGTTCATGCTCGTGAATCTTTTCGTCATGTATCAATGATTTCCGCTGCTTGTAAAGGGGTTGTTTTAGGATTTGGTTTGGATTCATATCGTTTGGCTATTGAATCTTATTTGTAATAGACCAACGAAAAAAGTTTTGTTGAAAAAAGTATTAGGGAAAGAGATTGTTTATGTTGAAACATACAAAAATTGTTGCTACTATTTCAGATCAGCGTTGTGAGGTTGATTTTATCGATGCTTTGTATAAAGCCGGTATGAATGTGGTGCGTCTAAATACAGCACACATGACAGAAGAGGGGTTGAGTAAAGTGGTTCGGAATGTTCGAACTGTATCCGAACGAATTGGGATTTTGATGGATACAAAAGGACCGGAAGTTCGTACAACGATAACACAAAATTCGATATCATTTAAGTTTGGTGAAACAGTCAGAATAGTTGGTGATCCGGACTGTGAGACAACACATGCATGTATTGCAGTCTCTTATCGTAATTTTGTGAAAGATTTGACGATAGGAAGTGTGATTCTTATAGATGATGGTGATTTGGAATTAAAGGTCATAGATAAAAATGAAGACTATTTGGTTTGTGTGGTAGAAAATGATGCAACGTTGGGTAGTCGAAAAAGTGTCAATGTTCCGGGAGTTCGTATTAATTTACCTTCTTTGACTGAAAAAGATCGAAAAAATATTGTGTGGGCGATAGAAAATGAGTTGGATTTTATTGCTCATTCTTTTGTGCGAAACAAACAAGATGTGATGGATATTCAGCGCATTTTGAATGAACATAACAGCCCGATTAAGATTATAGCCAAAATAGAGAATCAAGAGGGTGTTGACAATATTGATGATATATTGGAAGTTGCCTATGGGGTTATGATTGCTCGAGGAGATTTAGGTATTGAAGTAGCTGCAGAAAAGATACCAGCTATTCAACGTTTATTGATTCGTAAATGTGTGGAGATGAAGAAGCCTGTCATTGTGGCAACACAAATGCTTCACTCCATGATTCATAATCCTCGTCCTACTCGTGCAGAGGTGACAGATATAGCGAATGCAATTTATTATCGGACAGATGCCCTAATGCTCAGTGGAGAAACTGCTTATGGTAAATATCCGGTTGAGGCAGTTCAAACGATGACGAAAGTCGCTCGTGAAGCTGAAAAATCAAAATTATCGGCGAATGATATTCGTGTGCCGATTACGGGAAGTGATTTAGATGTGACCTCTTTTTTGGCAAAACAGGCAGTGAAATCTTCTTCTAAATTACATGTGAAAGCTATTATTACAGATAGTAATACAGGTCGTACGGCACGTTATTTGGCTGCATTTAGAGGTACTTCGACTGTTTTTGCGATTTGCTATCATCCTCGTGTCATGCGTATGCTTTCGCTTTCTTATGGAGTATGGGCTGTGTATCAACCTTATAATGAGAGCCGACGCGCTTATTTTAAGGATGCCTTGATTCAATTGATAAAGAGTGGACGTATAACTCGAGAAAATATGGTGGCTTATTTGAGTGGTAGTTTTGTAGATGGAGGAACTTCCTTGGAAATAAGTAACGTTGGAAAGGTGTTAGAATCCAAAGAAAATTATCAGTTACCGACATTTTGATATTAATTCATAAATCATTAAATCGTGACAATAGACGAATATATTCTTTCTCACAGTGACGAAGAGGGAGCTTTATTATCAGCATTGAACCGAGATGCCAATGTGAATCTGTTAAGACCGCGTATGTTGTCGGGACATTTGCAAGGGCGTATTTTGAAGATGTTTTGCCGAATGCTTCGTCCGCATCGGGTCTTAGAAATTGGAACTTATACAGGTTATGCAACTTTGTGTATGGCAGAAGGAATGGACGATGATGCATTGATTCATACGTTGGAAATAAACGATGAGATGGAAGACTTTATCATGAAGTATTTGAATCAATCTCCTCATAAGAAGAAGATTAAGGTACATTTTGGGGATGCGTTGGATATAATTCCGACGTTAAATGAAACATTTGATCTTGTTTTTATAGATGCAGATAAGCGGTTGTATTCTGAATATTTTGATTTGGTGTTCCCAATGGTACGCACGGGAGGACTAATTTTGGCAGACAATACATTGTGGGATGGACATGTGGTGGAAGAAAATCCAACCGATAAACAGACTTTGGGTATCCTCCATTTTAACGATAAAATCAAAGATAATCCATTAATTGAAAAAGTTATTTTACCTTTGCGTGATGGTCTGACAATGATCTGGAAAAAATAAAATATATGGAAAGTACAAGATTAAGTAAAATAGAACGTCTTTTACAGAAAGAGTTGGGAGATATTTTTCAAAGACAAGCACAAGGAATGCCTGGCGTGCTAATCTCTGTTAGTGTAGTAAGAGTAAGCCCGGATTTGAGTGTAGCGCGTGCTTACCTAAGTATTTTCCCTTCAGAAAAAGGAAAAGATTTGATTGAAAATATTCGTGCCAATACGAAAGCCATTCGTTTTGACTTAGGACAACGTATCCGTCTGCAGGTACGTAAAATACCTGAGTTGTCATTCTTTATTGATGACTCGTTGGATTATATTGAAAATATCGATAACCTATTGAAAAAATAAAGAAGAGAGCTTTGAACTTACCGTTTTACATAGCTCGGCGTTATCTTTTTTCTAAAAAATCTCATAATGCCATCAATATCATCTCGATGGTTTCAGTTTGTGGGGTGGTAGTTGTTTCAATAGCATTGGTTTGTGCTTTGTCGGTTTTGAATGGCTTTGTCGGTTTAGTTTCTTCTATGCTTGGCAAGTTTGATCCGGAGTTGAAAATACTTCCTGTGCAAGGAAAAGTGTTTGATCCGACAACCGAAAAAGTGCAAGCAATAAAGAAACTACCGGAGGTCGCTCTATTCTGTGAAGTGATTCAAGACAATGCTTTGGTGCGTTATCGGGATCGCCAGATTGTCACAACCGTTAAAGGAGTAGATGATTCTTTTGCTCAATTGACGCAAATTGATAGTTTGTTGGTTGATAGTCGTGAAGAGGGTTTTCTTTTGCAAGATGAGGTTGCTCATTATGCTCATTTAGGGATTGGGACGGCCTCTACTTTGGGGGTTAGAGCTAATTATATGAGTCCATTAGAAGTATATGTCCCTAAGCGAGATGAAAAGGTAAATCTCTCCAATCCTGCGACCTCTTTCAATTTGGAGTATGCTTTTATGGGGGGCGTGTATGCTACTCATCAACAGATGTATGATGAAAACTTCATGTTGTTGCCGCTTTCGATGGTTCGTACGTTGTTTCATTATGAAAAAGAGGTGTCAGCGATAGAACTGGCTTTGTCGGTAGATGCTGATATCAAGGAGGTGAAGAAAAATATAAAAAATATTTTGGGCGATGATTATTTGGTGAAAGATCGCTATGAACAACAAGAAGCCTCTTTTAAAATGATGCAAGGTGAAAAATGGATGATTTTTTTGATTCTTTGTTTTATTTTGTTGTTAGCCTTGTTTAATGTGATAGGATCCCTCTCGATGTTGATGATCGAAAAACGGAAGGATGTTTGTACTTTACGGAACATGGGGGCTGATGATACATTAATTAATCGTATTTTTTTGTTTGAAGGTTGGATGATTTCTGCTTTTGGAGCTTTGGTTGGAGTGCTAATAGGAGTAGGACTTTGTTTGTTACAACAAGAATTTGGATTCATCCAATTAGGACAGACCTCCGGATCTTTTGTGATAGATGCTTATCCGGTTCGGGTGGAGATTGGTGATATTGTAATAGTTTTCCTAACTGTACTTACCGTTGGTCTTTTGGCTGCTTGGTATCCCGTTCACTATTTAGGAAAAAAATATTGGAAAGAGGCTTGATCTAAAAAAGTCTCTTTTTATGTCAGTCTGTATTATTCCTAATGTTGCATTTCCTGTATATTACATCTCAATGATCAACTTTTTAGATTCTGTTTCTCTCTTTACTCCTATGGGTGTTGTAGTTATTTAAGCTAAAAGTGGAGTTGCTATAAAAGTTGTTCTTTCTTATGTATTAAAGTATAGAAATCTTTTACCTTTTTGACCTTCCCACAGGAGGTATAGGCATCGTGACAAAAGATGATGGTTTGTTGTTTATGAGCAGCCTCTTCTAACATTCGTATCTTCTCTTGGTAGGAGGTTACCGGATGGGTATCGTAGGCTGATATCCAAGTCGGAGAAATGCTTGCAGCCAAAGGAATGACATCGCCGGCAAACACGTAAGTTTCTGTGGCTGTACGGATATAAGGAACTATTTGTCCGGAGGTATGGCCATCATAGAGGCGAAGCTCCACTTCCGGGCAGAGGTGGGTATCCTTCTCTATAAGGTGTAATTTCCCTTTATCTGCCACCGCTTGCATATTCTCGAAAAAGAAGGAGCCCTTTTCAAGCGCATTGGGGTGTAAAAAGTTTTCCCATTGTGATTGACTGACCCAGTGGGTGGCATTGGGAAATGCTAATGAATAGGATTTATTACCGGTTGAATCTTGAGTGATTTGTGTGGTATATCCGCAATGATCGAAGTGTAAATGAGTTAGAATTATATCGGTGATCTCTTCACAAGAAACTTGTCGTTTTTGGAGTTCTTCTTTTAAATCAACTAAATCAAAAAAACCGTAATAGCTGAGGGAGTTGAGTTGTTTATATCCTGCTCCATTGTCAATCAAAATGGTACGTCCGTTGTCACAACGTACTAAGGCACATCGCATGGATAAGATACAACAGTTCTGTTCGTTGCTTGGATAACGACGGCTCCAAGCTGTTTTAGGGATAGCTCCGAACATGGCACCTCCATCTGCATAAAAATAACCGGTATCTATCAATTGAATTTCCATAAGTTATCTATTTTGATACAAATATAGGTAAGTTTTTTCTTTTGTCTCCGTGGTAAAGGTGGATGAAATTGTTTACATTTGCAGACAAAATCAGTGTGATGCGGAAAGTTCATTTAATTTCGGTTACTGAACCATTATTGTATGATTTAGCTTTGGCTATTCATCGGAAGGGCTACGAAGTAAGTGTTTCCGGTGTTGGTTTGACAGAACAGACCCTTATCGATTTGGAAAATGAGGGATGTATATGTCATGGTGATGGTTGGTTCCCTGATCTGTTGAAGAAAGATATCGAATTTGTGGTCTTAGGAGCTACTGTTCGTCAAGATAATCCGGAATTAGTACGGGCAAAAGAGATGGGGTTGTTTGTGCTTTCGATACCTGAATTTATATTTCAGCGGACAAAGAGTAAAACCCGTGTCGTTGTGGCTGGTAGTCGTGGGAAAAAAGCAATTTTGTCAATGATTATATATGCTTTGAAACGACAAAAGATGGCATTTGATTATGCGTTGACCAGTGAGATCCCGGACTTGCTTTCAGATCGTATTCATTTGAGTTATGAGGCTCGTATTGCCATTATTGAAGGAGATGAACGTGTTACATCCGCTTTGGAAAAACGTTTTCAATTGGAATTCTATCGCCCTCATATTGCTATCCTTACTAATTTGATGTGGTCTTCGGATACAGATCATGTGACTCCGGAAGATTACCATTCTACTTTTCAGACATTTGCTTCTTCTATTGAGCGTGACGGTAAGTTAATTTATTTTGAGGGAGATCCGCAGGTTAATCAATTGGCCGGAGAGGTTCGTGAAGATATTACAGCAATGCCTTATGATTGGCATGTGATAATAGAGAAGGAGGGTAAAACTTATCTGCATACGCGTTATGGAGATTTTTTAGTATTCATTCCGAATGATTTCTTCTTGTTAAATTTGAATGCGGCCCGTTTGGCATGTCGTCAGTTGGGGATAAAAGATGCTGATTTTTACCAAGCTTTATCTGAATATAGTGTATCTTTGCAGGCATGATTATTGCAAAACAGAAAAGAAAAGAAAACATAGCTGAGTACCTGCTTTATATGTGGCAGGTAGAAGATTTGATACGTGCCAATAGTTTGGATATAGAGTCAATCAGACGTACAGTGGTTGAACGTTATGGACAATCGGAAGAGGTAAAAGAAGAAATCGCTCGTTGGTATGAAGAGTTGATTGAAATGATGCGCTCGGAAGGAGTACAGGAAAAAGGGCATATCCAGTTAAATAAGAATGTGATTATCTCGTTAACAGATTTACATTTGTCCCTTTTGAAATCACCGAAAGAGATGATTTATAGTGCTGCTTATTATAAAACTCTTCCTTATATTGTTCAGTTGCGTGCGAAATCAGGAGGAGAGGATTTGCCAGAACTGGAAACTTGTTTTAATGCTATCTACGGTTTTTTGTTGTTAAAAATGCAAGGAAAGACTATTAGTTCTGAAACAATGGAGGGTATAAAGCAGATCAGCTCTTTTTTAGCGCTTTTAGCTGAAAAATATAGAGATGATATGAATGGAGAACTGAAATTGGAGGATTAATTTAGGTATGAAAACAGTTTTGGTAACAGGTGCTAATGGACAATTAGGACATTCAATTCGTCAATTGGCTATCACTTATCCGCAATTTACTTTTTTATTTACAGATGTCGATACATTGGATATTTGTGACGCTGTAGCTGTAAATACGTATGTAAAAGAACAATCAGTTGATTATATATTGAATTGTGCTGCTTATACAGCTGTAGATAAGGCTGAAGATGATGAGCAACTTTGCCAGTCTATCAATTGTGACGCTATTCGTTATTTGGGAGAAGCTGCTTATGCTGTAGGAGCTAAGGTGATTCATGTTTCTACGGATTATGTTTTTGATGGAACCCATTATTTGCCGTATGTAGAAACAGATGAAACTTGTCCAACTTCAGTCTATGGGTGTACCAAATTAGCTGGAGAACAGGCTTTAATTGCTGTATGTCCGGATGCTGTTGTGATTCGTACTGCTTGGCTTTATTCCGAGTTTGGAAATAATTTTGTCAAAACAATGTTGCGTTTGGGAGCTGAACGTGAACAACTAAATGTTGTATTTGATCAAGTTGGTTCTCCTACTTATGCAGGTGATTTAGCCTATGCGATGTTGACTATATTGGATCAGGCAGAGAAAGGTTCTTTTGTCTCCGGTATATATCATTATTCCAATGAAGGAGTATGTAGTTGGTATGATTTTGCATTGAAGATAATGGAGTTAGGAAGTAGAAATTGTCATGTCTTACCAATCGAATCCAAAGATTATTCAGCAAAAGCTAATCGTCCGCATTTCAGTGTGTTGAATAAAGCAAAGATTAAAAAGATATATCAAGTGTCTGTCCCACATTGGGAAGCAAGTTTGCGTAAATGTATAGAGAAACTTTAAAACGAAATAAGAAATTAAATCATGGGTCAATTTTCTGAAGAGATTGGAAGAAGAAGAACGTTTGCGATTATCAGTCACCCGGATGCCGGTAAGACTACATTGACTGAGAAATTATTGTTGTTCGGGGGAGCTATTCATGTGGCAGGAGCTGTAAAGTCAAATAAAATTAAGAAGACTGCGACATCTGACTGGATGGAGATTGAAAAGCAACGTGGTATCTCTGTTGCTACTTCTGTGATGGCTTTTGATTATTCCGGTCATAAAATTAATATTTTGGATACACCCGGACACCAAGATTTTGCGGAAGATACATTCCGTACATTAACTGCGGTAGATAGTGTAATTATTGTTATTGACACGGCGAAAGGGGTAGAGGCACAAACCCGTAAATTGATGGAGGTTTGTCGTATGCGTAAAACTCCGGTAATTGTCTTTGTTAATAAGATGGACCGTGAAGGGAAAGATCCGTTTGATTTGTTAGATGAGATTGAAGAAGAACTACATATAAAAGTTCGACCACTGAGTTGGCCGATTGATATGGGACAACGTTTCCGTGGGGTTTATAATATCTACGAGCAAAAATTGAATCTTTATACGCCAAGTAAACAGTATGTAACTGAAAATATTGAGTTCAAGGATATCAATAGCCCAGAATTGGAAAGCTATATAGAGCCGGAGCAGGCTGAAAAGCTTCGTTCTGATATTGAATTGATAGAAGGTGTTTATCCAGAGTTCGATGTTGATACCTATTTGAAAGGGGATATCGCTCCTGTTTTCTTTGGTTCTGCTTTGAATAATTTTGGGGTAAAAGAACTATTGGATTGTTTTATTAATATAGCACCTTCTCCTCGTCCGGTGACAGCGGTGGAACGTGTGGTAGATCCAGAAGAGAATGGTTTTACTGGATTTGTCTTTAAAATACATGCCAATATGGATCCGAATCATCGTAGTTGTATTGCGTTTGTGAAGATCTGTTCAGGACGTTTTGAACGAAATGCAAACTATAAACATGTTCGTTTTGGTAAGATGATGAGATTCAGTAGTCCGACAGCTTTTATGGCTCAGAAGAAAGAGGTTGTAGATGAGGCTTTTGCCGGTGATATTATCGGTTTGCCAGATACCGGAAACTTTAAAATTGGAGACACGTTGACAGCTGGTGAAGAGTTACATTTTAAAGGATTGCCAAGTTTCTCTCCGGAAATGTTTAAATACATTGAAAATGCAGATCCGATGAAGGCTAAGCAGTTGAATAAAGGTATTGAACAATTGATGGATGAAGGGGTTGCACAGTTATTTGTCAATCAGTTTAACGGACGTAAAATTATTGGTACAGTTGGACAATTACAGTTTGAAGTGATTCAGTATCGCTTGTTGCATGAATATGCAGCTCAATGTAAATGGGAGCCAATTAGTTTATATAAAGCTTGTTGGATTGAAAGTGATAATCAAGCTGCTTTGGATAATTTTAAACGTCGTAAAGCTCAATATATGGCTTTAGATAAGGAGGGAAGAGATGTTTATTTGGCTGATTCCGGATATGTATTGTCTATGGCTCAACAAGATTTTCCTGATATTAAATTCCATTTTACTTCAGAGTTTTAAATCTGAAGAATAAAAAAAAGAGATAAGGTTTCATAAAGCCTTATCTCTTTTTTTTATAAAATGTTTTTTATTTCTAAAAGGGATTTTATGGAATAAGTTGGTTCAAATCCATTAGTCGGAAAATCATAAGGATTAAACCATAATTGATCTATTTTAGCATTATGAGCTCCTACTATATCTGCATCCCAACTGTCACCAATCATTAAAGATTCATGTCGTCGAGAATTTGTGTTTTTTAAAGCATAATCGAATATGGCTTTGTGTGGTTTTTGAATACAGGCATCCTCCGATAGAATCATTTTAGAAAAGTAGGGAGCAAGCCCTGAATTGGACAGTTTCTTAAACTGAACTTCTCGAAAGCCATTAGATAGGATATACATATTGTATGAAGGACGTAAATATTCTAAGATATCTAATGTATGAGATATAAGTTTTGTTTTGGCTGTTGTCCGTTCCAGGAATTCTTCATTCATGGCTAAAATGATTTGGGGGTCCTCTATACCCATAGGGCTGAGGACATGATGGAATCGTTCGAATATAAGTGTTTGTCTGTTAATTTCACGATTACGGTATAAACTCCATAAATGGTTGTTATAGGGCCAATAGATAGAAAAGAAAGCCTCGAAAGAGGCGTAATGTTGATCCCAATGATGGGTATTGTACATCTCTTCGAGGCATTCTTTGTTGTTATGATATGTATCCCAAAGGGTATCGTCTAAATCGATGAATAGATTTTTATATTTGCTCATCCTACTTCTATAACTAAGTATTTTCCTAAGCTCCAAAAGTTTTTTTCGTCAATAATGAAAAGGGTTATATTTCCATCATTATCTTTCTCAAATTTGTAAGAACCTTCCGGGTGGTTGGATTTTAATTTTGCTTTACCTGCAAATAAAGGTATCTCTTTTACTTCACGAATATCAATCGTAATAAAATAATCTTTGTTGAATCCGGTTTGTAAAACTTTTGATTTGGAAAAAAGTCCACCTCCTGTAAGAATTTTTTGGTCTTTCAATTCTTTTGCAGTACCAAAGCAATAGTACGCTGTGTTAAGCATCTTATCTTGCTTCTTTAGTTTTTCTGATTGAGAAGCAGCTGTTGTAGATAAGTTTTCAACATCTTCATTTAAAGAAGCGACTTGTTCATCTAGTTCTTGAATACGAATATTCTTTTTAGCCAAATCTTCTTGTAATGTAAGAATCATATTTGCCTTTTGGTCTAATTCAGAAGTAAGTCTATTGATTGTCTTACGTAAAGCAGAGGACTGGATACCACTTTTCTTTAATTTCTCTTCTAATTCGCTAATCTGTTGTTTGTTCTTTTTGAGGGTTTCACTGATTAGTTGCATGTTATCTTTGATTCTCTCACGCGTACTTTTGTTTAAGTCTCCTTGTTGCTGTTGGATATTTAAATAATTTTCAGCATCACGGATAGATTGAATATCAGCTTCGACCTCATTAAGTGTGCTGAGTATTTCATCCATTTCAATGTTGGCACGTGTATTCTCGATTTTCAAAGAATCGTTTTCAGCTTTAAGCTTTTTGTATTCTGCAGAATTTTGTCCACAAGATACTAGCATCGCTGTACAAATAGTTGTTGCAATAAGTACTTTTTTCATATTATCTAATGATTACATTAAATTATCGGTGTCTATCTCTTTTTCTTTTTTACTCTTTAATCTAGCTAATACGATTACAATTTCTCCTTTTGGTTCGTTCTGTGTGAAGTGAGCTATGACTTCCTCTAAAGAACCACGAACTGTTTCTTCGTGTAATTTTGATATTTCACGTGAAACTGAGACCTGTCGTTCGTTTCCAAAAAAATCGACAAACTGAGTTAATGTTTTTACTAAACGAAAGGGAGATTCATAAAAGATGATGGTACGGTTTTCTGTCGATAATTCTTTTAAACGTGTTTGTCTACCTTTTTTTTGAGGTAAAAAACCTTCAAAACAGAATTTCTCATTGGGCAGTCCGGAAGCTACTAAAGCCGGAACAAAAGCAGTTGCACCCGGTAAACATTCAACCTCTACACCTTGTCGAACACATTCACGAACCAACATAAAGCCGGGGTCTGATATCGCTGGAGTTCCTGCATCTGATACTAAAGCAATGTTTTCTCCTGCTTTTATACGATTTGCAATCTGTTCAACGGTTTTATGTTCGTTAAACTTATGGTGAGATTGCATCCGATTTTGGATTTCGAAATGTTTTAATAGGATACCTGTAGTACGTGTATCCTCTGCGAGAATAAGATCTGCCTCTTTTAGAACACGAATGGCCCGAAAAGTCATATCTTCTAAATTCCCAACAGGAGTGGGTACTACTGTTAATTTCGCCATAATCTTTTTTTCTTTATAATATTAAAGGAAACGCTTTTCTAACAGTTTAATGAAGTCTGTAACAGCATTGTCTTCTATATTCCATTTTAACTCATTGTTTAAATAAGAAATAGAGTCTTCATACGAATGAAGTTCATTAAGCTCATTGATCGCTTTATTCATACGCTCTTCGTCTCCTCCAAAAAGTTCACGACGAAAACGAAAACGATCATTTAAACTAAATGCTTTACGGAAGTCTGAAAGATTATTCTTTTCTAATAAATCATTTAAAAACAATCCAGAACGTTCATTAGAAAGAGGTTTCTCTATTTTTTCTACTTGTTTGGTTGATGTAGATTCAATAGCTGGAAGAGGTTCTTGCTCTTTTAAAAAGGTATTAGTTTTCTCTTCTATAACCGGTTCTGTTTGGATAGTGGATGTGACTATGTTTGGTATTGAATCAATCAGTGTCTGATGTTCCTCCATCTGTTTACGTAGTTGTTCTATCTGATGAGTTTCCAATGCATGTAAGCCTTTTAGGATATTATGAGCTAACTCAAAAGATTGATTAAAAAAAGAGACCGGATATATTTCGGCGTCTCTTGTTTTGGCAACCATTGTTTCCAATTTTTGGATGTCAAGGAGTAAATAGTCTATTTTCTCTTTATTTGCCATGCTTTATTTTATTAAATGAGAGATTGTTTATCTCTTAATACCATACAACAAAAATAGGTATTTATTATGTATGAATCCTATTTCTTTAATAAAATTATGTTACAACTTCTCTATTCTTCAAACTCTTCAGGTAAATTAACTAAATAGAGGCGATTGGTTGCTCGGGTAAATGCAGTATAAAGCCATCGATAGAAATCTTCTCCTAACATTTCTTCAGTAATGTATCCAATATCTAAGAATATATTCTTCCACTGTCCACCTTGTGCTTTATGGCAGGTAATGGCGTATGCAAATTTTACTTGTAAAACATTATAGTGAGGATCTGTTTTCATCTTTTTTATTTTCCCTGCTTTAGTCGGAATATCTTCATAATCTTCAAGGATTGTATAGAAAAGTTTATCATTAAGTTCTTTGGGTAGAGCAGGGGTGTCGGTTTGTAAGGTGTCAAGTAATATTTTGACTTCCATTTCCATATCATAGTCTTGAAAACGAACGAGTACATTTGCGAAACGAAAACCATATAACTCATATATTTTTCGAACACGAATCACTTCTATGATTTCTCCATTTGCAATGAAATCCATCTCTTTGTTGTTTGTTGTCCAATAATAATTGTTTTTAGCAACTAAAAGACGATCTCCGGTTGAAAGCTCTTCTTCTTGATATAAAATACGATTACGGATGCCATTGTTGTATATTGTTGCTCGTTTGTTTGAACGGCAAATGACCATTGTTTCATTTATACCGTCTCTGCTATAGGCTGTAGAAATCTCTTCTATCAATTCATTTCCATTCACTTTTTTGCAATCAGAGAATTTTTGTAGTTGAAGTTTTGGAAATCTTTCAATGAGATTGTCTCTTAATAAATTACGTAAGAGAGTTGCATTAAATAAAATTCCGGAATATTCTTTTTGACGAACTACTTGAGTAAGGGTGATTTCTTGTACATGTAGGTTATACCCTTTTAAAATACTTGCGTTAAGTGCTGGGCTTTCTGATTGCATGACAGGGGGTAACTGAGCTACATCTCCCATTAGGATCAGACGACAGTTTTCTCCAGAATAGACATATTGGATTAAGTCATCAAGTAATCTGCCAGAACCAAAGATAAATGAGTCTAAACCATCATTGTTTATCATTGAAGCTTCGTCAACGATAAACAATGTATCTTTATGTAAATTGTCTGTAGGAAGAAATCCTGATGGTTCATTAGAGAAGGCTTTCTGTCTATATATTTTTTTGTGTATGGTATAAGCTTTTTGGTTTGCATAGTTAGAAAATACTTTTGCAGCTCTTCCTGTGGGTGCTAATAAAATGCTTTTTTGTTTTAATTCAGTCATTGTTTTGACAAGAGCTCCTATTAATGACGTTTTTCCAGTACCGGCATATCCTTTTAAAAGAAGAAGAGATTCTTTTTCTTCTGAAAGTAGAAAATCGGAGAGTATATGGATGGCCAAAACCTGTTCTTCGGTCTGTTTATATGGAAAATTATGTGAAATTTGTTGCTTTAAATAACTATTTATCATTTTGGATGTAATTATTTTGGCGATAAAGGTAGTGTATTAAAGATTCTTTTTTAAATTTGCCGAACGAAATAAATTCAAAAAACAATACAAACCATGAAAGTTACATTGAAAATTTTGTTGGCTGCAGCAGTGGTACTGCTTACCTACATGTGTTACAGAAGTATTATGACTCCTATCGAGTTTAACAACGAGAAAGATGCTCGTGAAACTTTAATCAAACAACGTTTGATTGATATTCGTAAAGCTCAGATTGAGTATAAGAATATTCACAAGGTGCATGCAGCAAATTTTGATGAACTAAGCAAGTTCTTAAAAGAAGAAAAATTGCCGTTCCTTATTAAGGAAGGTGTTTTGACAGACGAACAACTTGAAAAAGGTATGACTGAAAAAGAAGCCGTTAAGAAAGGTTTGATTAAACGTGATACTATTTGGGTTACAGCTGTTGACACTTTGTTCGGTGTAGGTTACAATGTTGATGACATGCGTAATGTGCCAGGTGCTGGTATTCAATTCTCAATGGATACAACTACTTTAACATCAGGTTCTGGTTATACAGTAAAAGTATTCCAATGTGGTGTTTTGTATGATGATTATTTAGGTGATTTGGATGCTCAGTTGCTTTATAACTTGAAAGATAAAGCTGAAAAAATGGGTAAATACCTAGGTTTGCGTGTAGGATCTTTGGAAGAAATTAATAATAACGCAGGTAACTGGGAAGATTAATGACAAGCCTATGGCTTTTGGTTTATCTGATAAAGTAACAATAGATAAGTCTAATAATTATATAATGTCCATCCGGCTTGGGTCGGATGGACTTTCTTTTTCTGTTTATAATCCATCGGAAAGAGATAGTTTTTTGTATAGAAAAATTACATTTGAAAGAGGTAAAAGCTATATTTCTTCTTTAAAGGAGGTTTTCTTTGAAAATAGTTTTTTTAGTTGGCATTATAAGAAAGTAAATGTAATTTGTGTTTCTTCCCCATATACAATTA
>JAFYOM010000278.1 GCA_017560165.1 Parabacteroides sp.
TACAACAAATTGTTATATTGATAAATTCTTAATACATTTGTTTTCAAATTTAATACTAAAAAATATGATATCATGAAACGAATTATTTGGACCTTGCTTCTTTGTTTTTCCATAGGACTTACATCTGCTCAACAAACAGTGTCACAAGAGACAATGGAAAAAATATACCAAGAGATTAAAACTCCTCATAAATATGGGTTAGTAATATTGCCTCCTAACAGTTCCGATATGATTGACAGTCCAACCATATTCAAAAAAGGGAAAACTTGGTATATGACTTATATAATCTTTGATGGTCGTGGTTATGAAACATGGTTAGCAACCAGTCCAAATCTGTTGGATTGGGAGACACAAGGAAAAATCATGTCGTACGATGATACCCGTTGGGATAAAAATCAGGTAGCCGGTTACCCCGCTTTAATCAATACCGAATGGGGTGGTGATTACAAATACCCCTCTTTCGACAAACGCTATTGGATGTCTTATTTAGGTGGTGATACACGAGGATATGAAGCCGGTGTACTATCGGTAGGTATGGCTTATACAAAGAAAAAACCATCAACTGTACATGAATGGGAACGATTCGATTCTCCAATTTTACGCATAACCGACAAAGATGCCGGTTGGTGGGAAAACAATACGATTTATAAAAGTGGCATCATTTGGGATAAATCCAAAACAACCGGTAGTCCATTCGTCATGTTTTACAATGCCAAAGGCGAAAAACAACCGGAACATAAAAGAGCAGAAAGAATCGGTATTGCCTTCTCTGATGATATGATTCATTGGAAAAGATATGAAAAAAATCCGGTTTTAGACCATCAAAGGGGAATTACAGGGGATGCATATATTCAAAAGATCGATGATATTTGGGTGATGTTTTATTTTGGAGCAGCTTGGGGTGACCACCCTAAAGGAGCATTCAACCATTTTGCATGTTCATACGATCTGTTGAATTGGACAGATTGGAACGGTCCTCATTTAATTCAACCATCTGAATCCTATGACAACCGATATGCCCATAAATCATGTGTAGTCAAATGGAACGGAGTTGTTTATCATTTCTACTGTGCAGTCAATAAAAAGAATCAAAGAAGTATTGCAGTTGCAACTTCTAAAGATTTAGGAAAAAGTAAGATTTCATTTCCGGACAAAAAATAAATTTCAACGATATATAAACAAAAACAGACAGCTTTAATTAGCTGTCTGTTTTTATTTGTTTCCATAAGCCTTATTTCTTGATTGAAACGGTATCCAATACCTTTCCGTCTTCGTTCACAACCTCTATCTTTAATTCTGAAGCAGTAGCTTTAGCCTTCAATACAGCTGTATTGGTATTTACAATTACCGGGAACGGAGCTTCTGAATTCGCTTTATTGTGTACATAACGATGTAAATGTCCACAAAGCATCACATCCGGTTTAGCATCACACAACAGAGGTAAGAATTTTTTCTTTAACTCTACCGTTCCATGCCAGTCACTTGCAGAAGGAGGAATATGTCCTACAACTACCTTAAACGGAGCTTCTTTATATTCTTTGCTATTCAAAACTTCACGCAACCATTCTGCTTGTTCGGTACGATACTCGTCATAGACAGTAATTCCGGCATATTCGATATCTGAATCCGGTTTGTCTTCACCTGTATCCAATATTACAAAGAAAACAGGACCTTGACGGAATGCAAAATACAAATTGTCTTCACCTTGAGAGAAATAGCGATAAAACTCTCCGGCATAAGCACCACGTGTTTCATGATTACCACGTGCATAATACATCGGAATTTCAGAAGCGAACAATTTGGTTGCAGTATCCATAAAACCATTAAAGATATGATTTTCTTCGTTCAAAATAGAGACCATATCTCCATTGAATAGGAACAAATCTGTATTCTTTAAATCACACTTCCCAATCAAATTGGTCAACAAATCATTCTTTCCATGGATATCACACAACATTGCAAAAGAGACGCTACTTGCATTCGGATCACTGGTCTTAAATGTCAACGGTTTCTTAGAATAGACATCCGTTGCTGCAGTATTACCATAAATCACACGATTCCCTTTATGATGTAAAACGCGTTTTACATAAGCACGGTAGCGATAGGTTGTTCCAGGTTTCAAGTTTTTCAACTTCACAGAATGAAGTAAAGAGGTTGTTTTCACTCCATCATGAGCATCAAAGAACTTCGGACGTTCTTCTGCATAAAAACTATCATCACCGGCAGGAGCCAACTCTATCCAACCGATAGATGGTTTATCAGACATCCATACGATTGTTACCTCGTTAGGACCTACATTCTGCAAATAAGGGCCATGTACGATTTTTATGGGTTCATCAATATTCCACTGTGCTGCCATTGGTAATATGGAAAACAAACAGAGTAGAAAAGCCAAACTTACCTTTTTCATAACTTTACATTTAAAATATTAATTATTCTGCAACGAAGATACAAGAAAAAGAGAGATAAACCAATCCCATATCAAAAAAGAAGCGGTGGGGACGAATCCTCACCGCCTGTTTTTTGTCTGCTTTCGCTCTTCACAGAGATACTTGCAGCGATATATTATTAATTAAAAAGTTTCAGATATTAAATCTTATTTCACGATAGCTTTAACAGCAGCTTCACCTTCAACTTTCACAACTACAACACCTGCAGGAGCAGCGATAGTAGCGTTGTCAGAAGCGATGATTGTGTTAGCTACAGTCTGACCTAAGATGTTAGCGATAACCACTTTCTTACCAGCAGCACCAGCGATTGTGATGTTACCGTTACCAGCGATTACTGTTACACCTTCAGCAGCGATGTTTTCATTAGCTGTAGGAACAACTGAAGTCTTAGCAACAACTACAGGAAGAGCAGCACCTTCTGTCATTACAACATTACCGTTAATCAATCCTAAAGCTAATTTTTTGTTCTTAGCTGAACGGATTTCATACTGACCTTCTACATCTGTAACCTTGAACAAGAATGTGTTAGCTGCAGCTTTCACGTTAGCCACTTTATCGTTGATCTTAGCTGTATCAGCAGCGAAAGATACTGCATTCTTAGCATTGAATGTCAAGAAGTCACCACGTACAGAGTCTGCATCTACTGTAGCACCCTTCAAGATGTAATAAGTTGGGAACAAACGATCACCAGCTTCATCACATACATGAGCAGAATCAATCCACAATGAGAAGTTTTCTTCGATAGCAGCAGCATCACCTAATTTGTCACCAACGCTTAAGAACTTAGCAGTCTTATCAGCTTTCTTAGTCAAAATTTCGTTTTCATCCAAGTCACCAGATTCAGCATTACCCTTGCTATTATCGATGATCAAGTAGTGACCAGCTTCCAAACGAGCATATTCAGATTCATCTAAGATTTCATTGATAGTGAACAATGATACGTCGTTATTAGATACTGCTGTAAATGTAGTAGTACCACCATTTTCATGTACACGAACTGCATCTGTATTAGAGCAAGTACCATCAAGATCAGCAGAAATCATCATGTACTCACCTTCATTGATCATCTTAAATACAAATCCAACAGGTTCTGAATCTACTTTTGTTGACAAAGTTGTATCTGCAACATTTAATGAGCCATTTAAACCAACCCACAAAGTATCACCTTTTGCATTCAAAGTATATAAGTTATATACAGCAACTGTATCTGTAGCAAATTTCTTTCCTTTGAAAGATGCTCCACGATTATAGATAGCACGGAATGCCAATGGTTCTTCTGTAGCCAATACGTTCAAAGAAGAATCTGCATTCATTACCATATAAGCGCTATTTGCACCCAACTTGTTAACCAAACCTAAATTAAATTCAGAAGAAGCCAATTCTTCTCCATCAAACACTTTGTAACCATAGTTAGCTTCGATTGCTTTTACACTTACTGTATCTTCTGTACCAACACCAAGAATAAAATATTCGTCATCACATGTTGAAACTCTTATAAGATCTGTAGCTTTTGCTTCAGTTTCATAGAAACGGTTCCATGTTTTATAAGAATAGATACCATTTTCAAACGTACATTTAATCATCCACTGATTTTCCGGAAGAAGTTCATTCTTCAAGTTATTTTTACGACCACCAGCAGCGTTACAAATTGTTTCAAATTCATAACCCCAAATACCTTCACCTTTCTTAGTAGAAGTCAAGATATACAAACCATCAGCCAACGGTTCACCAGCTTCAATCGGAGCAGGAGCTGCAGACCAATACGGTGTACCATTTGTCGGATTTTTCAAGCTATCTACAGTAATATATTCAGCTTTATCGTTTACGAACTGAACATTACCCAACCATGCAACAGCTTGACCTTGATTTTTAACATTTGTAGCGTTTATTTTCTTATCAACAACATTCCAAGACAATGTTGAATCCATTACTGCAACTGCTATTTTGTCATTTATTGGGTTAAACAAAATACCGAAGTTTTTGTATTTAGTTGCATTGCCTCCGAATTTAACATCAAAACCAAATACTGGATTCTGGTTTGTCAAGTTAACAGTTGAGTTCTTTGTTACGTTAGCAGAGTCAACAGCCAAATATTTACCAGAAGTCAAAGATTTAACATTGAAAATATAATCTATAGATGTAGCAGCTGAAACGAATTCATAAGCAGCGTCAGCAACTTCTACACCTTCCATTTCTGCGAACAAAGGAACTGAATAAGAAGCACACTGATTTAATTCTGCAACTGTCATCCAATGAGTCATATCACCCGGTTTAGCCAAAATAACTTTAAGCGGAGTCGAATCAACATAAGCACCTGTATCCGGAGTTATTGTACCATTTTTAACAACAATTGTAAAACCACCTTCTACTGTGAATAAAGATTTATAATTAGCAGCAGTAGAAGTAGTAGTCAAAGTATCCAACTGATGATTTACGGAATCCTTTTTACCAACAGCAAAAATATCACTGTTCTTTAGTTTTAAAGTTTCTTTGGTTGCTTTGTTAGTAAACTGATAGATTTTGTTACCAGAAGTTTCACGAGAAACAACTTCAACAGACCACAAAGAAGCAGCAGTCTTTGTTTCAGGAGCATTTTGTCCTACAACTACAAAAGAGTCACCTTTTTTAACCAACTCACTACCATCTTCAGTTTGAATCTTCATCCAAGTCTGTGCATTAGCAGAGAATGTGAATAATGCAAGTGCTCCACACAAAAGAGTAGAAAACTTTTTGTTCATAAATTTAAAATTTTAAATGAATAATTTATTTATAGTCAATTATTTATCAGCGATAAATCTTAAATTTTGTATAATGACCAGAAAAAACGTTCGTTATTTCTGGTCATTTTTTTAGAACAAAAAGGGTTTGTACAAGAAAACG
The DNA here is from genome assembly GCA_017560165.1 of Parabacteroides sp. Lineage (GTDB taxonomy): Bacteria > Bacteroidota > Bacteroidia > Bacteroidales > Tannerellaceae > Parabacteroides. Next base: position 5,331 of record JAFYOM010000278.1, read on the forward strand.
GGTATTTTCGTCCTTAAATCGTATTTGATTGATAAGAAAGAGAATAGAAAAGTAAAATATTTATGAAAAATAATTGTAGGAATAAAAAGTATATGTATTTTTGCAGTTGAAAATGGCTAGAAATAACGAACGTTTTTTTTAGCCATTTTTATTTTATAGACTACTCTATTCCAATCAGTTGCCTTTTGATTTCATGTTATAAAAAGAGGAAAAACAAAGAAATCCTGGAAAGTGCTATTTAAATCAAAAATCTGAGAATAAAGAATTTAACTCTTTTCCTACAAAGAAATCCATTAAGAAGAAAGATAAGGAGAAATAAAAACGTTGAAAAAGAACTGACAGATACAAAAAAGGAGGTGCCTACCGACACCCCCTTCTCCTTTTTGCATAATAATGCTTTATCTCTTTTTTTAGTTGTTTTCCGGACGTAATTTACGAACAACAGCTCCGGCACGCCACATTTCACTGTTACGCAATGCTTCCAACTCTTTTTCTAACTTTTCACGATAATCCGGTTGTGAGTTAGAGTCAATTGAACGCTGTGCTTCGTTACCACAAGCTACCTCTTTATACAATTTTTCAAATACCGGTTTAGTTGCATCATGGAACGGTCCCATCCAATCCAAAGCTCCACGCTGTGCAGTTGTTGAACAGTTTGCATACATCCAATCCATACCGTTTTCAGCAAATAAAGGCATCAAAGATTGAGTCAACTCTTCTACTGTTTCATTGAATGCTTCTGATGGTTCGTGACCATTTTCACGCAATGTTTCATATTGAGCTAACAACAAACCTTGGATAGCACCCATCAATGTACCACGTTCACCGGTCAAATCTGAATACACCTCTTTCTTGAAAGTTGTTTCAAACAAATAACCAGAACCTACACCGATACCTAAAGCAATTACGCGATCCCATGCTTTACCTGTTGCATCTTGGAAGATTGCATAGCTAGAGTTCAAACCACGTCCTTGCAAGAACATACGACGTAAAGAGGTACCAGAACCCTTCGGTGCGATCAAAATCACATCCACGTCAGCAGGAGGAACAATATTTGTACGTTCTTTGTAAGTAATTGCAAAACCGTGAGAGAAATACAATGCCTTACCCGGAGTCAAATATTTCTGGATACGTGGCCATACTTCAATCTGAGCAGCATCAGATAACAAATACTGTATAATGGTTGCTTTTTCACAAGCTTCTTCAATATCGAACAAGGTTTCACCCGGTACCCAACCGTCAGCAACAGCTTTTTCCCAAGTTTTACCACCTTTACGTTGTCCTACAATCACATTGAAACCATTGTCGCGCAAGTTCAAACTCTGTCCCGGTCCTTGAACCCCGTAACCAATCACAGCGATTACTTCATCTTTCAATACTTCTCTTGCTTTTTCCAACGGATACTCTTCGCGGGTTACTACATTTTCGTCAACACCGCCAAAATTCATTATTGCCATTTTCTTTTTTATTTTAATAATGTAAAAACTCTTTCTATTTAATTAAATCCATGTAACAGAGGCTCGACATATCGCCTTACCTTCATTACAAATTGCCAAATGATAACTGTCTGAAGCCACCTCTTTCTGATGCAACATTAGTTCCATCCCATATTTACCTTCAGACTGGTAGGCAATTTCTATACGTTTTATATCTTTTGTTTTAAATAGCTCTATATCGAACAGATCCAACAGATGTTCCAAATACTTCATGCTATTCAAATGCCCATTGATATCCAAATCACTATATTTTACTCGGTAAGGAATTCCATCTGTATCATTTTCAACGGCTGTAATCTTTCCCGGTTTTTCAATCGGACAAGGACGTTCTACGATATAAGCACTTATATCTTCAATATTTAATAAAGTCGGACGACGGCTATTCAAATCAATCGCAGCCCAGATAGAACGAGCATAGCCAATAGTCTTCCCACGACTATCTACTAGTTCAAAACAACGTCCTGTAAAAAGACGTCCGACCTCATCAATCCAAGTATATAAAGTAATCGTTTCTGAAATCGCCGGATACTCAAACATCTCAATTGCCAAACGAGATAAAACCCAGGCTGTATGTTTTTCCGACATTTCACTATAACCAAACCCTCTTTGTCCTGCATGAGTCGAAGCGACCTTCAACAAATAATTTCCAATCATAGGAATCGTCACACGTCCCCGAAAATCGGACAAATAAGGTTCTGTCGTAAAATGAAATTCTCCGATCTTACTTTTTTCCATCATCCGTTTTTTTCTCTAATAACACTCGTTCCATATTTGCCAACATATCACTCAATCGTTCTACCGGACTCTTCGTGATGGCAATACGTCCGGAACGGATAAATTGCAAAACACCAATGGTCTCACTCAGTTCCTTAAACAAGTTCTGTGTTTCATCGTAATGGCCACTCTTCTCTAAAACCACACAGGTTTCGTTCATTTCCAATACGCGCACATTATATTTACGAATCAGCTCCTCTACCGTTCCCATTTTAAGGAATCTCTCTGTACTCAACTTATACAAAGCAATTTCTTGGAAGACCAAATCTTCATCTGTGTTATAATATGCCTTTAATATATCCACTCGTTTATCAATCTGTTTGACAACCTTCTCTATCATATTTTCATCCGCATAGGTCGTAATCGTAAACTTATGGATACCTGATATAGCAGAAGGAGAAACCGAAAGCGTCTCAATATTCAACTGTCGGCGTGTAAAGATAATGGTTATCTGATTCAACAGACCAACTGTATTCTCCGAGAAAATGATAACTGTATATAATTTCTTTTCTAACATAGCTTACTCTCCCTCTTTTAATCACCCATCAATATATTGGTAATGGTCGCACCTGCCGGAATCATCGGATAAACCAATCCTTTTTCTTCCACATTTGCCATTAATAGATAAGGGCCATCATGTTCTAACATTTCATGAATAGCCTCATCCAATTCTTCCCGTTTCTGAACCTCGCGAGAAGCGATTCCATACGCTTTCGCAATCATCACGAAATTAGGATTTTTCATCACGGTTGCAGAGTAACGATCTTGGAAAAATAGTTCTTGCCATTGGCGTACCATGCCTAAGAAATTATTATTCAACAAGATAATCTTCACATTCAATTGTTCCTGCATGATAGTGCCCAACTCTTGAATCGTCATTTGCAGACCACCATCACCCGTAAAGAGACAAACCGTACGTTCAGGAGCCCCCATTTTTGCTCCAATAGCAGCCGGCAACCCAAAGCCCATGGTTCCCAAACCACCGGAAGTTACCACACTACGTGTCTGTTTATATTTGAAATAGCGAACTCCCATCATTTGGTTCTGTCCAACATCAGTAACCAAAACAGCTTCATTATTTGTAGCCTCCGAAATCTTACGGATTACCTCACCCATCTTCAAGCAACCATCTGTAGGGAATAACTCTTTTTCTATAACCTTTTCATACTCCTCTTGAGCATCCGATTCAAAAGCTTCGTTCCATTCGGCACGCTTCCGAGTTTCTAACAATGCCGTAATCAAGGGTAATGTTTTTTTAGCATTTCCCAAAACCCTTACGTCCACAGGGACATTCTTTCCTATTTCAGAGTCATCAATATCTAAATGTACAACCTTAGCCTGTTTGGCATACGTACTTAAATCCCCTGTTACCCGATCATCAAAACGCATACCAACAGCAATCAGTACATCACATTCGTTTGTCTTACGATTTGGTCCTACATTACCATGCATACCCAACATACCCTTATTCAATGGGAAATCGGTAGGCAAAGCAGACAAACCTAAAGTTGTACAACCAGCTGGTATATCATTCTTCGATAAGAATTCAGTCAACTCTTCCTCAGCTCCGGCCAAAATAACCCCTTGTCCAACCAAACAAAATGGTTTTTTAGCTTCATTAATCAACTTTGCAGCTTCCTGAATTCCCTCCATTCTAATTTCAGGTTCCGGTTGATAACTTCGAATATAATCTGCTTTTTGATATTCAAAGTCAACCATACCTACCTGAGCATCTTTGGCGATATCCAACACTACAGGTCCGGGACGTCCGGTTGAAGCAATATAAAATGCACGAGAGACAGCCCAAGCAATATCTTCCGGTTTGCGAACCTGATATGCCCATTTTGTAATCGGCAATGTAATACCAATCACATCTATCTCTTGAAATGCATCTGTTCCTAATAATGGAGAAGCGACCTGTCCGGTTATGACAACCAAAGGAGTACTATCGATCATTGCGTCAGCAATACCTGTCAAAGTATTAGTTGCACCGGGACCGGATGTAACCAAAGCCACCCCTACTTTACCCGACACACGAGCATAGCCTTGTGCCGCATGTGTTGCACACTGTTCATGGCGAACCAAGACATGCTTCAACTGTTCTTTATAATCATATAATTGATCATATACAGGAATCACAGCACCACCCGGATAACCAAAAATAGTGTCAACTCCTTCTGCTATTAATGATTTCAATAAAGCTTCTGAACCTGTAATTTGTTGTTTCATTGAAAAATATTTTTGCTTGAAGATTATTAGATCATTCTTACTCCGCCTTTATCCGCAGAAGTAACCATTTTACCATAAGCCTGTAATGCTTTTGAAACGATACGTTGACGGAACGGAGGCGTAAAGGCTTTTTCTCCACGAGCCTCTTCTGCCTTACGACGTTCTGCTAGTTCAGCATCACTGACCTGTACTTGGATGATACGTTCCGGAATATTAATTTCGATGATATCCCCATCTTTAACCAACCCGATAGCTCCACCTGCTGCTGCCTCCGGAGAGATATGACCGATGGAAAGGCCTGATGTTCCTCCACTGAAACGGCCATCCGTAATCAATGCACATTCCTTTCCTAAATGACGACTTTTAATATATGAAGTAGGATAAAGCATCTCCTGCATACCCGGTCCACCTTTAGGACCTTCGTGTGTAATAACAACCACATCACCGGAAACCACTTTTCCTCCCAAAATTCCTTCACAAGCAGCGTCCTGTGAATCGAATACCTTAGCAGGACCTACAAATTTCCAAATACTTTCATCCACACCAGCCGTTTTTACTACACAACCATCCTGTGCGATATTTCCTTTCAATACAGCTAAACCACCATCTTTCGAATAGGCATGTTCAACATCACGGATACATCCCGATATACGATTCGTATCCAACTCTTTATAATAGGTTTCTTGCGATCCCATCTGGATGCTAAAACGGCAAGCCGGCGCACTTTTATACTTACAGATTGCCTCCTCTGTTACATTCGCAGAAGTGATTGCATACTTATCTACCGCCTCAGCCAATGTCATACCATCTACTCGTTTCACACTTCCATCAACCAAGCCGGCTTTCAACAATTCATTCATGATCCCCATAATACCTCCTGCCCGGTTTACATCTTGTACATGATATGTATGTGTATTAGGAGCGACCTTACACAAACAAGGAGTCTGGCGAGACAACATATCGATATCATCCATCGTAAAATCAGCTTCAGCCTCCTGAGCAATTGCTAACAAATGAAGGACTGTATTGGTTGATCCACCCATCGCAATATCCAAAGCCATCGCATTCAAAAAGGCCTGACGAGTCGCAATACTACGAGGTAGGACAGATTCATCTCCATCGCGATAATATTTATAGGCATTCTCTACAATCTGTTTAGCCGCTTCACGGAACAACTGAGTACGATTTACATGGGTTGCCACAATGGTTCCGTTCCCTGCAAGAGCCATACCAATAGCTTCGTTCAAGCAATTCATTGAATTCGCTGTAAACATTCCGGAACAACAACCACAACCCGGACAAGCGCGTCGCTCAACCTGTGCAATCCGTTCATCATCAACAGTGGTATCTGCTGCTTCAATCATTGCATCAATCAAATCCAAATGACGATTATCCAACTCGCCAGCCTCCATAGGGCCACCTGATACAAAGACAGTCGGAATATTCAAACGCATAGAAGCCATCAACATGCCCGGTGTAATCTTATCACAGTTACTGATACACACCATCGCATCCGCTTTATGCGCATTTACCATATATTCTACGCTATCAGCAATAATATCACGAGATGGAAGAGAATAAAGCATACCATCATGCCCCATAGCAATACCATCATCTATGGCAATTGTATTAAATTCAGCTGCGAAACAACCTAATTTTTCAATTTCAGCTTTAACCAATTGTCCGATTTCATGTAAATGAACATGTCCGGGAACAAATTGAGTAAATGAATTAACGATTGCTATAATGGGTTTACCAAACTGTTCTTCTTTCATTCCGTTAGCACGCCATAATGCACGGGCTCCAGCCATACGTCTACCCTCTGTGCTAAACGAACTTCTCAACGGATTCTTCATCATACCTATCTAATTATATAATTAA
>JAFYOM010000279.1 GCA_017560165.1 Parabacteroides sp.
GTTAGTATGATACTGATCGATCCGAGAAATGGATCTGTATCATTAACACGAGTCTCATGATAAACTCGTCTATCAGCCTTACCCCAATAACATGGATCTAACTTAAAATGCTTCCGTGTGAATTTGAAATTCTCATAACCGGAAACAAATAATCTGTGAAACATTAATGAATTTCTTTCAGCATATATGCATCTATCCCAGAATATTTCATATGCATCATTGGGAGTTTTTGCATCAACAAAGTATCTATGGGGTGTAATATTAGAATAACTACCCGGATCTACTTCAATCAGATACATTACTTATCCTCCTTTGATCCGAAACATACATCAGATATACAGTGTTTCAAATCGACTCTAATTTTAGATATCTCCTTGAACTTAGGATGATTTTCATCTATACTTTCAAAGGCCATGCGCATATAAAGATCTGCTTCGATAAGATAGTTTTCGATGCACGGATATATCGGTTCACTCATTGTCCGTCCCTCCTTTGATTCTAATTATTGCCGGTAGTAATGATGGTCTACCAAAAGGACAAAACCCAAAAGGATTGGGTAATACCCCAAACAATAATACGTCTGATATGTGAAACTCTAACGGAGTTATTGTATGATCAGGTACACATATCAACTTTAATTTCGTTGGTGTGTATCTTAACAATAACACGTCATGGTCTTCCGGTTCGTCCCCAAAGAACCGTGTGTATGCCATTCCTTCAACATAGATATCAGGATCAAATATGAACCTTTCACCATATAAAGAAAATGCATCGTATTCTCCAAAATCAATATCCCCGTCTACCTTTTTAATTCCAAAAGGTGCCTCCATATCATGACCTCCTTAATTATCGATCTAACGACATGGCTATTCCCACAGCAGATAGTACAACAAGTGCTGTGAGTATAACAATCAGTGCAACATCAATCGCGGTTATTTTCTTCTTTGGCATTTTCATTTTTCTTTTACCTCCATTTTGACTTTTTATTAATATGATTATTACCATCATATCTTGGTAATAATATATATGTCAAATTAATTAAATAAGGAGTGTTATTTATGAAAGTTAGTCTCAAAAACGGCGACATCTCAACCATCCCCGAGGAAGAAGTACAGGAGTACGTTAAGTATGTTAGGAACAAATACCCTGACGAAATTATCGACGAGATAATTCTTGAGTTTGAGGGTGAAGATGTTAAGATCGAAACCCATAAACATTCAGCTCCTTTCTCAAGAATCCGTCGTATCACAGGATATCTTGTTGGTACTATGGACCGTTGGAATAACGGTAAACGTGCTGAAGAGCATGACAGAGTAAAACATGGAGTGACAGAAGAATGAAATTAAACGGTTCAGCAGAATTTATCCAGAAAGCAAAAGAGGCTGTGTATCTGATGGTCATCGAAGGATTAGATCCAACAGATAATGTTGAGTTTACAATCGACGACGTATATGTTGTAAATTCACAATATGTACTGGGAAATCAGAAAGCACAGTTATCTACAACTCTTCCTGATGGTAAATATTATGAGGTAACTTATAATGATACCAAGGAAGAAATGTATGTCGATGGATATGTTAAATTCAACAAGCATCTCATAAAGTAAAAAAAAAAGAATGCTCCCCGAAATGGGGAGCATATCTTTCTTTGAGGCAGCACGTAGCTGAGCTAGGCTTTACCTAACCCTCACGAACCCGGATGATGCGAAGCCACACCAAAACAGAACGCGACTAGATGGCACAAAACCACACCAGTACGGTGTGCCCCATTACATGACTATGTTTTACCTGAACGCAACGGGACATACCACTACCGTACGTGACCATCCTCAGCAGCACCCATGCCACGCTGAGCAGAACTAAACCGTCGCTTGCCTTTACAGAACGTGACCATACTATACCAACACAGAATCACCTGGCAACATGTCACGTCACCGATACAATACCA
>JAFYOM010000280.1 GCA_017560165.1 Parabacteroides sp.
ATCTATTTAAGCTATCTTTAATTGGCTCAATAAAGGTGGTTTATACATTTCTCTTTTCCTATTTCGTTTGGATTTTGTATATTTACAGCCTAATACTCCGGAGAAATTATGAGACCAGAAGATATTACAGAGCAAAACGATCGTGAAGAGAGAATAGATAAAGAAACGCAACCGAAAAAAAGTCAGGAAATACATTCGGATTATAAGGTTCCGGCAAAATCGGAAAGTCGGGTATCCTACCATTTGTCGGGGATGTATCAAGATTGGTTCCTGGATTATGCCTCTTATGTGATATTAGAACGTGCTGTTCCGCATATCAATGATGGATTGAAGCCGGTTCAGCGTCGTATCCTTCATTCCATGAAACGATTGGATGATGGTCGTTATAATAAAGTGGCTAATATAGTCGGACATACGATGCAGTTTCACCCACATGGGGATGCTTCTATTGGAGATGCTTTGGTTCAGTTGGGACAAAAAGATTTGCTTATTGATTGTCAAGGGAACTGGGGTAATATCTTAACCGGAGATGGAGCTGCTGCTCCTCGTTATATTGAAGCTCGTCTTTCCAAATTTGCTCTGGAGACAGTCTTTAATCCTAAAACAACCCTTTGGCAACTTTCGTATGATGGTCGAAATAAAGAACCAGTTACACTTCCTGTGAAATTCCCGTTGTTATTGGCACAGGGGGTAGAGGGTATTGCTGTAGGGCTTTCTTCTAAGATTCTTCCTCATAACTTCAATGAATTGTTAGACGCTTCAATTGCTTACTTGCGAGGTGAGGAGTTTGCATTGTATCCTGATTTCCAAACTGGCGGATATATTGATGTCTCTAAATACAATGATGGAGAACGAGGTGGCTCGGTTAAAGTTCGTGCAAAGATTACGAAACAGGATAATAAGACGTTGGTGATTAGTGAGATCCCTTATGGAAAGACAACGTCGACTATTATAGAATCGATTTTAAAGGCCAATGAAAAAGGAAAAATCAAGATTCGAAAGGTTGATGATAATACGGCTCGTAATGTTGAGATTTTAGTCCATTTGGCTCCGGGAGTATCTTCAGACAAGACGATTGATGCTTTATATGCTTTTTCAGATTGTGAGATAAGCATTTCTCCGAACTGTTGTGTCATCAAAGATCACAAACCCTACTTCTTGACAGTAAGTGATGTCTTGAAACATTCGACAGACGATACTTTGCGATTGCTTCGGACCGAATTGGAGATACAGAAAAGTGAATTAGAAGAAGCTCTCTTTTTTGCTTCTCTAGAGAAAATATTTATTGAGGAACGTATTTATAAAGATAAAGAGTTTGAAGAGGCTAAAGATATGGATGAGGCTGTTATCCATATTGATAAACGTTTGACTCCTTTTAAACCGAATTTTATCCGGGAAGTTACCCGAGAAGATATATTGAGGTTGATGGAGATAAAGATGGGGCGTATCTTGAAGTTTAATACGGATAAGAGTAATGCAATTATCGCTCAATATAAAGAGGAAATAGCTCAAATTGATGACCATTTGGCTCATATCGTGGAATATACCATTGATTGGTTTGTGATGTTGAAAGAAAAATATGGAAAGAACTATCCGCGTCTGACTGAAGTTCGTAATTTCGATACGATTGAAGCGACAAAGGTGGTGGAGGCCAATGAAAAGTTGTATATCAACCGATCAGAAGGTTTTATCGGAACAGGATTAAAGAAAGATGAATTTGTATGTAATTGTTCGGATATTGATGATATCATTCTGTTCTATAGAAATGGTACCTATAAGGTAGTCAAGGTAAGTGAAAAGATGTTTGTGGGTAAAGATATTATTTACTTGAATGTCTTTAAACGCAATGACAACCGTACGATTTACAATGTGATTTATCGTGATGGAAAGGTTGGATTTAATCATATTAAGCGTTTTGCTGTTACAGGTGTTACACGTGATCGGGAATATGATGTAACAAAGGGTACGCAAGGATCTCGTATTTTGTATTTCAGTGCCAATATGAATGGAGAGGCTGAAACGGTTAAGGTGATTTTAAAACCTAAACCTCGTCAGAAACTATTGGTGTTTGAAAAAGATTTCAGTGATGTAGCGATTAAAGGACGAGGTTCGATGGGTAATCTGTTGACAAAAGCTGAAGTTCATAAAATTAGTTTGAAACAGAAAGGTAGCTCTACACTGGGTGGTCTCATGGTGTGGTTTGATCGGGATATTTTGCGATTGAATTACGATGGTAGAGGAGAGGAGTTGGGTGAATTCCAAAGTGATGATATGATTTTGGTTATTCAACAAAACGGAGAGTTCTATACGACAAACTTTGATTTGAGTAACCATTACGAAGATAATATATTGGTTATCGAGAAAAATGATTCAATGAAGGTTTGGACAGCAGTTTACTATGATGCAGATCAGAAATACTTCTATCTCAAACGTTTCTTGTTGGAAGGCGCTGTTCGAAAACAGAATTTCTTGGGAGAGAATCCAAAGAGTCGTTTGGTATTATTGACTGATGAGGTGTATCCAAGAATTGAAGTCGTATTTGGTGGACATGATGCTTTTCGTGAACCATTGGTTTTGGATGCAGAAGAGTTCGTTGGAGTAAAGGGATTTAAAGCTAAAGGTAAACGTATTTCAAACTATGAAATAGAGGCTGTGAATGAACTTGATCCGATTCGTTTTGTTACGAAGAACGAAGAGCAACAAGTAAAAGCGGATGAGGAGGCTGTTGAAGAGGTTGAAGTTGAAAAAAGTCAAACTGATATTTTGGATGAGATAACCGGACAGATGAAACTTTTTGATGAATAGTGACGTATGAGAGTTGTAATAGGTGTTGTTTTATTGTTTTTGAGTATAGGGTTATCATTACATGCACAGTCTGATGAAGAAAAATATCGTTCGATCAATGGTAGTACATCTATTGGTATTGGAAGATATAACTTAAGAGATACCTATTTATCTCCCAGTACGGATGTGAATTATACCGGTTGGATGATTCGTGTATTGAATGAACGAATGAAAGTGGTGAAATTGGCAGATTACAATGTCTCTCGCCAACAATACGTTAATGTAGAGTTTGGATCCACACAAAACGGAGCAGGCACAGCATCTGAATTTGCCGGATTTGCAGATTATTCTTTAGGGTATCATTATCGATTTACCTCTTTGTTGCCTGGTTTAAAGTTGTTGACAGGTGCTTCTACTCGTTTATCCGGTGGATTTATTTATAATACACGTAATAGCAATAACCCTGTTTCCGGAAAATTGGATTGGGATTTGAATTTATCTGCGATGGCAATTTATAACTTTCGAATTAATAAATTACCTTTAACATTACGCTATCAAGCAGAAATACCTTTTATGGGAATCCTTTTTTCTGTACATAAAGGAGAGCCTTACTATTTTCTGACGCAAGAAGGAAATGATGGAGTACTTCAGTTTAGTTCATTTCATAATAAGTTTGCGATGAAGAATTACTTTTCATTAGATATACCAATCTCTAATTTTACGTTGCGTATAGGATATTTGAATAGTATCTATCGTACAGATGTAAATGGTATTCAAACTCATATTCTGTCAAATTCATTCATGATTGGTTGGGTAAAGGAGTTTGTGACTTTTGGAGGAAAGCGGTTAAAGAATCATGCTCGCCAATTTCAAAGTGCTTATTATTAATTAACCTTTATGTAGATGAAAACATTAATATATCAGTTATTTCTCTTTTGTCTTTTGTTTGTCAGTTGCGAAAAAGGAGCTGACTATCATTCATCACCACGCGAGAATTTTGAGGCGTTATGGCGAATTATGGATGAAAATTACTGTTTCTTTGAATATAAACAGGTGGATTGGGATGAAGTATATGCTCGTTACAGTCCTCTCGTTAAGGATACGATGAACCAATATGAATTGTTTGATTTGTTGGGGGATATGTTGGCTGAGGTAAAGGATGGACATACTAACTTGATCTCTTCTTTTGATATGTCACGTTACTGGGCTTGGTATGAAGATTATCCGGCTAATTTTTATAAGGAGATACAAGACAACTATTTAGGTACTGATTATAAGATTGCCGGAGGCATGAAATATAAGAAGGTGGCAGATAATCAGATTGGTTATATTTACTATGGAAGTTTTTCAAGCGGCATCGGAGAGAAGAACTTGAATTATATTTTTACACATTTTGAAGCATGTAAAGGGCTTATTATAGATGTACGTGATAATGGTGGAGGAGCATTGATTTATTCAGACCGTATAGCGTCTCGTTTTCTTGAAGAAAAGATTTTAACCGGTTATACACAATATAAAAAGGGAAATGGACATACTGATTTTACAGAACCTAATCCGGTTTATCTTTCTCCCTCTGAATATATTCGTTGGATGAAACCTGTGGCGGTTTTAACGAATCGTCATTCTTACAGTGCTACCAATGATTTTGTGAATGTCATGCGTCTTCTTCCACAGGTTACTATCATTGGGGATCGTACCGGTGGTGGTAGCGGATTACCTTTTAGTTCGGAGTTACCTAACGGTTGGAGTGTTCGTTTTTCTGCTTGTCCTATGTTGGATGTTAATAAAGAGCATACAGAATTTGGTATAGATCCGGATTTGAAGGTCTCTATGACAGATGAAGATATTCAAAAAGGTGTTGATACAATCATTGAAACAGCCATTGAATGGTTGCTTTCAAAAGCAGATTCGACAAAAACTAAAAGTTTTTTGTAAAATATTTTCATTTATATTTGGAGATTAATAGAATTTATCTACCTTTGCAATCGCAAAGCGGCTGTGGTGTAATTGGTAGCCACGTCAGACTTAGGATCTGATGCCGAGAGGCGTGGGGGTTCGAGTCCCTTCAGCCGCACAAGGTGAAAGAGCTTGTTCCTTATGGAGCAGGCTCTTTTTGTTTTTTATACTTATTGATAAAATGAAAATAAGATGAAGAAGAGGATAAGTTTTTTGATGGAGTTGATGGCTTTATTATTATGTATGGCCTGTGGAGGAAAGCAAACAGAGGAGAGTATTGTAACTGTAACTATAGAACCTCAGCGTTTTTTTGCTGAAAAGATTGCGGGTGATAAGTTTCAGATTCATTGTATAGTACCATCCGGACAAAGTCCTGAGACTTATGATCCTACGCCCAAACAGATGGTAGAGGTAGGGAATAGTGTTGCTTATTTTCAAATTGGATCTTTGGGCTTTGAACAGGTATGGATGCAAAAGATTCGTGAGAATAATCCTGATTTAAAGATCTATGACTTATCAAAAGGAATGTCTTTTATCCAAGAAGTTGTACATCATCACCACCATCATTCCCATGCTCATGGAGTAGATCCTCATATTTGGAGTTCTATCGCAGGAGCGAAGATTATTGCTCAAAATATGTTGGAGGCTTTTATTCAGTTGGATGGTGAACATGCGGACTATTATAAAAGTAATTATACCGCATTATTGAAAGAGATCAATCAGACGGATACTGTAATTCGTCAATTATTAGCTCCATTGAAAGAACGAACTTTCATCATATATCATCCAACTTTGACCTATTTCGCTAAAGAGTTTGATCTTACTCAACTTTGTATAGAAATGGATGGGAAAGAACCCTCTCCTGCGATATTGGCACAGTTAATAGCAACTGCTAAGGAACGGGAGGTAAAAGTCGTCTTTATTCAACAAGAATTTGATAAAAAGAATGCGGAGTTGATTGCTAAAGAGACTGATTGTCGTTTGGAGGTTATTAATCCATTATCTTATCATTGGAATGAAGAATTGATTCATATTGCGAAAGTATTGGCGAATGGAGAAATTAATTGAAATAACACATGTGACAGCAGCTTATGATACCAAAACGGTATTGCAAGATGTCTCTTTAACCTTGTGGAAGGATGATTTTTTAGGAATTATTGGTCCTAATGGAGGGGGAAAGACTACTTTGTTAAAGGTCATATTAGGTTTATTACAACCTAAAACGGGGACTGTCTCTTTTTATAAAAATGGAAAACAGGTCTCTTCTTTACGGATAGGCTATTTACCACAATTGAATCAAATTGATAAGAAGTTTCCTATTTCTGTACGTGAAGTAATCGCTTCCGGTTTGGTTTCGGAAAAAAGATTATTCCGTTCGTATCAAACCGAACAGAAACAGCGGATAGAGGAGGTGATTGTAAAAATGGGCTTGGAGGGCTTATCAGATCGGGCCATCGGAGATCTGTCCGGAGGACAGTTACAACGAGTTTTATTGGGCCGTTCAATTGTTTCTCGACCGGAGGTGTTGATATTGGATGAACCGAACTCGTATGTTGATAAACGATTTGAATCTCATTTCTATAAATTGTTGGAAGATATCAATAAAGAAAGTGCGGTTATTTTGGTATCCCATGATATCGGAACAGTATTAGCAATGGTAAAGAATATAGCTTGTGTCAATGAAACATTGCATTATCATGCAGGTTCGGATGTTTCAGAGGATTGGTTAGGGAACAAATTCCCTTGTCCGATTGAATTGATAGGGCATGGAGATTTACCTCATCGTGTATTAAAGAAACATGATCATCATCATGGAAGAATCAGATAATAATAGAAACAAATGAAGAAGATATTGATTACCGGAGCAAGCGGTTTCATAGGAGGATTTCTAGTAAAAGAGTCATTAAAAAGAGGCTATGAAACTTGGGCAGGGGTTCGTTCGACTAGTAGTCGTGCACAATTACAGGATGAACGAATTCATTTCATTGATTTAAAATATGCAGATCCTAAGGCATTGACCGAACAATTGTCTGAGTTTGTGGCGAAACATGGATCATGGGATTATGTGATACATAATGCTGGGTTGACTAAGACATTGAATAAAAAGAATTTCTACCGGGTAAATGCTGATTATACCAAACATTTGGTGGAAGCATTGGCCGCTTCAGGATGTAAGATAAAGAAGTTTCTTCTGATGAGTAGTTTGAGTAGTTATGGATGTGGAGATGAAAAAACATTTCGTCCTATCTCTTTGGATGATCCACAGCTACCTAATACGGAGTATGGGAAAAGTAAATTAGAAGCTGAAAATTATATTCGTCATCAGTCCTATTTCCCTTATATAATTTTACGACCGACAGGTGTCTATGGACCGGGAGAAAAGGACTATTTTGTAGAGATTAGTAGTGTGAAGTCTGGATTTGATTTTACTGCAGGGTTTACTCCTCAACGCATTACTTTTATCTATGTAAAAGATTTGGCAGTTGCTGCATTTTTATCTTTGGAAAATGAAGCGATAGTGAATCGACACTATTTCGTGGCAGATGGAGATATTCATACCGATGAATCATTTGCTCGTATGATTCAAGATGTATTGGATAAGAAGTTTGTTTTACGTGCAAGAATGCCATTAGGTTTGGTATATATTGCTTGTCAATGTTGTGAATGGATTGGTCACTTGTTGAATAAAAGTATGACCTTAAATACGGATAAATATAAAATTCTAAAGCAACGCAATTGGATCTGTGATGTGAAACCACTTCAAAAAGATTTAGGTTTTATTCCGCAGTATCCACTTCGAAAAGGTTTGGAAGAAAGTATAGAATGGTATAAAAAAGAGGGCTGGTTGTAGATCAGCCCTCTTTTTGTATTATAACTTGTAAATATTAACAGGTCCGATAAGTCCCATGGATTGTAGAGGTTGTTCTGTACCATTTTTACGATACATCCAACGATAGGTTGTCTTGTTATCTTTTAATGTTTTCACATAGTTACCCATTGTTGTGGTTATGCGAACTTCAATAACATTTTCTCCTTTCTGAAGGAACTTACTGATATTCCAGATACGTCTGCCGTACCATTTAACTCCACATGAAACACCATTGATGAATAATTCAGAAATACCTTGAACATTTCCTAAGTTGATGATTGTGTCGTCAGGTTGTGATATCTGGATTGTTTTCTTATACGTTACAGTTCCTGTAAAATGAACATGTTCTTGATCCTCTTTTAAATCTATGAGTTTATCAAAGTGTGTCTTCTTTTGAGTATTTTCTAAACTATGTTTGAACTCAACATCCCAATCATTATTGTATGTTTTATTTTCTTTTCCCTCGGTTGGTAAAGGTTTCCAACTATCTCCGCGACGTTGTTTATCAAAAACAATGAGTAAAGAATCGGCTGGTCCAAAATCAAAAAGATAACTTCCTGTTTTATCTAACTCCAATCGATAACGTTTGCCACTTTCTAAATCCCATACCCAACCTGTACGATTTTGACGAACCTCTTTACTAAAGCTAATTCGAGTTTGATGTGATTGATAACGATGTGCGTAGGCAAAGAAAAACATCTCATTACCATCATCCGTGATATAACGGTTTTGCATCAAATATGGATTGGGCGTTTCGATAGTTAGATAAGGAGTGATTTGGTAATCTTTTTGTACCTGTTGATACCAACCGATGAAATTTTCTTTAGGTTTATGTAACAAAATAAATCGATCTGAATATTTCTTTAATTGTTCAACAAGTGTTTGAACCTCTTTATCTCTGGCTTCGTGATTATGCCATCCAGTAGAGAGATGAGGATAAGCATCAATACAGAAGACACGACCTCCTTCCTGTACAAATTCAAGAAGTTTTGTAAGTGTTGAAGGATCTAAACGTTCACATACGATTAAGAATAATGTGTTGTACTTACGTGGTCCATAGTGTAAATAACCTTTTTTTATGGATGCTTTTTGAATAATAGACTCACTTACATAGTCCACACCATTTCCGTTTTTACTCATCGCTTCCCATACCATGGTTTTCCATTGATGAATAGTTGAAGATGGGAATGGCTCATTTTGCATACCTATGGTAGTCCACATATCTGCGATTGGATTAAGTATAGCAATATCTGCATACATAGTAGAATGCTGAAGAGCAGTACTTAAGCGACCCTTATATGCGTTATAAAGATGGAAGAATGGCCACCAGTTGTTTCGTTCACTGTAGTAAGCTCCATATTGAATCCAGCCCGGGAAAGGTAATTCCTTATTCGGAGAGTAATTGAAACCATGAAATACTGAATGAGTGACACCTGATATGGCAGTTTGGTCCCCACCAATTTTTAATAGTTCCAATGTCATATTGAAGACTAAATAGGTATTTGTCATCTCTTCACAACTGATAATCTTTTTCCCAGCCAGATGGGCTCCTGAAGAGACATATTTATTAATCATCGTATAGGCACGGCCTCTACGATAGTCTTTTTCAGACATCTCTTCTCCAATTTTATGCCATAACCAGTTGGTAGTCCAAGATTCACACTCTGGAATATCTGGTTCCATACTACCTTCCAATGGGAAAGTTCCACGTCCATAAGCTTCTAAGCGAGATTGGATGCCTAATTTACGACACCATTCTGCATAGGTTTGAGTGAAACGCTCGTTATACATTTCTGCATTGGTCAAAGCAAAATCGAAACGTACTCGGTCAATACAGTCAGCCATCTCTTTCCCCATTTGGACACGAGGAGTGTAATCAAAAACATTACCCATACCTCCACTATGGAAGAAAAGGTAAGGGAGATAAGGCAGAATATCATATCCACGACGTTTCTGGAATTCCTCACGCATATCGTATGTCCAGTTAGATCCTTCTAATTCGAGACCATCACAGAATAAAGCACGAATATCGGATTTTAGAGGGCCGATCCGTTGCTGTATTTTATCAGACATGTTATCCAGATATTTTTGAACTGCTTTTTTATTTAGGTGGTTAAGTACAGGTCCGTTTGCACCGGGGGCTCCATTTATCACCTTCTGAAAACCTTTCACTTTAAATAATGCAAATAAAACCCAGTTTCCTTCTGGAACTTTGAAACGGTAACTACCGTCTGTATCCTTTTTCATTACATCAATCACCTGATCTAGGCTATTGAAAGGTTCGGGAACTAATTGTAGGGACATTAATTCCATAGTTCTCCCGATAAAAGGAGAAGAGATCGCAGGACTGGCAGTACTGAAAAGTCCATCCTCTGATATCTCATAGTCTATAGGGCCGGTAAGAGCTTCAGAATAGTTCGTAACAACATCAGCACGCTCATCACCGCGTAGATATTCAGCTCCAAAAGGCCAACCGGAACCAACTAATAGATCGCAAGTGATTCCAATCTTTTTTGCTTCATCAAATGTATATTGTAAAATATCAATCCATTCATCACTTAACCAAGTCAGAGATTTTTTATCTAATGGATCTGAATAACGGGGAAAGGAGATTGGATTGATTTCAACTCCTCCGATTCCTGCATCTTTTAGTAATTGTAATTCACGTTTTAGTTCTGCTTTTTCAACTTTGTTTCCGTTCCACCACCAGCGAATAAATGGACGATAAGCTGTTCCTGGATTTAGAAACATTTGATATAAATCTTTGGAAGAGGAAAGAACAGGTTTGCTGTTCGCAACAGTATTTGCAAACAGAAGCGATTGGTCGGCAGTGAAACAGCCGGCTGCTGTTGCAAGCATACACTGTTTAAGGAATTTTCTTCTTTTCATGGTAAAAGATTATTTGTGATAGATTATTTTATTTGCTTAATAGTTCCTTTGCCTAAAATATGTTGTTGCACTGTAGCAGAACCTTTGTATTGGATTTCTCCTTTACCAACGATATTGGCTTTTAGGTTTTCTGTTGGATGAATTTGAGCTATACCTTTTCCTGCTATTTTACAGTTTATATTCAAGGCAGTAACACCAAAGGCCATAATTTCTCCATCGGTAGTAATGTTGTAATTCGCTTGGACTGCTTTCCCGGATTTGAGGTTGATTGTTCCTGCACCGTTAATACTACATTCTAGTTTGTCTGCTTGAAGTTCATTTACAATCATATTAGCACTTCCTGAGATATTCAAATTCAATTTACCAATCTCTATTTTTTTCTTTAATTGTACCAAACAATTCGAATTTGCATTGATTTTTAGCTCATCTCCAAATAGTTTACTATTGATCATAAAGTTTGCATTTCCTGCTACTTTTACTTCCTTTAACCATTTAGAATTGGTTGTTACAATGAATTTGGTAAAATGATCAACTTTCGCACCTTTAAAATTAACAGTCAGTTCTCGATTTTTAATATCAATATTGACATAGTTATGTAAGTTTTCATCAACAGTGATTTCAATAAAAGGTTTTTCATCTGATTGTACATAATTAAAATCAATAACTCCATCAATTTTAATGGTATTGTAGTCACCAATGGCTATTTTTTTAGTAGATAATTTACCATTACCTTTAACATGGTCTGCTGCTTGAGCTGAAAATAAAAATCCTAGTAGTAAAACGATTGTAAATAATCCTTTAGTTTTCATGTCTTTTTGTTTTTAGTGTAATCTGATTGATTATTGTTATTACATTCTCTACAAATGTAGGAGAATATCTTATATGTTGGAAAGATTATGAGTATCTATCTTTTGCTTTGTTATTCTTATGTGTTTTATAACATAAATTAGCAGTTCTTTTATTGGTGCTTTTGGAAAAGTCAGTATATTTGCATCGTGGTTTTTTCATAATAGTATTAGATTTAAGGTTAACAAAGTTGATTAGGGGTTGTCGTGAGACAGCCTTTAATTATTTATAGCCGTTTGTACATATTCCCCGGCATTGATTTTATTTTTCCATCCATCTCTAACTCAAATAGTAATGTAGAAAGTTGTTGAATTGAAACTTTTAGGTGTAATGCTATTTGATTAATATGCATAGACTCTTTCTTTTGAAGTAACAGAAGAATTGGATTTTGTTCATTCGACTCTTCTTGTTCTGTGAAAGAGAATTGAGTTTGAACTGGTAGGGGGGAGATATCCCAGCAAAGTGCGGTTAATAAATCTTCTGCAGAAGTAATCAGTCCGGCTTTATTTTTTCGAATGAGATTATTACAACCCTTTGATCGATGATCGTTTACTCGCCCCGGAAAACAGTAAACCTCTCTTCCATATGAGAATGCTATATCGGCAGTTACTAAAGATCCTCCTTTTTCTGCCGATTCGATTACGATTGTACAATCAGACAAACCGGCTATAATTCGATTTCTGCATAAGAAGTTGGGGCGATCCGGATCTGTTCCGCTTGGAAAATCGGTAAGTAAACCTCCATGTTCAAGCATCTGGATGGCTGTGTTTCGATGATTAGAAGGATAAATACGATCTAATCCATGGGCAAGAACAGCAACTGTCGGTAATTGGTTTTTGAGTGCTTGTTGATGGGCACATATATCTATACCATAAGCTAAACCACTAATGACTAATAAATCAGGAATGTAGGTCGACAGATCTTTCAATAACGTTTGTGTAAGTTCTTTTCCATACTCTGTCGGTGTTCGAGTCCCGACTACGCTGATAATTCGCTGGGCATTTAAATTCGCATTTCCTTTAAAATAGAAAAGAATAGGTGCATCCGGACATTCTTTCAGTCTTGTTGGATAATTGGTGTCTGTTAGAAAAAAGAAGGAGAGATGGTTTTTTTCTATAAAGTTTATCTCTTTTTCTGCTCGTTTTAATACATCTGGGTGTTTAATCTCGGCAGCTAATTTGCTGCCGATACCTGGAATCTTTTCCAATAACACCTGTTTTTCTTTAAAGATGGCCTCTGCATCTCCTAATGATTGCAGTAGGTGGCGTGCAAGGATGTCTCCCACACCGTTTATCATAGTAAGGCCAATTTGGTAAATCTGTTTGTCTGTCATTTATGTTCTAATTTTTTTAGCATTTCGTCAAAAAATTCGCCTCGTGTTAATTTCCCATCCTTGACGACTACCGATTCTACAGTTCCTTTGGCTGCTAAGACATTGTCTGATAATCGATAGATATCTTGTTCGAAAATTAATTTAACTCCTTTTTTATATGCATTTAAATAAGAAAGATAATGGTCTCCGCTACGTAACGAGTTTTTAAAATGAATTTCTACTTTAGCAACAAAAGCATCTAATCCTTGTTCGTGCATTTTTCCAAAATTCTCACCTAACGATTCTAAAAATTCATGACGCGTATGTTCCATGTAATGTTGATAGTTAGAGTTGTTTACAACTCCTTGCAAGTCACATTCATAATCGCGTACTTTATCTTTTAAGGTGAAGATATATTCTTTCATTACTCAAATGATTTTTCTAGTTGAACTTTTTCCATTTTATAC
The DNA here is from genome assembly GCA_017560165.1 of Parabacteroides sp. Taxonomy (GTDB): domain Bacteria; phylum Bacteroidota; class Bacteroidia; order Bacteroidales; family Tannerellaceae; genus Parabacteroides. The sequence continues at coordinate 13,124 of JAFYOM010000280.1, forward strand.
AAACGGTCTGACGGA
>JAFYOM010000031.1 GCA_017560165.1 Parabacteroides sp.
ACAGTACATAGGTAAGGATATTCCGAGTAATCATCTTTCAATAGTTCTCTAAGATTATCTATAGCAAAAGGAACGCTCTGAATGAAGTGAGGTTTCTTTTCGAAATAACCACGGAAACCATAAGCTCCTAATACTTGTAATGTTCTGAAAAGGACAAAATGGCGAAGCTGATGGAAGAATTTTTGTTCATCCACCTCTGTATATTGTTTAAGTGCTTGTAGGTAATCGTTGATTAATTCTTGTCGTAAATCACTCGGATATTTGGCTTTTGCTTGCCAAAGGAAAGAGGCAACATCGTAATAGATCGGCCCTTTTCTTCCTCCTTGGAAATCAATAAACCACGGTTCCCCCTCTTTTACCATGACATTTCGTGATTGAAAATCCCGATACATGAATGTTGAACTGTTATCTTGTAACAAGACTTCACTCATCTTTTGGAAATCATCTTCCAATCTGTTTTCTTGAAACTCCAGACCGGTAGCTTTTAAAAAACAGTATTTAAAATAATTGAGATCCCAAAGAATGGAACGCTCGTTGAATGCCGGCTGTGGATAACATTGGTTGAAATCGAAATTTTCAGCACCTTTGAATTGTAATGTAGGTAGAAGTTGGATTGTTTTTTTTAGTAACTGTTTTTCCGTTTCATCAAAGAAACAACTTTTACGCCCTTTTTCAATTGCATTGAATAAAAGCGTATCTCCTAAGTCTTCTTGTAAATAGAAAGATTGATCATCTGAGCTGGCTAATACTTTAGGAACGGGAATCCCTTGTTTCTTAAAATGATCTGCCATATAGATAAATGCTCTATTCTCTTCTGCTGATGTGCCACTTACTCCAATCAGTGTGGTAGGACCTGTTAACCTAAAATAACGACGATTGGAACCGGAAGAAGATAGTTCAGTGATATCGGATGCCGGTGAACCTATGTATTGAAGGTAAAGTTGTTTTAAATTTTCAGTAACCATGTTTCTTTATTTTGGCACTAAGGTAATAAAAAGTTAATAGTTGACAAGTTTAAATTGGTAGTTAAGATCGATAAAAAAAGACGGAGATTGCTGTTTTACCAGCCATTTCCGTCTTTTCAGTTTTGTATTTGTTTTATATAAAAATAATCATGAAAAATAGGTTAGATGATACCTTGTGCCATCATCGCTTTTGCAACTTTCATGAAACCGGCAACGTTAGCCCCTTTCACGTAGTTTACATAACCATCTTCTTGTTTACCATATTTTACACATTGACTATGGATATTTTCCATGATGCTCTGTAATTTCTGATCCACTTCTTCACTGCTCCAGCTTAATTTTTGAGCGTTTTGTGTCATTTCCAATCCAGAAACAGAAACACCACCCGCATTAGCTGCTTTACCCGGAGCATATAAAATCTTAGCTTCAAGGAACGCTTCAATTGCTTCTGGAGTTGAAGGCATGTTGGCTCCTTCAGAAACTGCGAAACAACCATTTGCCAACAATGTTTTAGCATCTTCGCCGTTCAATTCATTTTGAGTGGCACTTGGCATTGCGATGTCACATTTTTCACCCCATGGACGTGCACCTGCTACATATTTGCAACCATATTCTTCTGCATATTCACGAATACGACCACGGTATAGGTTCTTTAATTCCATGATGTAGTCTAACTTCGCGCGGTCGATACCATCCGGATCATAAATATAACCGTCAGAGTCTGACATGGTTACAACTTTTGCTCCTAAGCTGATTAGTTTTTCAACTGTATATTGAGCAACATTACCGGAACCAGATACGCAAACAGTTTTACCTTTGATGTCGATACCTTTGGTTTTTAACATCTGAAGAAGGAAATAAACATTTCCGTAACCAGTCGCTTCCGGGCGTACCAAAGAACCACCAAATTCAAGACCTTTACCTGTGAAAGTACCGGTATTTTCACGTGCCAATTTCTTATACATTCCATACATATAAGCCACTTCACGACCTCCAACACCGATATCACCGGCAGGAACGTCAGTATCCGGACCAATATGACGCCATAATTCTAAAACGAAAGCTTGGCAGAAACGCATGATTTC
>JAFYOM010000281.1 GCA_017560165.1 Parabacteroides sp.
TAGAAGAAAAGATGTTTATGCGTATCACGAGTGTATATGGACTAACAGAAGCATCTCCAGGTATGACACAAACTCGTATAGATGATCCGGATGAAATTCGTTATACAACAGTAGGACGCAACTATGAATTTACGGAAGTACGAGTGATCGATCCTGAAACAGGAGAAGAATGTCCGGTCGGTGTACAAGGCGAAATGTGTAATCGTGGCTATAATACCATGAAAGGTTATTACAACAACCCTTCAGCAACAGCAGAAGTTATCGATAAAGATGGTTTCTTGCACAGTGGAGACTTAGGTATAAAAGATGAATATGGTAATTACCGTATTACAGGACGTATTAAAGATATGATTATTCGTGGAGGTGAAAATATTTATCCCCGCGAACTAGAAGAGTTTCTTTATCATTTAGAGGGAGTAAAAGATGTACAAGTAGCAGCAGTACCTTCTAAAAAATATGGCGAAGAGGTTGGGGCTTTCATTATCTTACATGAGGGTGTAACCATGACAGAAGATGTTGTAAAGGATTTCTGTAGAGGAAAAATTGCCCGTCATAAAATACCTAAATACATTTTCTTTGTTGATACATACCCAATGACAGGTAGCGGAAAGATTCAAAAATTCAAATTAAAAGATCTTTCATTGAAACTTTTAGCAGAACAAGGAATTACTCCGGTATAAACTTATTATTCTCTCAACCATAAAAAGGGTTATCTGATTAAAACAGATAACCCTTTTTCATTATAAATAAGTAAATCCCGCCTAAATAATTACTACCTTTGCAATCAAATTATTTTAGATTCAATATATGTCACTATTACTTCCTACAAATCTGCCTTATAAAGTAGCAGATATGAGTTTAGCAGAATTCGGTCGCAAAGAAATCGAGATTGCCGAACATGAAATGCCGGGTCTGATGGCATTACGTAAGAAATATGCAGATCAAAAGCCTTTGAAAGGTGCACGTATTACCGGATCATTACACATGACTATTCAAACAGCCGTGTTAATCGAGACTTTGGTAGCATTAGGAGCTGACGTTCGTTGGGCTAGTTGCAATATTTTCTCTACACAAGATCATGCAGCTGCGGCAATTGCAGCGACAGGTGTCCCTGTTTTTGCATGGAAAGGAGAAACATTGGAAGAATATTGGTGGTGTACAGACATGGCTCTTCGTTTCCCAGAAGGTAAAGGCCCACACATGATTGTAGATGATGGCGGAGATGCTTCTTTATTAATTCACATGGGTTATCGTGCTGAAAATGATGCTGAAACAATCAATCGCAAAGGAGGTAACCACGAAGAACAAGTTATCCTAGACACATTAAACCGTATCTTAGCGGAAGACAATACACGTTGGCATCGTACAGTTGCTGAGATGAGAGGTGTTTCAGAAGAAACAACAACCGGTGTACATCGTTTATATCAGATGATGGAGAAAGGTGAATTATTAGTTCCAGCAATCAATGTTAATGACTCAGTCACTAAATCTAAGTTTGACAATCTTTACGGTTGCCGTGAATCATTGGCTGATGGTATTAAACGTGCAACAGATGTGATGATTGCCGGTAAAGTGGTTGTCGTTGCAGGTTACGGAGATGTAGGTAAAGGCTGTTCTCATTCTATGCGTTCATACGGTGCTCGCGTCTTAGTTACAGAAATCGATCCTATTTGTGCATTACAAGCAGCCATGGAAGGGTTCGAAGTGACAACAATGGAAGAGGCTGTTAAAGAAGGAAATATCTTTGTTACAACTACTGGTAATTGTGATATCATCACTATCGAACACATGGCACAAATGAAAGACCAGGCAATCGTTTGTAACATTGGTCACTTTGATAATGAAATTCAGGTAGATAAATTGATCAACTATCCAAATATCAAACACACTAACATCAAACCTCAGGTAGACAAATATACATTCCCGACAGGTAATTCCATCTTCCTATTAGCAGAAGGTCGTTTGGTCAACTTAGGTTGTGCAACCGGTCATCCTTCATTTGTAATGAGTAACTCATTTACAAACCAGGTATTGGCTCAGATGGACTTATGGACAATGCCATACGAAATTGGTGTTTACCGTCTGCCTAAACGTTTAGACGAAGAGGTAGCACGTCTACATTTGGAACGTATCGGTGTGAAGTTATCCAAATTAACACAAAAGCAGGCCGACTATATCGGAGTTCCGGTAGAAGGTCCATACAAAGCAGAACATTATAGATATTAAAATAAAAGGGGTAGAATTCCCTACCCCTTTTTTATTAATCATTTTATGAAAATAGCAATCCTCTCCCCTTTTTACCCTTATCGTGGTGGTATTGCCCAATTCAGCGCAATGCTTTATACTGAATTAGAAAAAGAAGGACACACCGTTCAAGCCTTTAATTTTAAGCGCTTATATCCAGACCTTCTTTTCCCTGGTAAAACGCAATATGTCGAAAAAGGAGATAAAGCTATAGAAATAAATGGTCTGCGTCTTTTAGACAGTATAAATCCACTCTCCTACTTTCAAACCGTTGAAGCGATAAAAGAATTTGATCCGGAAGTTTTAATTATAAGTTATTGGATGTCTTTCTTTGTTCCAGGATATGCCCATATAGCAAACAGAATGAAGAAACACTGTAAGGTTATTACTCTAATTCATAATGCCATTCCGCACGAGCCTAAATTCTTCGATAAACCTATGGCTAAACTTCTTTTCAAACAATGCCATGGATTTATCGTATTAAGCGATACTGTTCGTAACGATTTATTGAAACTTCATTCACAAGCCCAATACATACAAAACCCTCATCCTTTGTATAATCACTTTGGAAATCCAATAGAAAAGAAAATTGCTTGTCAGAAACTGCAAATACCTGCCAATAAAAAGAATCTCTTATTTTTTGGTCTAATTCGAGATTATAAGGGTTTAGATTTATTGATTGAGGCTGTTAATCTATTAGATGATTCTTATCAGTTAATCATTGCAGGAGAATGTTACGGAAGTTTTGAAAAGTATCAAAAACAAATCGACAACTCTCCCGCAAAGGAACGTATTTTTGTTCACAATCATTATATTAGTGATGACGACATTCCTCTATTCTTCTCTTCTGCCGATGCTTTGGTCTTGCCTTATCGTTCAGCAACTCAAAGCGGAGTCGTTTCAGTTGCTTATCACTATAATTTACCAATGGTTAGCACACCTGTAGGAGACTTCTCACAAAGTATCGCAAAACCTCAAACAGGAATTGTTGTCTCAGAAATCTCAGCTTCTTCATTAAAAGATGGTATTCAAACATTATTCTCTGAAGGCAAACTCAACTTTGTTTCTCAACAAATAGAAAAAGAAAAAGTAGCTCTTTCATGGGAAACCCTCACAAAAAAACTACTTTCTTTTATCAATAAGCTTAGTTAAACTAATTCTTACAATCTTTTGATTCAGCGATTATCTTTTTTACAGAGAATCCTACAGCTATTAACAATAATAGAAGAATAACTAAAGAGCTATAAGAAGCCACATAAGAAGCGGTAATATACCCCTTCGGCTTAAATTCAAATACAACATCATGTTCTCCTGCAGGGACTAATAATCCACGCAAAGTCCAATCTACACGGAAATGAGGGACTTCCTTTCCATCGATAGAAGCAATCCAACCCGGTTGATAATAAACCTCTGAAAAAACAGCCAACTGCTCTTTTTCTGAGTTCGATTTATATGTCAATCGATTTGGACGATATTCAGCTAATACAATGGTTGCTGCAGAGTCTGTTTGTGGTACAAATCCTTCCAATTCTTTTTCGAAACGTTTATCAATAACTGCCTCTTTCAATGGATTAAGCGTATCCAAAGCAGTAATCTCTTCATCCGCAGAATCAACAAACTTAACAGAATCAACGAACCAAGCATTTCCTAATGCAAATGGATTTCGTAACGGAGCTTGTTCCGGATTATAAATGATATAACGTGTATTCAACATATTCAAAGAAGGAGACTGTGCAAATATTTTATATAAATCATCCACAGATTCTACTTTTTGTAAAGAACCTATTAACAGAGAGATTTCTTTCACCAACCTAAAATCTATCAATTCTTGATATCTTCTTAATTTTGCAGCATGATATCCTCCGATAGATTTATGATAATAAGAGGTACTGGTTTCATTAAATGGATTATTTAAATTCAAAACACGATAAGAAGCATCTTTATCTTTCAATATCTCAGCATCTGCTACAGTCATTTTATGAATCTCTTTATTCTGACTCTTTGTTATATAATTACTATCATTCAAATAACGACGGTCTACAGTCCAAAGATCCACTAACATTAAAACACTTAATCCAATAATCACCATAGTTGCAACCTTCTGTCGGTCTTTAGAAATATAAAACCAGAATAATAAAGAAGCACCTAATAAGATTATCGTTAAGGAACGCAAAGCATCCGCAGAAACCAATGAGGCACGATCTAAAAGTAATGCATTATAATACCAATCCGGTAATTGATATTGAGCATCATAAGTTGAGCGAAAATCAAAAAACAAACTTGGCATTAACCAAAAAATCAAACAAATACCTCCAGTAGAAGCCAAAGAGAAAATAAGTCCCTTTTTCAAATGAACATTATCTATCTTTCCTGTAAAAATCTCTTTTATCCCCCATACAGCTATTAATGGGAAAATTAAACCCGGAATTACCAATGCCATTTCCACTGTACGAAACTTATTATACATTGGCAAATAATGGAACAAAACGCTATTGAAACTATCAAAATTACGTCCTAATGCCAATAGAATAAAGAAAACAGAGCAAGCGAACAACCACCATTTCATCTGATTCCGGATCACAAACATACCCAAAACGAATAAGAAACACACCAATGCTCCGAAATAAACAGGTCCTGAAGTAAAGGCCTTTTCTCCCCAATACGTAGGAGCGCGTAACTCCTTTCCAACTTGAGCCCCTTTATTTCTTAACTCTTTATATAATTCAGAATCTAAACCTAAAATTCCGGCAGAACTACCCCCATAGGCATTAGGAACCAATAAAGTTAATAGTTCTCCTCTACCATAACTCCAAGCAAAAGCATAATCTTTATCCAATCCGGAAGAGACCTTTTCCCCTTCAGGTGTTGAGATTGTTAACTCTGTAGCACCACGTGTCGATGTTTTACTCAATTCCCAATTTGAATACATACTATCCACATTTGGCAAAACAGCCAAACAGACACTGCATAATAACAAAAGAGAGACTTTCAACAACTCTCCCCAATTCTTCTCTTTCACCTTACCATATAGATATCCAATATAGATAAAAGCACACAAGAATACCAAATAATAGGTGATTTGTAAATGATTCTCACGAATGGAAGTAGCCACTGCAAATGTAAACAATGCAACACCCCAAAGATATTTACGTTGAAATAATAAAAACATACCGGCCACAGTCAACGGCATATAGGCTATTACATAAGCTTTTGTGATATGTCCTGCTTCCAATATGATAAAATTATAAGAGGCAAAAGCATAAGCTATCGCGCCCAATATGGCGAGCCATTTACTAACCCCCATCACACACATCAAAATATAGAAACAGATTAAAGCGACTAATACAATACGAGCTGACGAATAATCAAATACAGCTAAAATCTTATTGGCAATGCCTAAATGTACTTCAGGTTTATTCGCTACAGTCACTTGATAAGAAGGCATTCCGGAAAACATACTTCCTAGCCAAGCAACAATATCTCCGGATTCTTTTTCATTGAGACTTACTAATTCTTTTGACATTCCTTCAAACTGTTGCGTATCACCTTGGCGAAGTACTTTTCCTTCTAACTGGACAGGAGAGAAATAAGTAACAGTCAATACAATGAATAACAACAATGCCACAAAGTGCATCCACGATTTTTTTATAAAAGACTTCATTATACTCTGAGTTAATTAATATAAGTTGCAAAGATATAACAACTTCAAAATATTTCCGTAAATTTGTCTCCCAAGAATATTTAATATATAAAACAAATATGTTTTTATCAGTTGTAATCTGTACATACAACAGAGGAAAATATCTTCCAATGGTATTGGACAGCTTGAAAGTCCAACAATTTTCGACCCAATCTTTTGAAATTATCCTTATCAATAATAACAGTACGGATAACACAGAATCAATTATAAAAACATATCAAAAAGAAAATCCTTCACTTCCTTTACATTACATCGTTGAATATAATCAAGGTATCTCTCATGCAAGAAATAAAGGAGTTACATCCTCAAAAGGAGATATTATTGTTTTCATTGACGATGATGAGACTGTTGAACCTGATTTTTTACAAGCAATAGACCATTTCTTCACTCAATATACAGATGCTGGTATTTCTTCCGGCCCTGTTATTCCAGTTTATGAAACTGAAAAACCCAAATGGTTATCTCATTTTACCATGCGCTTAGTAACAGGAGCTTATGATAAAGGAAAACATATTAAAATATTATCACCCAAAGATTATCCAGGAACCGGCCATGCTTGTTTCCGAAAAACTCTGTTTATAAAATATGGGGCATTTGATATCACATTAGGAAGAAAAGGTAATTCTTTAATGGGTGCAGAAGATAAAGACTTTTTCCTTCGTTTGATGAATGGAGGAGAAAAATGTTATTATTTACCATCCGCAAAAATCTATCACCACATACCTGACAATAAGTTGACTAACGAACATTTTAAAAAGTTAACCTATGCAATTGGCAAAAGTGAACGAATACGTACACTTCATTTAGGGAAATCTGCTTTTTATAAACGCCTACTAATGGAAGGTATCAAATGGGGGGCTTCCATACTCCTATGGTTTTGGTATTTAATCAAACTACAACCATCCAAAGGGAACAAACTAATCCTTTTCAGATGGCAAGTAGGGAAAGGGTTAGTTTGTTCCTAATTAACTAACAATAATCCAAAAGATTTATTTTTACAAGAACTCTTTTTATTTTTCTAATTATTGGAAAATAAAAACGATAAGCCAATTTATCAACAACACTTTGTATCTTATCACCACTTGATATCACTTCCTGACTTTTTTTACCAGGACAAGATGATATAATATCATTAATCCTTTTCGTATGAAAATCATCTCTATTATACATTCTAGAATACCATGAATGAATTAGGAAAGGAACACCTTTATGATTTTTTAAGACAGTGCTATATCCATCTTTATAAGTATCTGCATCCAGATATAAAACCTTAAAATTTAAGGCTATCCATATAAAGAAAGAACAATATGGCTCATTTTCTTTAAAAGCATACTCTAACCTTACAATATCATTGGGAATATATTGTTTCTGAACATTTTCAGATATTTGTTTTATTTTTTCAATCTCTTTTAAAGAAAATCTTTCTCTTATTTTTTTTATATCTATAATATTAAAAAAAGGATTCGTGACAATAGGATTACCTCCTCTTACAGGGGACACACCTCCGTCTGGCATTCCACAATTAACATATCCATTTTCTATAAAATAGATAATCAAATCTTTTAATGCATTAATATTACAAACAAATGCATCTTCATCTATATTAACAACATAATCATATTCTGATTTTACTAAATCATATAAATAACCATCAGCTGTTGTAAATCGATATCTTTTCTTTTTATATGGTAAATCTACCGTATTCATTGCTTGTTTGTAAAGATCAATATTCATAGATCTAGTACAAATACATATATTCAAGTCCTCTATATTCATAATTTATTTATATAGTTTATATAATCCTTTTAACAGATTTTCTTTTACTTTTAAAACTGTACTTTTTTTAAAATCATAAAACAACTTATTAGAATATAATAATCTTAACCGTTCATATATATAACGAATATAATCTTTACTTAAATTTGATTTCAACAAACTTTTTAAACAGAAGATCTTTAGTTCCCATAAATAGGTACATAATAGATATTGTGTTTTTTTATTATTTATAAAATCGGTACTTTCTAATATTTTACTAATTACTATACATAAACTATCAAAATTCCGTTCTGTTTTTTTCTGTGTGATTGATTGGGGTTGAATATGGTAGAAATAAGTAGGCTGTTTACAAACTACCATACTATGGCTGCATTGTGCAACCTGAAATGACCACAAATTATCCTCATGAACAATACCTTCTTGAAACCAACAATCCTTCTGAAAAAATAAGTCTCTTTTGATCAATTTATTACAAGCCATTTCATACCATTCTTTCTTTAAAAAAGAATTAAGAATTTCTGATTTATAATAGATTTTCTCTTCAGAAAGATTTAAAGAAGGGTATTTTTTTGAAGAGGCTCCAACTATATCTATAGCCCCTACAACTAAATCTACATGATATTGAAAAACATTTTCTATTAAAAGCATTACTGCATTCTCAGGAATAGCATCATCACTATCTAGAAAAAAAAGGTAATCCCCAGTAGAGGCTTTTACACCAGTATTACGAGCAGCAGAAAGCCCTCTATTCTTATCATGCGTTACAATAGAAACATTCAGTCCGACATATTGATCTATTATTTTCTGAGCTTTTAATATACTATCATCAGGAGATGCATCATTCACTAAAACAATTTCGATATTTTGATATGTCTGATTTATGATAGATAATAGACATCTCTCAATATATTGAGAAACATTATAAATCGGTACAATAATAGAAACTTTAAGCATTAAATATAGATTTAATCCAATTATAAAATTTAGGCTTATAAGTATAATAAAAAATAA
>JAFYOM010000282.1 GCA_017560165.1 Parabacteroides sp.
AGGAGGACAAGCTGTAATACCACATAAATAAATACTTTCAACCCTAAATGCATCTGAAGTTCTAAACACTGAACCAACATTGTTTAAACTTCTTACATGATCCAAAACAACTACTAATGGAATCTTTTTACTATCTTTAAATGCTTCTGGTGTGAGTCGATTGAGCTCTGTTATCTTTAGTTTACGCATATCTATCTTGTTTGGTTACAAAAGTAGTGAATTAATGTGGATATGTAGTTGAAAAGACATTGATAAGTAGTGAACACAAAATGAAAAATAAATCTTGCATTTTTGAAAATCCTATCTATACAAACCATGATTGATATTCTACAACAAAAAAAGAAAAATATTCATTACGGAGTTTCAACAATAGTTATACACGTATAAACAACACATAAAAGATATAAACTTATTCACATGATAAGTTTTCAACCTAAAATTAGAATATATACTAACGCTAAGAAACACAGCAAATAAAAGAATATATAAGATGTTAGTAAACTTTTGATAAATGGTTTATTCTATTTAATAACCTATTAAACAAATAATCCGGTAAAAAAATTTAAACCTTATCAACAGGCTATTATTATCATCTAAATTCTATTAAAAAAAAGAATAAAAAAGATTTATATAAATAATGATGTGGATAACTGAACATCCCAAATAAAGTTTTTATTTTTGCATATCATAATTTTAAACGAAGACAATTATGTCAACAAATCAATCAATCGGATATATGAATGCACCAATTCCTCAAGGAATCAATTTGGTTGAGGAGATAAATCGGATGCGTAAAGAGAAAAATGCAGTTATTTTGGCACATTATTACCAGACAGCCGAAATTCAAGATATAGCAGACTTTGTTGGAGACAGTTTGGCATTGGCTCAACAGGCTGCTAAGACAACAGCTGACATTATAGTATTCTGTGGTGTTCATTTCATGGGAGAGACCGCTAAGGTTTTATGTCCGGATAAAAAGGTATTGGTTCCGGATCTGAATGCAGGATGTTCGTTGGCTGACAGTTGTCAGGCTGCAGAATTTGAAGCGTTTGTGAAACAACATCCGGATCATGTAGTTGTTTCTTATGTAAATACAACAGCAGCTGTAAAGGCTGTAACAGATGTAGTGGTAACTTCTACGAATGCTCGACAAATTGTAGAAAGTTTTCCGGCCGATACTAAAATGATTTTCGGTCCGGATCGTAACTTAGGTAATTATATCAATAGTATTACCGGACGACAAATGTTACTTTGGAATGGAGCTTGTCATGTACATGAACAATTCTCTTTGGAAAAGATCTTAGAATTGAAGAAACAATATCCGGAAGCAGATATTATTACCCATCCTGAATGTAAGCAGGCTATTGTAGCCGTTTCTGACTTTGTAGGATCAACAGCTGCATTATTGAAGTATACAGTTAAGTCTGACAAAAAACAATTCATTGTAGCGACTGAAAGTGGCGTTATTCATGAGATGCGTAAACAAAGTCCGGATAAAGAATTTATCCCGGCTCCTCCGGAAGATGGAAGTTGTGCATGTAATGAATGTAACTTTATGCGTTTGAATACGATGGAAAAGTTGTACAATTGCTTAAAATTTGAATTACCGGAAATCTTTGTAGATGAGACAGTCCAGGAAAAAGCGATTCGTCCTATCATAAAGATGTTAGAAATATCGGAAAAATTAGGATTGTAAGAAGTATAAAAAAGGCTTTGGAATAATTTAAAACCAAAGCCTTTTTTTTATTTGATGACTGCAATTTTTGTAACAATACTCTCTTTTGAATCTTCGGTAGCAGCAAGTACTAAATATATACCGGAAGCTACACGAGTTCCTTTGCTGTTTTGGCAATTCCAAATGGCTTGTCCCCCTAATGATTTAGTCTGATAAATCAGATTCCCATTCAAATCGGTGATTTTAACAATGGAATTATCCATTAAACCTGTAATAGTTACTTTATCTCTATGTTCCGGACGAACAGGGTTGGGATAAGCATATACATCTGAATAATCGCTTTTTCCTTCAGTAGCTTCTCCTTTATAAGAAACCAGTCCTTTATCTGTTCCAATAAAGACTTCTCCTGTTTGAGGATTAATTTCAATAGCATAGATATTATCAGATAGGAGAGGGCTATTAGTCGTATTAAACTGATGAACGACCTCTTGGTTATCACTACTTAATACATATACTCCATTTCCTTCCGTACCAATCCATTTTCTATTACCATTATCTACCTTTATAGTAGTTACAATAACATTGTCTAAGAAGTAATAGGGGGTATCATCTTCTTCATTTATTAGTTTGACACGTGTACAACGTATAGACTGGTAATTTTCAGATGAAGCTAATTTGGGGTTGGTAAAATAGATGGCTCCTTTGTTTGTACCCACCCACACATATCCATTTCTGTCTTCTGTCATACAGGTGAAATGATTGGGAGAGAAATTATTTCCATCCGTATCTGTAAAGTTAGTGAAATGATTGGAAGTTGCTTTATCTAATGAGGTGTTGTCAGCTATAACTGTAATGGAAGTTTGACTAGTTGGACGAGGTATATTAATCCATTTATCATTATTGGAAGTGATAAGGATATCATTAATGGTATATTTACCTTTTAATGATTCTACATAAAGGCTATGCCATTTATTTGCTGTATCCAGTATTTTAATACCATTTTCTACCTCTGAATTGGTCATCCAAAGATTACCATTTTTATCTAAAGCTAGACCATCTATACGACAATATCTTCCTGATAATCCGGCTGCATTTTCTAATGGACTGTTGGTATATGTATATGCATGAGTAGCTTCTTGATTGACGAATCGGATAAGTCCATCACCCATAGCAGATACA
>JAFYOM010000283.1 GCA_017560165.1 Parabacteroides sp.
CCCTCAACTGCCTGCATGTCGTATATATTAGCATTGGATGAAATTGACTGAAGGACATTCTTGTTGACGTAGTTGTACAACAGAATGTACATATGAGGATTTATCTGATTCATTGCATGCGAGAAAGCACGTGCAAAGAGTTCATATAAATCTTTTGGGGAGTTACCAGTTGCTATGATGAAATGTTCGATGAATATGTGCATTACCTTTATCATGAATGAGACAATGTACATATCACGGAGAAAATCCAACGGGAATAATCCTACCGTATCATCTCCAACATCATTCTCATCAACCATCTTCTTGATTTTCTCCATTGTCCTTGGAGGAAATAGAGTATCGTAAAGCTGCTTGTAATATTCATCAAATGTGTCGATAGTATATGTTTCCGAGTCAGTCATATACTTGGCGATCATCATTGATGTTATGAGGTCATTATCATCATCATACAATGCGGTGAAGAAATTGATTTGTTCACAGATGTAATTCTGTAAATCATTTCTCTTGGCACGTAACTGGAATACTTCAAATGCAGGATCAATCAGATCGGGAAATAATGCACTGAAGTTGACGAATATTTGAGAACCGTTGTGACGGATAATAATATCCTCAGGTATAGGCTCCCAATTGATGAATCTTGTCTTCTTATACTTCTTACCCTTCAAACCCGTTGGAAAGCCATTATAAGGATACTGAGTACCGTGCTTAGCATTGTACTCGTATGTCTCATCTGGGTCATACAGATAAAGAAGCGTTTTGGAAGACGGTTCTTTCTTTGCCATTCCATATACCTCCCTTTTCCTTTAAATAATACCTCCTGATATTATACTAGTATACCGAAGGATTATGTTGTGTTTCTTTGTTATCTCTTTCTCTATCTTGTTTTTCACAAAGTGGTCGATTGTGTAACGATAATCATCACATACAACCAGACATATCGGAACATTCATGTTTCTCACCATATCAATACTTTTGGTAGATGATGTGATGAAAGTCATGTTTGGATGTTCTTTAAGGAATTTCTCCAAATCTGTGTGTATGTATTGTACAATACCACCACAGCCATATGTCCGCAGTGACTGTTCGGCTATAGGGGAATATATATCCGAATATATGTACAGATTATCTTGATGCTCATTATGAGAAGCCGGGAATACTCTATAAGGATACATCATATTCGGTTGCATAGATAAAAAGCTTGAAATCATTGCTTTCGGATCAATGTCTATATCAAACTCTTTCTTCAACCAAACCGAATAATCTTCATCTTCTCTATTGAGATAACTTGATAGCACTTCCGGAACGGTCATACTATCAAGCTTCTCAGATAGATGGTTGGACTTAAATTGTTTTGCAATGTTAAATCCAACCATTGAGATTGTATCCTCATATTGTATCATTAATCCAGCTTTACCGATGTCATTAAAGTCAACCATTAGAACGGTACGTTGCCGTCATCTTCCCCGTTGTTGTCTCCACCAGTAACCATGCCAAACTCATCCGGATCGAGTTTGTTTACGAGAGCCTTCTTGTATGCAAGCTTGATATACTCAACGAGTATGTTGAAGTTTGCGTGGATTGCCTTGCCGTTGATTGCTACTGAATCAAGAGTGATAGTTCTTGAACCACACTTAGGATGATCAATAGTAATCTTAATCTGATTTCCCTGACCCATGACAGTGAGCTTATTGTTGTTACCCTTGTCGATAACAAGATTTACAGTACCGAGGTCTGATACCTGAGCTATACCGTTGATGAAAGCATTCATCAGAGCAGCATCCATGAAGAAACGTGGAAGCTCGTTAGGCATCTTCTGCTCGAGAA
>JAFYOM010000284.1 GCA_017560165.1 Parabacteroides sp.
ACAACTTCTTCTAGTTGTTCAGAATCTTCAACCATTGTTACGTTAATAACTTTCTGGTTGCCAACTACTACCTCTATTGGTTTGAAACCAATGTAAGAGAATTCAAGAACTGCCTTACTTCCACCTGGTACATCAGGAAGAGAATAAGTACCATCACCTAATGTCATTGTACCAACGGTTGTACCCTTGACAACGACATTCACACCTGGTAGTTCGAAACCTGTGTTATCGACTACCTTTCCCGAGATCGAAACTTGGGCAAATGCTGAGAATCCTACAAATAGGAAACATAGCATGAATAGAATTCGATTTCTCATAATCATTAAACTTTAAATCACTAAATTATCTAGGTTAAACAATTTAAATCACTAACAATCAATCCATTTAGAAAGAGAAGTCCTAACAGAACTACGCACTTTTTTTATTATAAAGTCTTATTAATTTTCTGCATATTCATAAACAATGCAATTTAACACATTTAAAAATGGAAAATAAACTCAACTACTCATCTGTACCTAACAGTTTTGCCCACTGTTTTAATGACAAATGTTCAAATACAGATTATTGCTTAAGAGCCTTAGCTGCAAGACAATGCGTATTAGGTTCTCATTTTATCAATTCCCTCAATCCTGCGTTTTATCCTAAAGAAGACAAAGCTTGTCCTTATTTCAAAAAAAACGAAAAGATTCGTCTGGCTTGGGGTATCAGCCATCTTTATGATGCTATTCCTTTCAAAAATGCGAACGAACTCAAAAAACGTTTAATCAGTCATTTCAACAAGACACACTACTACCGAATCTACCGAAAAGAACTTCCTATTACGCCATCTGAACAACAATACATAAAGGAACTTTTTAAACAGGCAGGAATCAAAGAGACTCCCCTTTTTGATTCCTACACAGAAGAGTATGATTGGTAAATTCACTTATGCTTCTCAAAGTTTCTGCCTATGAAACTAAAAGTTTCAGGCGAGAAACAAATAGTTTCATCGGTTGAAACTACTTTTCATTCGATAAAACATTCTAATCAATTTTACATAATATTCTATAACATATCAGACTTCTTTCACCCTATTTAAATAATTCTCTATATTAGCGAGATATATAATTCATATCTATGAACCATTTAATCCATACCTAATATGAAACATATACTAACATGGATTTTTAGTTGTTTTTTATTTATCCACTGCTTTACGTTAGAAGGATTGGCAAACAACAATATTACAGAGCATTTGATTATAACAGGGGTAATCAAAGATAAAGAGACCCAAAAGAGATTAGGGAACGCCAATATTACAGCAGCCGGTAGCAACATCGGTACTGTTAGTAATGCTAATGGAGAGTTTTCTTTGAAAATTCCTCATAAAGAAGCGACTAAAGGATTTAGGATCTCCCATATTGGCTATTCCAACACCTATCTAACAATGGAAGAGATTAAGCAACAGGAAAACCATGTAACCATATGGATGCATCCAGCCTCTTTTATTTTAAATGAAACTATTATCTATGGAGGGGAACCTCGTGATCTGGTAGAACGAGCTATTAGAAAAATTGCGACAAATTATTCCGAATCAGAAAACCTCTATACTGCATTTTATCGAGAAACACTACAAAAACGTAGCCGTTATATAGGAATTTCAGAAGCAATCATGCATGTTTTTAAATCCAGTTATGATACAAGAACTTTAAATCGTGACCGAGTACAATTACTTAAAGGACGTCGCCTAACCAGTCAAAGTCCGAATGACACATTAGCAATCAAAGTCGAAG
>JAFYOM010000032.1 GCA_017560165.1 Parabacteroides sp.
CCAATTGTTCTCTGACACCTGCAAAGATAATCAAAGCCAATGCAAAACCTATAGCTGTAGAAATTGCATATACGACAGATTCCATCAAATTATATTCTTTCTGGATAACCAAGATTGCCACCCCTAAAATACAGCAGTTGGTTGTAATCAAAGGTAAGAATACTCCTAATGCTTGATAAAGAGCCGGAGATACTTTCTTTAGGATGATCTCTACCATCTGAACCAAAGAGGCGATAATCAAGATGAAACTGATAGTTTGCATGAAGCCTAAACCAAATGCATCCAGAATATATTTTTGTACGAGGAATGTTACAATTGTCGCAATAGTCAAGACGAATGTAACAGCTGCACCCATACCCACTGCTGTTTCTACTTTCTTAGATACACCTAAAAACGGACAAATACCTAAGAATTGTGCCAATACAACGTTATTAACGAATACGGCGGCAATAAATATCAATATATATTCCATATTTCTCGTTTTTAAGCGTTACGCATTTTGTTTACAATTGCTACCAAATAGCCCAAGGCGATAAATGCACCCGGAGCCAATACGAATACCAATGAACCATATTCTTCCGGCATTAAAGTAATGTTAAACAATTTACCGGTTCCTAAAAGTTCACGAGTTGCACCTAATAATGTAAGTGCTAAAGTAAATCCTAATCCAATACCAATACCGTCGAACGCAGAAGGGATAATACCATTTTTAGCAGCAAATGCTTCCGCACGTCCTAATACGATACAGTTTACAACAATCAAAGGAATGAACAAACCTAAACTTGCATATAGGGCAGGAACGAATGCTTCCATACACATTTGTACTACTGTAACAAAGGTTGCAATGACTACAATGTATGATGGGATACGAACCATATCCGGAATCAAGTTTTTTAAAGCTGAAATAACGATGTTGGAACAGATCAATACAAACATTGTTGCAAGACCCATACTCATACCGTTTATTGCAGAAGAGGTTGTACCCAATGTTGGACACATACCTAACAACAATACGAATATAGGGTTCTCTTTAATGATACCATTCATCAATATTTTGATATTACTCATTGTTCTCTCCTCCCTCTTTAGTTGTGTTATCAGATGATGTTGTAGCTCCTGTTACACCGTCTGTACTAGCATAAGCACTATAAGCACGATTAACAGCATTTAAGAATGCACGGCTTGAGATGGTTGCTGCTGTAATAGCATCTACATCACCACCATCTTTGGTAACCTTCAATTCTCCATTAGCCAAGCTACGACCCAATACACTTTGTTTGTTTTTATCTGTACGGAACCATTCTTGCATTTTAGAGCCTAACCCTGGTGTTTCGGCATGTTGTAAGATAGAGTAGTTTGAAAGTTTTCCTTCAGCATCAAATCCTACGATAACTTTAATTTCACCGCTGAAACCGTTCTTTGTGTTACTTTCTACAGCTGCTCCAACAAATTCACCAGCTTTCTTTGCCGGATAAATTTTTAATGAATCACCATCTCCGGTAACAGCCATGTAGGCCTCTTCAGTTGGTTTATTGTCAAATTCAGGAACAACCTCTTTAATTGCTTTTTCCAATGCTGCAGCTTTAGATGCGGCAATCGGACCAAGTGTGAACATATTTACACCTGCTAATATGGCTCCCGCTGCAAGACAAATAATTGTCAACGAAAGAAGCATATTGGGTAATGTTGATTTAAGTTTTGCCATGCTTATTTCCCTCCGAAATGTTTAGGTTTCATATAACTGTTGATTAGCGGAGTCACACCATTCATAATGAAGATGGCAAATGACATACCTTCTGGATAAGATCCGAACAAACGGATAACAGTTGTTAAGATACCGATACCGATACCATACACTATCATACCGTTTTTACTCATAGGAGAGGTTACATAGTCTGTAGCCATAAAAATAGCTCCTAACATCATACCTCCTGAAAGTAAATGAACGAATGGGCTTGCGTATACTGTTGGGTTGATCAAATGCATGATACCTGCGAATACGAATACAGTTGCAAAAATAGATACCGGAATATGCCAAGTAATAATCTTTTTCCAGAACATGTAAACCATACCCAATAGTAGAGCTAATGCACTGACTTCACCTAAGCTACCTCCCATTTTACCTAAGAACATATCGCAAAGTGTAGGCATTTTATCCAATGCACCCTCTTTCATTAAAGTAAGAACTGTTGCACCGGTAGTTGCATCTGCGTATGCTGTTAATTGTCCTACTTCAGGCCAAGTTGTCATCTGTGCAGGGAAAGAGATCAACAAGAAGATACGACCTGTTAAAGCTGGGTTGAAAATGTTGTTACCCAAGCCTCCAAATGACATTTTACCAATACCTATAGCAGCTAAAGAACCGATTGCAATAATCCAGATAGGAAGATTTGATGGAACGTTGAATGTCAATAAAACACCTGTCAAAATTGCAGAACCATCACAGATAGTCGGCTCTTTTTTCATTAAGAACTTTTGAATCAAATATTCAAATAGAACACAGAAGAAAACAGCAGCAGCTGTTACAATCAGTGCTCCTAATCCGAAAAAGTAAAGTGATACCAAAAACGCCGGAACAAGGGCAATCAGTACACCATACATATTTTTACTGATGCTATCGCCACCATGAATGTGAGGCGAAGGAGATACATATAATTTGTTTTCCATATAATTGCTCTTGTTTATGACTTTCTTGAACGAATAATACCCATTACTTTTCCTTTACCTGAACGGATGTAGTCCAACAACGGACGGTTAGCCGGACAAGTATAACTACAAGAACCACACTCAATACAATCTTGAATGTAATTAGCTTCTGCTAAATCCCAATCCTTATAAATAGTATATTTCATAAGGAATGCAGGATTCAATCCCATTGGACAAACGTTTACACATTTAGCACAACGGATACAATCTTGCATTGGTTTACGAACTGATTCCTCTTTTGTAAGCAGTAATACACCTGAACTACCTTTGGTAACAGGTATGTCTGAACTAACCAATGCCTTACCCATCATCGGACCACCACCGATAATTTTTCCTGTATTTTCAGGAATACCACCGGCTGCTTCAATTAAATTCGTAATAGGTGTTCCCATACGAACCAAGAAATTGGATGGATTAGCAACAGCTTTACCTGTAACGGTAACTACACGTTCAAATAACGGTTTGTTCTTTTGTACAGCTTCATAAACTGCGTATGCGGTTCCTACGTTTTGTACAACTGCACCAGCTGAGATTGGTAATGCTCCACTTTTTACCTGGCGACGGATAACAGCATCGATTAACTGCTTTTCACCTCCTTGAGGGTATTGTACCTTCAATGGCATGATTTCAATACCGGTATATCCTGCTGCTAATTTAGTTAAGTGTGCGATTGCATCTGGCTTGTTGTTTTCGATACCGATGACGGCTTTGTTTACATTTACCGCTTTCATCAATAGACTAACACCTACCAAAATCTCTTCTCCCTTTTCCATCATTAACGAATGGTCAGAGGTTAAGTATGGTTCACATTCAACAGCATTGATGATGATGATTTCAGCTTTACATCCTGGAGGCGGCATCAATTTAACTTGAGTAGGGAAGGTTGCTCCTCCTAAACCTACGATACCGGCAGCTGCGATTTTGTCTACAATTTCTTTGGAAGATAAAGTACAATCTTTTACTAACGTTTCGCTGCGGTCGATTGTTTCTTCCCATTCGTCTCCTTCTACATCTATATAGATAGCCGGACGTTTGTAGCCACTGGAATCAAGTGCATTATCTATTTTATTTACTTTACCGGATACTGAAGAGTGGATGTTTGCAGAAACGAAACCACCGGCTTTTGCGATGAGTGTTCCAACTTTAACAAGATCACCCTTTTTTACCACTGCCTGAGCCGGAGCTCCAATGTGTTGACTGAGCGGTATGATTACCTGCTTAGGAGTAGCCAACGCAGTAATTTTTTTACCGGCAGACAATTTATTTTCGGGCGGATGGATACCTCCGATTCGAAATGTCCTTAGCATACGATTATATTTTTATTTTTGATTTGTTTCTTCTTTTGTTTCTACCTTAGCTGCTTCCGGTTTTGCTGCTGCAGGAGCTGCTTCCTTACGAGGAGGGAAGTTTAACTCATGGATGGCTCCGGTTGGACATGCAGCCACACATTTGCGACATAAACGACACTTAGTGAAGTCGATATAAGCCACATTGTTTTCTACTGTGATTGCTTCAAATGCACATTCTTTCGCACATTTTCCACAACCGATACAAGCATTTGCGCAAGCTTTACGAGCAATAGCTCCTTTGTCCTTGTTGATACAGCTAACGAATACGCGGCGAGACTTAGGTCCTTTTTTGCGTAATTCAATCACATTCTTCGGACATGCTTTCACGCAAGCACCACATGAAGTACATTTTTCCTCATCTACTTCTACCAATCCTGTTTCCGGATTGATATGAATAGCATCGAAATTACAAGCTGCCACACAGTCGCCATAACCTAGGCAACCAAATGAACAACCTGTTTCTCCACCATACAAAGTAGAGGCAATCGCACAACTCTTGACACCGTCATATTGGTTGTTGCGAGGACGTGCAGCGCAAGTCCCGTTACAACGAACGACAGCTACCATAGGTTCTGCACTGGCTGCTTCCATACCTAAGATTGATGCGATTTGTCCCATAACAGGTGATCCACCCACCGGACATAACATTCCGTCCAATGAACTGGCTTTCACACATGCAGAGGCAAAACCTCCACAACCGGGATATCCACATCCACCACAGTTAGCACCGGGCAATACCTCTTGTACTTGTGCGATACGAGGATCTTCGATTACTTCAAACTTCTTGGAGGCGGCGTAAAGTAATACTGCACCGATCGCTCCAATCGCTCCTAATGAAATAACGGCAATTAAAATCATGATATGTTTGTCAATTAAGTTTTTTCAAAGTAAATACAAATCGCTTTTTCAGTTTGTCTCGTAAAAAATATAAGATGCAATAAAAAGGGACTAATAATATTAAACCGGTTAATCCGCTTGTGGTTTCTTCCCATTGCAAATAAGTTCCTACGGCAATAGTCGTACATACGATAATAAGTGGAATAACAAAGGCCAAGAAGACGGCTTGCAAACCTAAAGAACTTTTACCGCATAAAAGAACCTCTTCATTTAGCTGAAATATGCCGGAGTTGTCAGGAACTTCTATAATCTTCTCTTTACTTTCAGATGCAGAACAAATACCTTGAGCATGACATCCTGAGCAAGCTGATTTTTGAATAATCCGAACGTGGATTGTTCCTTTGTCAATCTTCGTTATGATACCATTATGATTGATACTTTCGCTCATATTTGTAAACTCGACTTTGCAAATCGAGGCAAAAATACGTAATTATTTAGTAATTATATGAGATTTAAAGGTTAATTTTATAAAGAATCTTATCAAATATTACCATTTGTAATTAAAACCAAAACTCAACAATTCATTGATTTGGATATAACTATCAAAGTCGTCTCTTTTTGTAACGCCATCATCGTAACGTAAATTCAGAGAAAGCGTGGTTGAAAAGAAACGGCTGATTGCCATATTCAGACGGTTTTCAAACTCTCCTTGTATACGGTCATAACTGGTAAAGAAGTAGAAACGAGAATACCAACTAATATTACGATTGAACTGGAAATTTAATGTAGCATTAATGGTCGAACCAAACTTGCTCAACTTATGTTCAAATTCACCGGTTGTTTCATTTTTAAGAAACCCGTGACGGCCTAAATCGATGTTTTTGTTTATACTATACATATAAGTAAAAGACAAAGGTGCAAGGTTGGCTGATATAGTCAGTTTCTTGTGTTTATTACTTGTGAAAGTTTTGTTTAAATCATATTTCATCCCTAACCCGATGTTGATTGTAAAAGGAGATAACAATGCAGCCAATTTTTTTTCTGAGTTCTCTGCAAAATTGGTGAACATTTGTGTTTGGAAAGTAGCGTCAAAAGTATAGAACCATTTACTGAAAGCTTTGTAACCAAGGTTACTGTGCAAACGCAAAACATCATCCCCGATTTTATAATCATGTAATGTGTCTTTAGGTGCGGTATAGACAGCTGTTTTCCATTCTAATTCGTTGGTAAATTGTACTTTATCCTTGTTGTAATTATAGATAAAGTATTGGCGGTTGGTTAAGTTTAATGCGCTTACCCCACCTTTGTGCCAGTTTGGTGAAACGTAGTTCTGTGCAAATTGAACAGAGCTTTGGAAACTGGAGGTCCAATAACGGCGTTCCGGAATGAATTTAACCGGTGCGTCTACATCATCAATTGATTTTTGTTCTTTTTCTATTTTGATTAGCTCTGGTTTGTCAGTACTTTTTTCAATAATTTGTGCTTTGATAATGTCAGTTGGTAGATCATCTTGTGTATAACGGACATATTCCGGATGATTGGTACGGACATAACTATATGCCATCTGTTGTATTTTATTTCTTAATACAATATCTTGGAATAGGGTAGTGTCTGGTGTAAAAAACTCAGAAATAGTTTTTTGAGGTGTAATGAGAGTTCTGTCGAAAATAACAGATTCTTCCGGAAGTAAACTCCCTTTTAATAAAAACGGAGTAAACAGCGGATTTACAATCATTGTATCCTTTAATGTCATCCATGGTTTGACAACAGTTTCCGGATCTCGCTTCCAATCTACCCAATATTGCGCTTCTGGAGATAAACTGATTTCGTCTTTTGTGATAAGACGAAGTAATTCTACACTTGGAGTCTCTTGAGATGTATAGGTACTGTTTAATTTTTCGAATTGAGCACGTAAACTAGGAATTTTATCTAAGTCTGTCTCTTTCAATTTGGGATGAGATAAAGTATCAGGCTCTACCACTTGAGTTGCCCGGTTTATCTGATTATTGTTAATGATATTGTTTATTTCTTGAGCTTGCATCCGGTTTCCGGAAAGCAATAGTACTATGAATAATATAAAAAATGTTCCTCTAGTCATGCTTCTATCTCCTCGTTGTATTTTTATAATAATGTGCGAATTTAATGAAAAGTTGTGATATAGGCTAATTTACTTGGTAGATAATTGATTTTAGTCAGTTGGTTATATTAATAGGTCCCAGATAACCTTTGTTATCTGGGACCTATTTGCTTATCTACAATTGTCTGTCAACTTATTGATGAATGTCTGTAGGTAAACTGTTCGATGGTATGTGATAAATATGATTATAATCAGTTTTTGTTTTCCTATTGTTTGTTTAATGATTTAACATATAAACCTTCAGACGCTTGAGGAGCATCGCATTGTATATTGATGTATGATAATCCGATGCAGAAATCTTTTCGCATAGTACATGACTCTATAAAGGTATTGTCGATATACATACTGGCAGTTCTTTTGTTCAAATCAAATGTAAATTTAATTTTATGATAACGTTTTAGTTGCATTTTACTTTGGTCGATATGAAAAGAGAATAATGAAAACTCTGGTGCGTATTCATCACAGGGATTTGTCCAGCAATCATTTAGTGAAATATTGATAGCATCCTGAGCTAAATAGATTTCTGTTTCAATCAAACCTTTTGTAGTAGCAGGAAAATTCCATACTAATCCTTGTGTTTGACTTACTAATCGTGGATCATTGATTCGTGAGATTTGAACAGCTTCTCCTCGTGTAGAAGTTATCGGATCTATGGCTTTAACAGCTCCATGAGTACGATTATAGGAACAGTGTCCGTTATGAGGTACATGACCTGCCGGACTTTTAATATAGACTTGGGTCGAAACATTCACTAATCCGTTATCGAAATCCTCTTTTCGGGAGGTTTCGAACAACCAATCAATGTCAAAAATTAACATTCTACGAGAGGCTTCATTTTGTCCTACGATAGCTAATATCTTATTGTAGGGAAGTTCAAAAGCCTGAAATTGGTGTACACTTTTATCGTTTGATGAAAGAGGTGTGCCGATAAATCGGAAGTCGGGATTGTTTCTGATGCTATTCAAATAAAGTTCGCGTGCACCAATCCATGTTTTCCCTCCATCGTTGGTAATGGCTACGTGAGAAGCATCTCGATTGGTGAAGTGGTCCTCGGTTGCTCCTTTACATACATTTAACTGCCATTGTTGATTTATTACATTATTCTCATACACATTAACCTGTTTGGTATGCTCCAATTCGGCTAGAGGGCGCGTGTTATTCCAAAAGACCAAAACTCGTCCATCAGATAGTTTTAATTGGAAAGGAGTAGTGTTACATCCTTGAAAAGGAGACGGTTGTGGATCTGACCATGTGATTCCGTTATCCGAAGAAAAAGTCTGATAAAAATGGTTGGTTGAATTACGTAATAACATCATTAGTCGGTTGGGAGAAAGTTGTGAAACTGTTGGTTCGGTTCCGTTACCGATAATCCATCGAGGACCTTGATGTGGATAGGTTACCTCATGTTCTTTGGGTTGGTGTACCTTAATATATTTAAATGTTTGACAACCATCATCAGAATAAAAATAAGTAGCAGGCTTCTCTTCTTTAGCATTGACTTGCGCTGTGAAGAAAATACGATTTGTACCTTCTATTCGTTGTGGAAGGAATGCACATTGGTATATTTCGTCACTTACTTTAATTTTAGTCGGATTGGGATCATCTGGGCCGATGCGTGAGGTTAATACATACGTCCCTTCTTCGGTTGTTTTAGGATCACACTTTACCCATAAATCTAATTCTGGAAAATAGGTCGCAGCACCCATAACCTCTTGGGTGAAATGTTGTTTCCATGTTAAACCACAATCTGTGGATGAAAGATAGACACGCTCTCCTGCTGGATTTTTTCGGCTTTGATAGCGAATACCATAAGCTCGGATTTCTCCATCGGGCATTATACAAACATCTGCACGAGCATCGGTTGGTGGTATTCCTACTACTATAGGCTCATGAATCATTTGCAACATTTTCTTTTCATCTTCTGTCAGACGTTTTTTCATTTCTGTCAAATAATTTGACACGGTATTTTGTGCATTTAATAAAGTGAATGCAAAACAACTACAAAATAGTATTAGATATTTTTTATTCATGAGATGGACTTAAAAAATAATATAGAAATAAAATGTTTTATTAATGTTTTGGAAGAGGAGTTTCTGTTAGTGAATTTTTAATCACAACAGAAACTCCTATCTTTTTATGGCTTTTCGTATTGAATCTTTATTGATTTTAACTGTTTGGCATCCGATGTTCCTCCATAAAGAATTTCATATTCGCCTGCACGAGGAGCCATGGTCTGAGTCAATGGATCATACCATTCAAAGTCTTCATCTGATAGATCTAGTTTTACATCTACAGTAGAGCCTTTTTTGATGGCTACACGCTTAAACGAACGCAATGTTTGGAGTGGTCCCTCTTTATCTTCCGGGTAACGTAAATAAAGTTGTACAACCTCTTCTCCATCATATTGACCAGTATTACTTACCGGAATCACGACGGATAAAATATCTCCATTTTTCATTTTAGGTTGACTTAATTGCGCATTACCATAGGTGAAGGTACTATAGCTAAGACCATGTCCAAATGGGAATAAGGGAGATTCAGTCATATAGCGATAGGTTCGTCCTTTCATTGAATAATTTTCGAAGTCTGGTAATTGAGAAGTTTTCTTATAGAATGTGATAGGTAAACGACCGGCTGGATTGTAATCTCCAAATAAAAGAGAGGCAATGGCTTTACCTCCAGCTTGTCCCGGATACCAGGCTTGTATGATTGCATCGCATAATTGAGCTTCACGTTCTAAAGCCATACTTGAACCGGAGAAGTTGATAAATACTAAAGGTTTTCCTGCTTTCTTCAACTCTTTAATCATGCGGGTTTGTACTTCCGGAAGCTCAATGGTTTCTCGATCTCCTCCCTTAAACCCTGGGATTGTAACTGGCATCTCTTCTCCTTCGAATAGAGCGGAAATACCTCCGGCAAATAAAATTACATCAGCCTCTTTGGCTTTCTGAATGATGTTGTCATAATTGATTGGAACTAAACGGCCAAAGTCGAAATTGAGTGTTGCATAGATACCTACACCAGCTGTAAACTCAATACGAATCTGATATTCTTTTCCTGCTTCAGCTTGTAACTGATAGAAACGGTCGTTTTTCAAATGTTGACAACTTGCAACTTCCTGGTTGTTGATGTAAAGAGTCGCTTTTCCTTGCGTTTCGATACTGAATACAATCTCTTCGTCAACGGTAGGATGGAAAGAAGATTCATATGTTGCTGTAAAATTTTCCAAGTTGATACCTGGTGCAAATACGGTAGCACCTGCTGTTGTGAAGTGGAAAGGGGTTGTTATTTGATCTTTTGCATCCGGTTCGCCTTCCTTCTCTAAATTATTCCAATAGGTTGCTTTAAATCCCTGTTTTTCGCCTGTATTACA
>JAFYOM010000285.1 GCA_017560165.1 Parabacteroides sp.
CCACTTAAAGTTAATTTATAATATCTTTTATCTTAAACATATTTCCGTAAAGTATTTAATCAATATGTCAAAGATAGTTTTAAACCAACAGCCTCTGAAATCATAATAAATGTAGAAAGTTGCATATCGGTTTCACCCTTTTCGAGCATAGCCACATACTCACGTTTCTTACCAATCTTTTCTGCTAGTTGTTGTTGAGTGATTCCTGCTGATTTACGAGCATTTTTCAACACCTCGGCATAGTACCAAGCACGAGACTTCGCATCAAACTCATCACGTGAAACAGTACCCTTTACTCCATACTCATTGACAAACATTTCCTCTGTTGTAGGAAGATGCTTGAGCTTGTTAATATCAATCTTAGGTCTCATTACTGTAAACTGTTTAAAATTTGTTCTGCTTTTTGTATCTCCTTTTTATAGTCTTTTGTAGACTTCTTCATAAAACCATTCAAAAGAAGTATATGTTCCGCTTCAATAAAATTCTCATGATCAATGGAAAATAGAATAACTCTACACTCATAACCAACCGATATGCGTAACTCATAAAAGAAACATATCAATAGGTATTTCGTAAATGATTTATCTTTAGCTGTATCGATTGTCCCTCTTTGATTGAAGGTGAAGTGATCAAAATCTTACGAGTGCTCTTTGGCAAAAGATCAAAGAAATTATCACTAAAACGAGCACCTTGTATAGGTATTTCGATAAATACATCCTTCGCTAATTCAGAGCTCTTCAAAGTAACTTCGCACACTCCATCTTTCACTTTTACTTTTGAAACAACAGAAGCTTTCGGTAAATCAAGTTCTTTCGGAACATTAAAGAAATAAGGTTCTTCACTCAATCGTTTATTGTTTTTATCTTTCAACGTCAATAACAAATAACATTTTCTCTGTAATTCCGGAGTAACCCATTCCGATACTTTCTGATCAAATACTTTTGAGGAACTATTAGCCAAAGCTTCTACCGGAAAACTTTCTTTCTTTATTACTTTTCCATAGAAATCGGTCAATTGCATTTCCATTGTTAATCCTTTTCTATCCTGTAACTCATCAGAGATCAACCAAACTTGTAACTGATCTTTATCTTGATATACATCCACCAATAAAGGAGCAAAAGCACGCTTAGCCTGATAATGCAAAGCCTTCCAATTGCCATAGTAATCTCGTCCAGACCAAGAAACGACCGGCCAGTTATCATTCAACTGCCAATATAGAGTACCCATACAATAAGGACGGTTTCGACGATGAGCTTCAAAACCTTGTCGGATACCTCTTCCCTGCATAACCAATCCTACATAAACAAAGTCTTCAAATTTCTCCGGAACTACGTAATCTCTCTCCATATAGGTAAGAATCAAACCATTACCCGCAGAACTTTTTTGATGTACATTCATCACAGGCGAAGTAATCTGATAATCTGCCGAATCAGCAAAAGTGGCGATTGTCTTCATCTCCGGGAAAGCCTGAAATCCAAATTCACTCATAAAATGAGGAACCTCCTGATCTAAAATACTAAAAGGCTTTTTACCGGCCCATACACCCCAATGGTGGCTATCTCCTATATTAAAGGTTTCCGGTTGATCCCAACGTGAAAAGTAGGGTGAACTATGCATATAAAAACGTTCTCCATCCCATTTTTCTACCGCTTTAGCCAACAAATCTTCAAAAAGGATTTTGTATC
>JAFYOM010000286.1 GCA_017560165.1 Parabacteroides sp.
AATATTTATATACAGTCTATGACTTTCAATGGAAAAGATTATACTAAGAATTATTTGGATCATTTTGATTTGTTGAAAGGTGGTGTTTTAGATATTCAGATGGGAGATAAACCAAATTTGAAGAGGGGGGTAAATGCAGATGATTTACCTTACTCATTCTCTGTAAATGAAAACAAAAAAAATAAATGATATGTCACAGAAAAAAGGAAGATTTTTAATAGGCCTTATTGTCGGTGTTGTTTTGATGTTAGTCATTGGAAAATGGCAACGTCTAATAAACAGAGAGGTTGTAGAACCTAAAGAATGGGTTGATTATGTGAATCCTTATATGGGAAATATCAGCCACTTATTAGTACCAACCTATCCAACGGTTCATCTGCCTAATAGTATGTTACGTGTTTATCCTGAGCGAACAGATTATACGAGTGATCAGTTAGCTGGTTTACCTTTGATTGTCACTAGTCATCGAGGAAGTTCTGCTTTTAATTTAAGTCCTTATCAAGGTTCTGAAAAAAGTATGAAGTCAGTTATAAATTATAGTTATGATCGAGAGAAAATAGCCCCTTATCGATATCAAGTTTATTTGGATCGTGCACAAGTTGAGGTTGATTATGCTCCCTCTCATCAGAGTGGAGTTTATCGATTGTCTTTTGAAAAAGAAGAACCTGTGTTTTTGATTTTCAATAGTCGAAATGGTGCGTTGAAATGGGAAA
Organism: Parabacteroides sp.; assembly: GCA_017560165.1. GTDB lineage: Bacteria > Bacteroidota > Bacteroidia > Bacteroidales > Tannerellaceae > Parabacteroides. The sequence goes on from JAFYOM010000286.1 coordinate 714, forward strand.
ATGGTTCATTATCCGGTTTTCAATATATTGATAAGAAAACAAAAGTTTATTTATATGCAGAGATGAATCTTCCTTTAGAAAGATGGGGCGTATTGACAGATAGTGTGTTGTTGTATGATCAGTTTTCTGTAGAGGGAAAGAATGCTTCTTTAGTTTTAGGTTTTGGAAAACAGAAAGAGTTAGGAGTTCGTTATGGAATCTCTTTTATTAGTACAGAACAGGCAAAGAAGAATTTAGAAAGGGAGATACCTGCTTATGATGTAGATGCAATTGCTGAAATTGGACGTAATATTTGGAATGAAGCATTAGGTAAGATTCAAGTTGAGGGAGGAAGTGAAACCGATAAAGTGGTGTTTTATACCTCTTTGTATCGTTGTTATGAGCGCCCTGTGAATTTAAGTGAAGATGGTAAATATTATAGTGCGTTTGATGGTAAAATTCATGAGGATAATGGAAGATCTTTTTATACGGATGATTGGATTTGGGATACTTATCGAGCAACTCATCCGCTTCGTGTTCTGATAGACAATGAACAAGAAAGTGACATTATTTATTCTTTTCTTTTGATGGCAGAACAGATGGGGACGAACTGGATGCCTACTTTTCCGGAAGTAACAGGTGATTCTCGTCGAATGAACGCTAATCATGCTGTTGCTACAGTTATTGATGCTTGGAAAAAAGGGGTTAGAGGTTTTGATTTAGAAAAAGCTTATCAAGCGGCAAAAGCTGCTATCGAAGAGAAGACATTGATTCCTTGGTCTGCAGCTCCGGCTGGTTGGTTAGATGATTTTTATAAAAAACATGGATATATTCCGGCTTTGAAACCTGGAGAAGAGGAGACTGTCCCTCACGTCTCAAAATGGGAGAAAAGACAACCTGTAGCTGTTACGTTAGGTACAGCTTATGATCAATGGTGTTTAGCACAAATAGCTGCAGAATTAGGTAAGAAAAAAGAATCAGAAGAGTATCTTCGTCAATCCTATAATTATCGTCATTTGTTTAATCCGGCTACTGGATTTTTTCATCCTAAAGATAAGGAGGGGAGATTTATTGAAAATGTTGATTATCGTTATTCTGGAGGTTTAGGGGCACGTGATTATTATGATGAGAACAATGGTTATATTTATAGATGGGATGTACAACATAACATTTCTGATTTAATAAGTTTGTTAGGAGGTAATGAATCTTTTTTGATGGCTCTAGATTCGATGTTTAATACTCCTTTAGGAATGTCGAAATGGAGTTTTTATTCTTTCCTTCCAGATCATACCGGGAATGTTGGCATGTTTTCTATGGCTAATGAGCCAAGTTTGCATATTCCTTATCTTTATAATTATGCGGGACAACCTTGGATGACACAAAAACGAATTCGAACATTATTAAACCAATGGTTTCGAAATGATTTGATGGGAATGCCTGGTGATGAAGATGGAGGTGGTATGTCTGCTTTTGTTGTATTTAGTATGATGGGATTCTATCCGGTGACTCCGGGCTCGCCGACTTATAATATAGGAAGTCCGGTTTTTACTCGTGTAAAAGTAAATATGGGTAATGATAATGTATTTGAGATTATTGCGGATAGAGCTTCGGAAGAAAATAAATATATCCAATCTGCTCAATTGAATGGAGCAATCCTTAATCAACCTTGGTTTACTCATGAACAGATTGCTTCGGGAGGATTATTAAAGGTTAAAATGGCGGCAAAAGCAAATAAAGAATGGGGAGTCTCAAACCCTCCACCGTCAGAAGCTCCTTGGAAATGAAAAATTAGTATGTGTTTTATACGGCTCCACGTATTGAAAAATAGTAATGGAGCCGTATGGATGTAAAAGTAAATCGAGAGAAATAGAGATGGATATTTTTCTAATTATATTAGCTGTTGTTTGTTTGTTAATGGGATTGGCTGGGTGTTTTCTCCCTATATTACCAGGACCACCATTATCCTATTTGGGATTATTGTTATTACATTGGACGGAGCAGGTACATGTATCAACTACTCAACTATTTCTCTGTTTTTTGTTAGTAGTCGTTGCACAGATATTAGATTATATCAGTCCGATGTTAGGTACAAAATATACCGGAGGTAGTAAATGGGGAAATAGAGGATGTATGATTGGTACGGTTATAGGT
>JAFYOM010000287.1 GCA_017560165.1 Parabacteroides sp.
CTTCTCTTTATATCTAATAGAAACTCTGCTCATGATTCATTCTCCATTTAAGTTCTTTTTCAATGTCTTTTTTGGAATAAAGCGTCTTCCCGTCAGAATATTTGATTGACACGGTGTGCTGAGCAACCATTGTGTAAAAGAGTGTTTGGGTGATATTGAATCTATCGATAGCATCTTCCGCAGTGATCCATTTGGCATACTTGAACCACTCTTGATTCCATGCCTTTTCTGCCTCTTGTTTGTTAAATCTCCGATATACACCACAATAGTACGATGAGATGGAATTACGTTCTACAAAAATGAGAACCCACGATCGTGTCATGCCTGTTAAATTCATCATCCCTTGTAACGAATAGGATGCATATCCTAAGGGTGTGTCTGTGGTAACAGGCTGAGAAGAGAACCACCTAACAAATGCTTTGCATGGAATGAAAGACTTGCCATCAAGTATTTTGGCGGTTAATGTACCATTTGAAATAAGATTGTAAATGTGCTGTCTAGAGAATCCAGACAGTTTGGCAACTTGAGAGACTGTTAAATTGCCAGTAACAATGGCTTCTTGCCACTTATGATCCAATTTCTCAAATGGATCATAATAGTGCTTTGTATACTTTAAGTTCATTATATTATAAGAACCACATTTGAGTGGTTGCCTATAATATAATGAACTTTGTCAAGACCCCTCAATTTGAGTGTCGTCTAAGTAACAAAAATCATTGCTATTTATGCGTGATTATTAGCAGAATAAATTATATCTAATTGATATTCAACTGTTTGATAATTCAGTGATTTGTTTTTGAAAAATCTTGTAACATATTGATACACAATGTGTTAAAACGTCCTACTTGCCGATGCAGAACTTATTAAAGATGTTTCCGAGGACTTGGTCTGTTGTGACTTCGCCTACGATGTCGGATAGATGGTAGATGCATTCGCGAAGATCTTGAGAGACGAAGTCGCCCGATAGGTTTATCGCTAATCCCTCCTGAACACGATGAATCGCATCTAGTGCACGGATAAGGGCTTCATAATGACGTACGTTGGTCACGATGATGTCATTTTGGGATAGAGAGGGCAAATGGGCTGCCTCTATCAATAGCTCTTGCAGCTTCTGAATATTTTCTTTTTTCTTGGCAGAGATAAAGAGGGTTTGTGTGTGTGCCGGAAGATCGGTGACAAGGTCCTCTTGCGGAGTTGTCAATAGATCTGCTTTGTTGAAAACTAAGATGAGCTGTTTGTCTTTACAAAGTGGTAAAACCTTTTCGGATAATTGATTGATTTGTTGTTTGGCATCCGTTGCATCAATCATCCATAGGACGATATTCGCTTGTGCCAATTTTTGGAAGGTACGCTCGATACCGATACTTTCAATTGTATCGTGTGTCTCACGGATACCTGCCGTATCAATGAATCGGAAAGTGATTCCCTGTATATTGATGGTATCTTCGATTACATCGCGAGTTGTACCATGAATATCACTGACAATTGCTTTTTCTTCGTTTAATAGGACATTGAGTAGGGTTGATTTTCCGGCATTGGTCTCTCCAATAATCGCTACAGGAATACCGTTTTTAATGGCATTCCCTACACTGAATGAATGAGCCAATCGAGAGATTACCTTCTCAATGTGTGAAGCTAAATGGGTTAGCTCACTTCTATCAGCAAATTCTAACTCTTCATGATCACTAAAGTCAAGCTCCAGTTCCATTAGAGAGGTGATGTGTAGGAGTTGTTCACGTAATTCTCTTAATTCGTTGCTGAACCCACCACGCATCTGACTAAGAGCCAATTTATGTTGTCCGGCTGATGTTGAAGCAATCAGATCGGCAACAGCTTCTGCTTGGCTAAGATCCATCTTGCCATTCATGAAAGCACGCTGTGTATATTCACCGGGAAGGGCAGAACGACAACCGTTTTCAATGAGCAATTGCAGAATCTGTTGTTGGATATAGACTGAACCATGACAGGTGATTTCAATGGTGTCTTCTCCTGTAAATGAGTGAGGGCCTTTGAATAGAGCAACTAATACATCATCGATTAATTCATCACCTCGTTTGATACTTCCATATCGTAGGGTATAAGCCTTTTGAGTTAAAAGGGTTTTATCAGCCACTTTAGGGGTGAACAAACGGTTACAGATAACAATTGCTTCAGGACCTGATACACGGATAACAGCAATGCCACCGGCTCCCGGAGCGGTTGATATGGCGCAGATAGTATCTTGATTCATTCTAGGAGATCTTTTAAAAGTAGAGGCGGTTGGTTCAACAGCCTTTGATTTTTATACAGTGATTAATTCGTATTGTTGGGTTCCTAAACCTAATTTCTCAGCATGTTCCAATCCTGATTGCCAGTTTGTTTCCGGATGCATCAAGTGGAATTTATCACATCCTTCTAAATGGTCGTGATGAGGAGCATCTGAAAGACGATTACCGGTTTCTAAGATCGGAGCCTTGATAATGAGGTCTGCACATGCTCGGTCTAATGCAACAGGGTCAAAAGAGGCTGCAATTCCTAAATCGGGAACAATTGCTGCGTCGTTATGATTCCAACAGTCACACTCCGGTGATACATTCATAATAAAGCTGATATGGAAATGTGGTTTGTCCATGATGACAGCTTTGGTGTATTCGGCAATCTTATAATTTAGACGTTCTGATGTATCATTTTCTCCCATTACAGCACTACTGTATTGACAAAGAGCGACACATTGACCGCAACCGACACATTTAGAATAGTCGATTTCTGCTTTACGGTTTTCATTCAAATGGATTGCGTCATGACGGCAATGTTTGACACAGATGTTACATCCTTTACATCTATCAATGTCAATTCGAGGTTGTGATGCTGAGTGAAGTTCTAACTTTCCTCCAACGCTGGCACAGCCCATACCTAAATTTTTCAATGCACCTCCAAAACCTGTTTGTTCATGTCCTTTAAAGTGGCTCATGGAGATGATGATATCAGCATCGGCTATTGCAGAACCAATCTTCGGAGCTTTACAATATTCTCCATTGATTTCAATCTATCTATATTCTGTACCTTTTAACCCATCAGCAATGATAACATCACATTTGGCAGAGAGTGGATTGAAACCATTTTCCATCGCACTGGCTAAATGATCTACAGCATTAGAACGACGACCGGAATAGAGTGTGTTACAATCTGTCAAGAACGGTTTTGCACCTAAGCTTCGTAGTATAGTAACCATTCGTGCAGCATAGTTTGGACGAATGTAAGCTAAGTTACCTGGTTCACCGAAGTGTATTTTGATCGCTACAAACTGATTCTTAAAATCAATTTTATCAATTCCTGCACGTTTAACAAGACGTTCCATCTTATCTAGTAGATTACTAGTTGGTGTTGTGCGAAGATTTGTGAAGTAAACTTTTGATGTTTCCATTTGCTTATAGGTTTATGATGTACAAAGGTACGAAAACTATTATAAAAAAACACGAGTAACAGTAGGTTTACCACTAGTAACTCGTGTTTTACACTGATATGAAAAGATATAATCTTTTTATTCTATCTCTTAGTGTTTAGGTTTAATGTCTAATTTAACCGGTTTCAACATGTTTTCCGGACTTAAGATCTTATCCAAATCTTCTTTGTCAAGAATATCATGTTCAAGGATCAAATCATATACACTTCTACCTGTTTCCAATGCTTCTTTTGCAATCTTAGTAGAGTTCTTATAACCGATAACAGGGTTCAATGCTGTAACAACACCGATACTGTTATGAACTTCATTCTTACATCTTTCTTCGTTTGCAGTAATACCTACAATACAACGAGTACGTAATGTATCGAAACCGTTCATCATCAAATCAAGAGATTCGAAACAGCATTGTGCCATCACTGGTTCCATTGCGTTCAACTCCATTTGAGCAGCGTCACCAGCCATTGTTACACATAAATCGTTACCCATTACTTTGTAGCAGATCTGGCTCATTACTTCAGGAATAACTGGGTTTACTTTACCCGGCATGATAGAAGAACCTGGCTGCATTGGAGGTAAGTTGAATTCTGATAGACCGCAACGAGGACCACAAGCTAATAAACGAAGGTCGTTACAGATCTTATTTACTTTAACCGCTAAACGTCTTAAAGCTGAAGAGTAACCGATCATACAAGATGTATCAGATGTAGCACCTACCAAGTCTTCAGAAAGTTTGAATTCAAAACCGGTAATCTCACACATTGCTTTGACACATTTTTCTGAATAACCCGGCTCAGCACAAATACCGGTACCGATAGCGGTAGCACCCATATTTACAGTTAAGAAGTCTGCTGCTGCTTCATTCAAATGTAAGATTTCGTCATTCAAAATGCTTGCAAAACCATTGAATGTTTGTCCTAAAGTCATAGGAACTGCATCTTGCAATTGAGTACGACCCATTTTGATAACATGAGCAAATTCATTTGCTTTGTTACGCAATGCTTCGATCAATTGTTCTAAATGAGGCAAGAAGCTTAAATGTTTGTAGTATAAACCTACATGGATTGCAGTAGGATATGCGTCGTTTGTAGATTGTGAACAGTTTACATGGTCGTTCGGTGAACAGTATTGATATTCGCCACGTTGATGACCCATTAATTCAAGTGCACGGTTAGCAATAACTTCATTTGCGTTCATGTTAGTTGTAGTTCCGGCACCACCTTGAATCATATCAACCGGGAATTGGTCGTGATGTTTACCGTCTAAAAGTTCTTGACAAGCTGTTTCAATAGCTTTTGCTTGTTCGTCTGTTAATAGACCTAGTTCGTGGTTCGCTTTAGCAGCAGCCATTTTAGTTACAGCCAATCCATGAATGAATAGGTCATAATCTTGAAGATGGAAGTTGCTAATAGGAAAGTTTTCAATACCTCTTAATGTTTGTACACCGTACAATGCTGAAGAAGGAATTTCACGAGCACCAATCAAATCGCTCTCAATACGAAATTCTGTCGGTTGTTTTGTTTCCATAAATGATAGTTTAAGTGATTTATTTCAATACTACAAATGTAGGAACTTGTATTTGGTCGGCAAAATATATTTTGATATAATTTAAAAAGTTCTTTTTTCTGTTCGATAGGAATATTATCTTTGTGTAAAATCAATCAATGATTTATGACACAAAAATTACATCGGACTTATTTTGATTTACATCCGATGTAATTGAAAATAGGTCCGAGGTAATTCTCGATTATATGATATGTGTTTTTTGGGTAATTAGATTTGAATAAAAGTGTAAAGAATATGTTAGAGAAGATGAAGAATAGAAGGACAATTCGTAAATATACAGATCAAGCGATTGATGATGCATTATTGTGCGAATTGTTGGAAGTGGCAGCGCGTGCATCCAATACCGGAAATATGCAACTTTATAGTGTAGTGGTGACGCGTGATCAAGCGAAGAAAGAGGCTTTGGCTCCTGCTCATTTTAATCAACCTATGGTAACAGCAGCTCCTGTTGTTCTTACATTTTGCGCAGATGCGAATCGTTTTGTGAAATGGGCAGAACAGCGTAATGCTATAGCCGGATTTGATAATCTTCAAACGTTTATGGCTGCGACGATTGATGCAATGTTGTTTGCTCAGTCTTTTTGTACGGCTGCAGAGGAAAAGGGGTTAGGCATTTGTTATTTAGGAACAACGACCTATAATGCGGATAAGATTGTCAATGCATTGAATCTGCCTCGTTTGGTTGTGCCAATTGTGACTGTGACTGTAGGTTATCCGGATGGATTACCTGAACAGCCGGAACGTTTGCCTTTGGAAGCAATCATGCATCAAGAGTCTTATGTAGATTATACTCCGGAAAGTATTGATGCTTTGTATCATGATAAAGAGGCTTTGGAAGCGAATATTCGATTTGTTCAGGAAAATAACAAAGAGACATTGGCGCAAGTCTTTACGGATGTCCGTTATACGAAAGCAAATAATGAATTTTTTTCGAAGGTCTTTATAGATGTATTGAAACAACAGGGATTTCTATAAAAAACAAAAGAGACGTTATTCGAATAACGTCTCTTTTATTTTAATCAGATTCGATCTAAAACTTTCTCTATCAAATCCAACATTGAATCTTTGTATTGTGTATTCATGTTTTGAGCCACACGCCCTGCGATGATGCAGCAAACGGTCATGGCTCGATGTCCCATTAATGCTGCCAAGCCTGCCAATGCTGCGCTCTCCATCTCAAAATTGGTGATTTGACTACCTTTATAATGGAATGCTTCAATCTTTTGGTTGAGTTGTTCATCTGCCAAAGGTAAACGAAGTTTACGGCCTTGAACTCCATAAAAACCATTGGCTGCAATGGTGACTCCACGAATAATGTCTTCTTTGGCTATTTGATCTACTAATGAAGCATCTGCAGAAACAACATAGGGGAGGAGACCCTCTACCTTCCACTCCAATTGTTGAAGCAAGGCTGTTTCAAATTCTAGATCTCGAATATGCTTTGTCCCTTCGTAAAAATAAATAACACCATCAAATCCGATGGAACGTTCTGCTGCGACATAGGTTCCAACAGGGGTAAAGGGTTGTAATCCTCCCGAAGTACCAATACGAACCATTGTCAATTGACGAAAATTGGGTTTGATGGTACGTGTTGTAAAGTCTATATTCGCTAACGCATCCAATTCGTTTAACACGATGTCTATATTGTCTCCTCCGATTCCATGTGACAGGACTGTGATACGTTTGCCTTTGTAAGTACCGGTAATGGTATGGAACTCACGACTAGTTATGTCACATTCTTTCGTATCGAAATAGGAAGCTACAATATCAACACGTGCCGGATCTCCAACTAAAATAATTTGGTCGGCTAATTGCTCCGGTTTTATATGCAGATGAAAACAGCTTCCATCTGCATTGATGATTAGTTCAGAAGGGGCTATCACTTATTTACTCTTTTAATGGTTTAGACGGAACAACTGTTGGTTTTGCGATCGATTCGCGCATGTTTGTATCCGCTTCAATGTTTTTCATTTTATAGTAATCCATGATTCCTAAATTCCCGTTACGGAATGCTTCGGCCATCGCTTTTGGAACTTCGGCTTCTGCTTCAATCACTTTTGCACGAGCCTCTTGTGCTTTCGCTTTCATCTCTTGTTCAACCGCTACAGCCATTGCACGACGTTCTTCGGCTTTCGCTTGAGCGATATTTTTATCTGCTTGTGCTTGATCCATTTGTAAGTAAGCACCAATGTTTTTACCTATATCAATGTCTGCAATATCAATTGACAAGATTTCAAAAGCAGTACCGGCATCCAAGCCCTTACGTAATACTAATTTTGAGATGGAATCCGGGTTTTCCAATACACTTTTATGGTTTTCAGAAGAACCGATAGAGGAGACGATCCCTTCACCTACACGAGCTAAAATTGTTTCTTCTCCGGCACCTCCCACTAACTGTTTGATGTTGGCGCGAACGGTTACACGTGCTTTCGCTATTAACTGGATACCATCTTTGGCAACCGCTGTTACCGGTGGTGTATCGATGACTTTTGGATTTACGGACATTTGTACTGCTTCAAAAACGTCACGACCGGCTAAGTCAATCGCTGTTGCCATCTGGAATGGTAAATCGATATTGGCTTTTGAAGCTGATACCAATGCATGTACTACCTTTTCAACATGACCTCCGGCCAAATAGTGTGCTTCTAATTCATCACGTGTCAATGTTTTTAAGCCGGCTTTGTGTGCCTCAATCATAGCACGGGTAATGATGTAAGGTGGAACATTTCGAATACGCATTAAGAATAGTTGTATCAATGAAATGTTTACTCCTGAAACTTTGGCCGATATCCATAATAGAAAAGGCACATAATAAAAGAAAATAACCAGCAGCAACACGGCTGCACCCAGTAGGGCTATAGGCATAACTGTTACTTCCATATTAATTTATTTAAACATGATTATTTAGATCTTTTTCTACTGTCACATTGTAGCCATCCACGCGAAGTACACGAATGGCTGTGTTTTCGTCGATTAGTTCATCTAAAGACTTTGCTTCGACAATGATTCCTTTGATGTTGGCTTTGCCGATAGGGGCCAAACGTGAAAGGGTTACTCCTGTATCTCCGGGTACAATTCCTAAATCACGACTAGAGGTTAATTTTGAGTCTATATTGGTCTTTAATGCCACTCGATTAAATGATTTAGAACGAATCAGCCATATAAAGATCAAGCCAAAAATAATGAGAGAGACGCCTAACGTTATGTGGCCAACTAATGAACTAACAGAATAAGCGTAAAATAAACCTCCTAAAGCAAAAAGAGCACCTCCGACTCCTGCTACTGTAATACCGGGTAATAAGAATATTTCCAATAGCAAAAGACCGATGGCAATCCCCATCAATGAAATTATGATGAATACTTCA
>JAFYOM010000288.1 GCA_017560165.1 Parabacteroides sp.
GCATAAAATCTAAACGAGGAGCTTTACTATACAAACGTTTAGGATAAGAAAAAGCATAACTAATAGGCAACTTCATATCAGGAATTCCTAATTGAGCCACCACTGCACCATCCTCAAATTGGACCATTGAATGGATTACAGACTGAGGATGTACAACTACTTGAATTTGTTCTGGTGTTACATTAAATAACCATTTCGCTTCAATCATCTCAAAACCTTTATTCATCATTGAAGCTGAATCGATTGTTATCTTAGCTCCCATATTCCAATTTGGATGTTTCAACGCTTGTGCTTTTGTCACAACCGCTAACTCTTCCATCGTCTTCAAACGGAAAGGGCCTCCAGATGCCGTCAATAATATTTTTTCAATCGGATTATCCCATTCTCCTGCCAAACATTGAAATATCGCAGAATGTTCAGAGTCAACAGGTAAAATTGGTACTTTATACTCAAGAGCCAAAGCGGTAATTAATTCACCTGCGACAACCAACGTTTCTTTATTAGCAAGAGCAATCGCTTTTCCTGCTTTAATTGCAGCAATCGTTGGTTTCAATCCTGCATATCCAACCATGGCTGTCAATACCATATCAATTGGTTCAGCCTGTACGACTTGAGCTATTGCATCTGAACCTGCCCACACTTTGATAGGAAGATCTTCTAACGCCTCTTTTAATTCCGGATACTTTTGTTCATTTGCAATAACAACAACTTCCGGCATATACTTGCGTGCTTGATCTATTAACAAATCAACTTGATTATTTGCCGTCAAAGCATAAACCTCAAATAATTCAGGATGTTCGCTTACAACTTCTAATGCTTGAGTTCCAATAGAACCAGTTGAACCTAATATCGCTAAGTTTCTTTTCATGTGTATTAAAATACTATATATTCCTCCGGATTTACCGGCGAACCTTTATACCACAATTCAAAATGTAAATGTGGACCTGTCGACAATTTTCCTGTATTACCGACCAAAGCAATCGCTTCCCCTGCTATAACTTGGTCTCCTACCTCTTTCAACAACATTTCATTATGCTTATAAATAGATAAAAAACCATTTTTATGCTGAACCTGTATAATGTTTCCATAGTTAGGATCAAACCCAGCATAAATAACAGTTCCATCTAAAGTCGCTAACACACTTTCTTTGGGAGAGGCTACTAAATCTACTCCATAATGTCTTATTTTTGCATCATAATGAGATGAGATTATTCCATTTACTGGTTTATAAAAAAAGACTCCATCTGTAGGAAGTGGATTAGGATTAAATACAGCTAAGTTATATTTTTCCTCCTCCTCAAACTCTTTTACAAACTCAGCCTCCTTTTGCCCACGAGGGATTTCATATTCAAGATTAATGCGAGCTAATGAATCAATCTCTTGGATGGAATCCAAAGAGATAGTTCCCGATAAAATACCTGTTACATTATCCAAATATAAAGCATGAATACGTATCATCCTTTCCAGGGAATCTGCACGCAAAGCATTCTCTACAATTTCTTCACGTACTTCAACATCCAAATAACCAGGCAAATAATTTCGAATTGGAGTTTTTATAATAATAAAAGAGGTTACTGCAATCAATAAAAAAGCAAAGAGAGCCAATACTGCAAATGCAGATAACTGTGATAATCGAAAAGACCACACCTCTTCCAATGTATTTTCATTAAAGAAAGAGAGTTTATATTTGAATCGTATTCGATGCCAAAAGGTCTTTATATTTTTTCTTTTTTGCTTTTGTAACATGTATATTCCTCAAATTCATAAATCCAACAAACCATCCGGAATAGATACTACCAACCTCTTATTTTCATGATCAGCTGATAAAATCAATTCTTCAGCTGCCGGTAATAGAAGTTCTTCTCCCTTATAATCTATTTGTAAAAGGACATTCAACGTAGACTCATCAACATTAATAATCTCACCTATCTCTCCTATTGTATCATCCTCAACCTTATAACCGATAAAACTATCCCAAGTCATCTCACCCACCAAATCTTCTTCGTCTAGCTCTGCTAACGAATAAAATACTTCTAGATTTGAAAATCCTCGAGCAGCTTTCTCATCATCTACATTTTTTAGCTTAACAAGAATTACAGAATCAGACTTATAACGAAACTCTTCTATAAAAAAAGGCACCAATATTCCGTCTATTTCACAAACAACATAAGGATCTTCTGATTCTTCAAATACATCACAATTTGTAACCAACGAAATTTCTCCCTTTATTCCATGAGGTTTTGCAAATTGTCCTATTTTAAAAACATCCTCTCTCTTAATCATGATAGTCTTCTTTTTAAAGTCGAGTTATACGGGCCCCTATGCTATTCAACCTTTGATCGATATTCTGATAACCACGATCTATCTGATCAATATTATGAATACGGCTTGTTCCCTCTGCACTCATTGCAGCTATAAGCAAAGCTATACCTGCACGAATATCTGGAGAAACCATATTTGCTCCTCTTAATTTAAAACGGTTTCCTAATCCGATTACTGTTGCACGATGTGGATCACAAAGGATAATTTGTGCTCCCATATCAATCAATTTATCTACAAAGAATAAACGACTTTCAAACATTTTCTGATGGATCAATACACTACCAACAGCTTGTGTTGCCACAACTAAAAAGACACTTAATAAATCCGGAGTTAATCCAGGCCAAGGAGCATCTGCTATAGTCATTATTGAACCATCAATAAAAGTATCAATCTGATATGAATTATGTGTCGGGACATGAATATCATCTCCAATCTGTTCTACTGTGATACCCAATCGGCGAAAAGCATCAGGGATGATGCCTAACCTATCATATCCTGTATTTTTAATCGTAATATCGGAACCGGTCATAGCTGCCATTCCAATAAAACTTCCAACCTCAATCATATCCGGAAGAATAGTATGTGTTACTCCTTTCAAAGAGCTAACCCCTTCTATTGTCAACAAATTAGATCCTACCCCAGAAATATGAGCACCCATTCCTATTAACATGGCAGAGAGTTGTTGCAAATAAGGTTCACATGCTGCATTATAAATTGTAGTTTTCCCTTCAGCCAAAACCGCTGCCATTAAAATATTAGCAGTACCTGTAACAGAAGCTTCATCCAATAACATATAGGTACCCTTTAGCTTCTTCGCCTGAATTTCATACAGTTGACGAGCCGAATCATACGTAAAATCAGCACCTAATTTTTGAATCCCGACAAAATGAGTATCTAAACGACGACGTCCAATTTTATCCCCACCCGGTTTGGGTAATAAAGCTTTTCCAAAACGAGCAACTAAAGGTCCAACAATCATAACTGAACCACGAAGGGAACTACTCTTACGTAAAAAATCATCTGTTCCTAAATAATTCAAATCCACATCATCTGCTTGAAACGTATAGGTTCCAACAGCAGGATGTTCAACCTTTACCTGCATATCACGCAAAAGCTGTATCAAATTATTTACATCCAAAATATCAGGAACATTATGAATCGTCACCTTCTCCGGAGTCAACAATGTAGCACAAATGACTTGCAATGCTTCATTTTTCGCTCCTTGTGGAATAATCTCACCGGATAATCGACAACCACCTTCTATTACAAATGAGCTCATCGTCCTTTACGTATAAAGTTCTTTTTATTGTTATTATTATTACGAGCTAAAATCGTACGAGATTCCGCCAATTTTACAGCCTCTTCACTTAAAATGATACGTCCTTCAGAAAGTTCTTCCAAATCTTTAAAAATCTTTGAATCTTCTACTGATTCTTTATTCCAATTCAAAAAAGATTTCTTCATCTGAGTCGCTA
>JAFYOM010000033.1 GCA_017560165.1 Parabacteroides sp.
CGATTCGATAGCTATCCGGATTGGGAGCATCGTAGCTATGAGGTGAATTGTTATCTAAAATAGCAAATGAAGCCGAGGATGGACTATCTAATACCATTTTTAATCGTTTTCCCTCTTGGGTTAATTCCAAAGTTCGTTTGTCAATCTGTTTAGGTGTCGCACCGGTCACCATAGTCCAGCGAACTGAAGCTGCTTCATTGGCTGCTTGTATACGATCTGTTACTTGTAAGTAGCTTTCGTTTATCAAAACTACTTCGCGAGTCGCTTTTTTCAAAGCTCCACCAAAGAGAGGAGCCATATTTAATTCGCCACCCAATTTGTTCCCTTTTCGGTAGACTTGGTTAAATGTAACCATACCATCTACAAAATGATCTTTCTCATTTACGGTTAATGTATTATGAGCGGTGTTATGGTATCTGAATACACGCCAACGATCTCCTGTTTGAGTACGATCCCAAATGTTCAAATTCTCTTTTTCCAAAGAGTGGTAATCTTGCAAACCTAAATCACCGGCCCAACGAACACCTAATGCGTCAAAAACAAAGGAACCGCCATCCATGTGAGCATGATTTTCATGCGCTTCACCACCTTTGATGGCCAAATAACAACCTTTATCTTTTTCCCAATCGGTTCTCACAAGGACTACCGGTACACGGCCACGACCTGTCCATACCTTTTCGGTAGGAGGTGTCACCTGATCCAATGAGAAATGAGAACCATAGATAAGCATCAACGGTTTGTATTGATCTTTGATATAAGAACCCCCTTGAGATAAAAATGTCTTTTCACTCCATAGAAGAGAGGGATCATTTGCTTTTGATGCAAACCAATACATAGCCGGAAATCCGGACATCTTAGTTCCACAATCACTATAGTTGAATGGTATATGGCTCGATCCGATCATGTATTGCATGAAACGGGCTGATTCAATAAAGCCGGGAGTTTGGCTTAATCCTCCATCTTTCTCAAAAGCCGATTCTAAACCGGCAATCAGTAATACGTTGAACGAAGTCCCATATCCCCAATAGGCATATCCTTCCGGGTAGTTACCATCTGGACCATATGCTGCCATAGCTGTCGGTAACGATTTAATGGAACGTTCTATAATTTCAATAGATTCTTCTCGGTCTGTTTCCAATAGGGCTAATGCTCCAAAAATCATACCGGCATTACATACTTGATTCCAGTTGTGGACCGCAGATAAAAACTTGTTGTTCGGTTTGACTTTGGAAGGTGCGATTCCTTTTTGGAGAATAGCTTCACGAACCAACTGTTTAGTCTCCGGTTGTAATTGATCGTATAGCCAGTCGTAGCCGATAGCCATAGCCAACGTTACGGTTGCTGCATCCAAAAAATGAGAAGGGTTCCAGCTTTCAAAAGAGGCCAATGCGACCATTTCTTGTTCAGCTCGTAATTGGAATTTCTCATCGCCGGTCATACGATAGGCAAATGATAGGGTTAAGATACGGTTTAATGATTTAGTCAAAAAACGTATCCCTACCTTTGTAAAGGTCTCTGTCGGTTGAATCAGTAGTTTGTTTGCTTCTGAAATGATTTGGTTATAGACCTCTAACATCTCCGGCTTACCTTGGATGTTTTCTTTGATTTTTTGTTCCTCTCCCTTTTTCATCAATAGGCGTGGATGTGGAGCCACTTGATTGTAGTCGAATGTCTGTGCGGAGAGTTGAAAAAACAAGGGTATGGCTATTAGCCATACCCCAATTAATGATAATATTTTCATAATAATATCA
>JAFYOM010000289.1 GCA_017560165.1 Parabacteroides sp.
CTCTCCTAATTGCTCTATAATAGCCGCATGTACAGCTGTATATACAACTATATTCTGTACGGGTATAGGAACCACCGTTCCTGTTGGAAGTTTTTTAGGAATAACTTTATTTCGATCGACCAACAGATATCTTTGTAACAAACGGGTACTATCCCATGGATCACGAATATCTACAGCCGTATAATCTTCAAAATATCGCACAGAAAATCCATTCGCATACTTAATCGTATCCGAAAAACAGACCTCCTCCTGTAATGTTTTTTTAGGTTGTGAACAAGCCACAACCCAAAAAACAAAAATAAAACTAACCCAATATTTCATTCAATAATCTTTATTTCTTTTCTGTCAGAAAATAAGCACCCATCGGATTCAATCCAGATACAGCCAACTTATCAAGTAATTTTCCTTCCGGAGAGAAAACAAACATATCTCCTGTATTTACATAATCAGACGTACCGATATATACATTCCCTAAAACAGGATCCACATTCATACAATACGTATTATCGACAACTGTTCCATCTGTAATAAAGTGAGGAGTAACCATCGTTCCTTTTTGTATGTCATAAACCTTAAATCCATATTCTGTAACTACCCAATTTTCTTGTTTAGCACTATAAATATAAATCTTATCTTTATTTACAGAGGAGATCAATTCACTATTCGTTTCTATCACTTTACATTTACCAGAAACGACATCTATCTGTTGTAAAGTTGCCGGTATATCACCGTAATTACCTAATGATAATACATACAAATTACCTGCATTATCTTTCTGTATGGTTTTAGGGTTACAAGTAACAAGCAGCTCCTTTTCAACGCTTAATGTTTGCAAATCAATCACCGACAATGTTGAATCAGGTACCGGATTATACCCTCCCGAATTAGCAACATACAATTTACCATTTAATTCACAAATTCCTTCCGGATTTGCTCCAACCTTTACTTTCTTTATAATCTCTAAAGAGGTTGTATCTATACACGCCACATGACCGTCAAATAAAGAGACAAACACCTTTCCCTGAGTAGCTATGGCCATACGTGGCAATTGAGGTTCACCCGACTCATCTTTCGGGCTGATTGTTTGAATCGACTTTCCGGATAAGTCTGTAACCTCGATCGTTCCAGACATATTCACCACAATATACATCTTAGAGCCATAAATAACCATATCATTGGCTGTATCCCCTAACCCTCGGCCATTCTTTGCAACGAATACTTTAGAAGAGATTGATTTCGTTTCCGGATCATAATAGTCCAATGTAGCATTATTGCTTTTCCAATTACCAGCATTCAAGATATACACACCCTTCATGGACGAGACTAAAGATTCTTCTGGATCTTTATTTTCAGGAATAGGATCATCCTTCTCACAAGAGACCAACAACACATTCAGACATGCACATAGCATAAACATCCACAATAAATTTCTTTTCATATTCATATTATATTAAAGATTAAAAACTACATGCAACTAATATGCGAAACGAACATCCTGGCATGGGATAATACTTGATTATCTCATAATTTATATTCCCAATGTTCAACACTTCCCCTTGTAATCTCAACCGACAATCTCCTAATTGAAATTCTCGATTAACCGAGATTGTCTGTTCCACATAAGCATCAATCCGATTATCCTCTATATTCTGCGGCAAAGCATATCGATCACCGGCACAAGTCAACAGATAAGAGACGTTCACCCATTTATTCAGAAGAGAGACAGAGGCAGACCCCGCATGTCTCGGAGTATAAGGAATCTGATCTTTATAATTTTTAGCTGACGCATCCGTAATATCTATCGCATGCTGCCAGGTATAATTACCTTGTAATAAAACAGATAAGGAGGAATTACAGAAGATCTCTGCAGAGACATTGGCATCAATACCTCCAATAGAGACTTCTCCAAAATTCATCATTTTCCATACATACAAAGTGGGTAACGCTATAATTTTGTCTTTCACTCTATTATAATACCCATCAACCGTAACATTCAAATAGGAAAACAAAGGAGAAACCTCTCCACTCCAAGTCACACCCAGATTATATTGTGTTGTTTTTTCAGGTTTTAAATTGGTATTACCTATTCTTAAATAATACATATCGTTAAAAGTCGGTACGCGGAATATATCCTTATAGGAAGCTCGTACACGTAAATTCTGTTCTTCTAATATTCGCCAAGAAAGGCTAACTCCCGGAGAAAGTCTTTTTCTATCAGCAGGCCTATTTCCCTCTTTTACATTTTCCGTAATAAAGGTATTTAGTAAACTTGCAGTAGCAGTTATTCTACTATTCTTATACTGAGCTGCCACTACTGACAAAGAAGAATAACGAGTAGGAAATGGACAATTAGGTAAATTATTCTTCAATGTATTGACAAAGAAGTCTGTATTAAGAGAAAATGATAAGTTTTGAATAGGAGTATAAAGCCCCCCAACCGATAAATAGTACTCTCTTTGTGTATGCAAATCCTCCTGTTCTCCAGAGGCATAGCTATTGTTAAAATCCACATAACGATTCCATGCGTAATTATATTTAGCTTGTGTCTGTAAAGAGAAACGAGAGCTCAATTGTTTCTTGTAATATCCTTGAAAAAAATAATTCTTATCCCAAAGTCGTTCTTTTCTATAATCGTTATATAAGATAACAGAACCAGGCAACCCCCTTTCCGAATCATAATAATATCCCTTCAAAGAAAGTTCACCTCCTTTTCCTAAATCGCCAAATAAATTCAATTCCGTACGTAATGATTGAATATCACTATTTTTCCGCTTTCCCGTTTCTTCCGTTTGTTCATTTTTTAAAGAATAAGAATAGCATCCATCCGCACGTTGCCAATCCAATTGTCCATTTAAAGCCCAACGTTTCCCTAACTGTTGCTCGTAACGTAAATAGGGATTAACAAAACCAAACGATCCTGTCTTAACTTGTGCTTTTATACGGAAAGGACGAGAAGAAAAAACCGGTCGAATACTCTTTATGTTCAAAACACCAGCTGAAGCAAAAACACGTGCTGTCTGAAATATATCATCAGACTGTCCTATAGATAAAGAGACCATATCGACGTTATCCAATGAGAAACGACTGATGTCCACCTGTCCATTCT
Organism: Parabacteroides sp.; assembly: GCA_017560165.1. Taxonomy (GTDB): domain Bacteria; phylum Bacteroidota; class Bacteroidia; order Bacteroidales; family Tannerellaceae; genus Parabacteroides. The sequence goes on from JAFYOM010000289.1 coordinate 3,107, forward strand.
GTGCATCCGTCACTGTTACACCATCATAATTAACAGCCGTATGTTTAGAACCTAAGCTACGAACAGAAACAGTCTTTAAACCTCCTATACCACCATAATCCTGAACAGTAACCCCTGAAAACCGTTTAACCACTTCCGACAAATCCTGTAGTCCTAAGCGTTCAATACCGGTTTTATCCATTATCTGAAGCGGTGTACTTTCTCTGGATACAGAAGGACGAATCTTCTTCACCACCTCTACACCTGATAATTGATGGACCTTTGTCGTATCTACGACTTGCGCATACAACGTTATAAACGAAAACAGCCATAAAACCCATAGGGCTAACAACCTTCTTAAAAATACATGTTGCATAAATTCCAGAATCTTCAATCTCTTTACCCGAGAGATTAAGTTAAATGAACCATGGCAGGTTTTCTGGCTTGTTTTCCCTTATCAGCGACCTTCCCAAATACAAATTGCATTCAGTGGCAAAAAGAATTACCGATGGGATTATAAAACTTACAGCTACGGGTACAGCTCCGGATTCTCACCGGATTCCCTTTTACTAACTATCTGCGGCTACAAACAGTTACACCATCATTCTACGATGCAAATATATAGAAAAAATAGATAACCACAAAAATATTCTATCCCTTAGCAAAGGGATAGAACTATATGAAATCGTATAAATATTTTTATTAAAATTCTCCAGGATTTCCAAAGTTTCCAGGAGGAAATCCTCCATTTGGACC
>JAFYOM010000290.1 GCA_017560165.1 Parabacteroides sp.
ATTTATAATAACTATAAAGGAGACCGAAAAGATCCTCAGTTTGTAGCTTTGGAAACCTATTTAAAACGTGTATGGTTTGCGAATGGTATTCATCATCATTATGCGGAAGATAAGTTTGTTCCGGGTTTCACTCCTGAGTTTTTCAAGAACTGTATGGCGCAGGTAGATGCTTCGGCTCTTCCTCTTCGAGAAGGACAGACCGTTGACCAGTTTGTAGCAGAAATCAGTCCGGTTATCTTTGATGCAAAGGTGATGGCTAAGCGTACAGTTCAGAGTGGGGATGCCGATTTGATTCAAGCTTCAGCTAATAACTACTATGGTGAAGGTGTGACACAGAAAGAGGCAGAAACATTCTATGCCAAAATGAAGATGGGCAAGGATACCATTTCTCCTATCTCTTATGGTTTGAACAGCCGTTTGGTAAAAGAGAATGGAAAGTTGATGGAAAAGGTCTGGAAAGTTGGTGGAACTTATTCGGCTGCCATTGAAAAGATCGTAGCTGAATTACAAAAGGCTGTTCCTTTTGCTGAAAATGAAACACAGAAAGCAATTATTGAAAAATTGATTGAATATTATCAAACCGGAGATTTGAAAACGTTTGATGCTTATTCTATTTTGTGGGTAAAGGATACAACTTCAGATGTTGACTTTGTAAATGGTTTTATTGAAACGTATGGTGATCCATTTGGCATGAAAGCTAGTTGGGAGTCTGTGGTGAACTTTATTAATAAGGAGGCAACTAAACGTACCAAAGTGATTAGTGATAATGCACAGTGGTTTGAAGATCATTCTCCGATGGATAAACGTTTCAAGAAAGAGACTGTTAAGGGAGTTAGTGCAAAGGTTATTACTGTTGCGATGTTAGGAGGTGATTGTTATCCGGCTACACCGATTGGTATAAACTTGCCGAATGCGGACTGGATTCGTCGTGACCATGGCTCTAAATCTGTAACAATTGAAAATATCACAGAAGCTTATGATAAGGCTTCACAAGGAAATGGCTTTGGAGAAGAATTTGTTTGGAGTGATGTTGAACGTGAAGGCTTGAAGAAATATGGATTCTTAACAGATAATCTACATACAGATTTACATGAATGTTTGGGACATGGTTCCGGTAAATTGTTACAAGGAACAGATCCTGAAGCATTGAAAGCTTATGGTTCTACTTTGGAAGAGGCTCGTGCCGATCTTTTTGGATTGTATTATTTAGCTGATGCTAAAATGGTAGAATTAGGTCTTGTGCCTGATGGTGAAGCTTATAAGACTGAATATTATAAGTATATGATGAATGGCTTGATGACACAGTTGGTGCGTGTTGAATTGGGTAAAGATGTAGAAGAAGCACACATGCGTAATCGTCAGTTGATTGCAAAATGGGCTTATGAAAAGGGTAAAGCTGAGAATGTAGTTGAATTAAAGAAACGTGATGGTAAGACATTTGTGGTGGTGAATGATTATGCTAAATTGCGTGAATTGTTTGGTACATTGTTAGCAGAAGTTCAGCGTATCAAGAGCGAAGGTGATTTTGCTGCCGGAAAGAAAATGGTGGAAGAGTATGCGGTAAAGGTTGATCAGGAGTTACATGCAGAAGTGTTGGATCGATATGCTAAATTGAATTTGGCTCCATATAAGGGATTTGTTAATCCGGTTATGAAAGAGGTGAAGAATGATAAAGGAGAGGTGACAGATATTGTATTGGATTATACTGAAGGGTATATCGAACAGATGCAACGTTATAGCCGTGATTATTCATTCTTACCTTCTTATAATTAAGAGTAAAGTTTATGCAGGAACAGATTAGAGATATACGGAAGCGTTTACGTTTAGCCATGAATGGCGTTATCTCTACAAGTATGCGGGAAAAGGGAATGAACTACAAATTGATATTTGGTGTCCCTTTCCCTGAATTAAAACAGATTGCACAGGATTATAAAGAACAAGCTTCTGCCGATTTGGCAGAAGCCTTGTGGAAAGAGGATGTACGGGAGTTGAAAATATTGGCAACGATGTTATATCCTTACGAGCAGTTTACACATGCAAAGGTAGAAGAGTGGGTGAGTGCTATCCCTTATATGGAAATAGCAGAACAGTTGGCTCGTAATCTGTTGTGTAAGATCGAGGAGCCGGATGAGGTAGCAGCTCATTTGTTGTATAACCGAGAAGATATTTATGCTCGGACGGTCGCATTTTTAATTTTTGTCAATCTGTTTGTCTCTAATCAGCAAATAGCATCAGCTCATTTTAATTTGTTTTGGGTAGAGGCTGTACGAACACTTGCTTGTGATTCGTTTGGAGCAACATGGTTTGAAAAACAGGCTGCATTAAATGCTTTGAAGTGGTATGGAAGACAGTCGGAGGAGAAGGCGCGTCAAGTTTTGGTAGAATTTGCTCGTATGGAACAGTCAGATATCCCGGAACAGCAAGAATTCTATAATGATTTAAAATTTGAATTTGAATATTGCCATTAAAACTTTGCGTTTAAAATAAATGCGTTAACTTTGCCATTCGCGTGGGATCGTGACTTGAATAATGGATTCGAAAAAGAAATACACTGAAATACGAGATCAGTTTACCAATTATCTCGTAGAGAAAAAACTACGTAGGACGGAAGAACGATATGCAATATTAGATTGTATATTTCAGATTACGGGACATTTCGATATGTGTATGTTGCATCAGAGATTGGAAGAGTTGGGGTTTCATGTCAGTCGGGCTACAGTTTATAATACATTGGATGTCTTAGAAGATTGTGGTTTGATTTTACGACATCAGTTTATGACGCAAGCGGTTCAATATGAATTAAGATTTTTAGCAGAAACGCATGCTCATTTAGTCTGTTCCAAGTGTGGAACGGTTCGTGAGTTGAAAGAGGGCGAATTGAAAGATCGTATTAGAGCATTGAAAATGGGGCGTTTTAGTCCGGAGTATCATGCGTTATATGTTTATGGTATGTGTGGTAAATGTAAAAAGCGTAATCTGCGAAAATAATAGGAGTATTAATTGTCTATAAAATAAAGAAATGAAAGTAGATGTTTTATTAGGATTGCAATGGGGTGACGAAGGCAAAGGTAAAGTAGTCGATGTGTTAACTCCGAATTACGATGTAATTTCTCGTTTTCAAGGAGGACCCAATGCAGGACATACGTTGGAATTTAACGGTGAGAAATATGTGTTGCGTTCCATCCCTTCAGGAATTTTCCAAGGTGGAAAAATCAACGTTATCGGAAATGGCGTAGTCTTGGATCCGTTATTGTTCCAGCAGGAAGCTGAAGCTCTTGCAGCTAGTGGACATGATTTGACCAAACAGCTTTATATTTCAAAGAAGGCTCATTTGATTTTACCTACTCATCGCGTATTGGATGCTGCGTATGAAGCGGCTAAGGGAGCCGGTAAAATTGGTACAACAGGTAAAGGTATTGGCCCGACTTATACAGATAAGATCAGTCGTAATGGATTACGTGTTGGTGACTTATTGTATAATTTTGAAGAAAAATATGCAGCTGCCAAAGCTAGACATGAAGCTATTTTGCGCTCTTTGAATTATGAGTATGATATAACTGAATTAGAAGCGCAATGGTTAAATGCTTTGGAATATCTAAAACAGTTTAACTTGATTGATAGTGAACATGTGATTAATAACTATTTGAAAGCTGGTAAATCTGTTTTGGCTGAAGGAGCTCAAGGTACATTGTTGGATATTGACTTTGGCTCTTATCCGTTTGTAACCTCTTCTAATACTGTTTGTGCTGGTTGTTGTACAGGTCTAGGAGTTTCTCCTCGTAATATTGGAGAGGTGTACGGAATCTTCAAGGCTTATTGTACACGTGTAGGTAGTGGTCCTTTCCCAACTGAATTATTTGATGAGATTGGAAATAAGATTCGTCAGATTGGTCATGAATATGGAGCAGTAACAGGGCGTGAACGTCGTTGTGGTTGGATTGACTTGGTTGCATTAAAATATGCAATTATGATTAATGGTGTTACTCAATTGATCATGATGAAGAGTGATGTTTTGGATGGTTTTGAAACAGTAAAAGCTTGTGTCGCTTATAATATCGATGGAAAGGAAACAACTGAATTCCCATTTGAAATCAATGATACTATTCAACCTGTATATGTAGAAATGCCGGGTTGGAATGTGGATATGACAAAAATGCAGAGTGAAGATGAATTCCCTGAAGAATTCAATGCTTATATCGCATTTTTAGAAGAAGAATTGCAAGTTCCTATTAAGATCGTATCGGTTGGTCCTGACCGTGAACAAACAATTGTCAGATATACGGAAGATTAAAACTGTAAAATCATACAAAATGGCAGAAGAACCACAATGGAAATGGATTCTTCTGCCATTTTTGTTTTGGCAAGCTTTTTGTTTTGTATGATAAGAATTTTTTAATGTATAGAATATGAGTATGTATTGGGTGATAGTTATTGTTTTTTTGCTTTTAGGCATGTTGGTCTCTTCTCGACTTCAACGTAAATTTGAAAAGTATTCCAAAGTTCCGATGCCGAATGGCATGACCGGGAAAGAGGTCGCAGAAAAAATGTTGCGTGATAATGGTATTTATGATGTAAAGGTGATTTCTACACCTGGACATTTGACTGACCATTATAATCCGGTTAATCAAACGGTGAATTTAAGTGAGTCTGTTTATTATAGCAACAGTATAGCTGCGGCTGCGGTGGCAGCTCATGAATGTGGACATGCCGTACAATATGCAGCTGCTTATGCTCCGTTGAAGATGCGTTCAGCATTGGTTCCGGTAGTAAGTTTTGCTTCAAAATATGTGCAATGGGTTATCTTAGGTGGTATGTTGTTGTTACACTCTTTCCCTCAATTGATGTTATTTGGTATCATCTTGTTTGCATCAACCACTTTGTTTAGTTTTGTTACTTTGCCGGTTGAAATCAATGCAAGTCAGCGTGCTTTGGCTTGGTTAAGCAATGCCGGTATCACAAATGTCTATACACATGATAAAGCAGAAGATGCTTTGCGTTCAGCGGCTTATACGTATGTCGTAGCTGCTTTGGGCTCTTTAGCTTCATTGTTGTATTACATCATGCTCTTTTTAGGAGCAAGAGAACGGGAATAAGCCAAAAAGGCTTATTCCGTTACTAATTGGAAAGGACCATCAGGTGCTCCTGTCCATTTATAAAGTTTTGCCGTACAACTTTGTTGAGGTTTGCTGTTAGAGTGAGAGATATAGAAATAACCATTACCTAGAGGACAAAGTCCTGTTACTCCAAATTTAAAATGCCATCCGTAAGTACCTGTTTTTTCATCATAAATACCTTGAGATGCTAAAGGAATGGTTTTTTGTATCATCTTTCCATCGTATCCTTTTAGTTGCATTTTCTTTGCCGGTTTACTCCAGTCAAACATGAAAAAAGCGAAGTTAGGAAACTCTTTCTTTTTACCTTTATAAACAGCAGCTAACATATTACCGGTTGCAGGATCATAGGCTAAGTTTTGAATACCCCAATCGGTGTTTCCTGTATAGACAAAATAAAGATCTTTGCTTTTAGCAGGACCTTGTTTATGCATATTTTCTTGAGATAAAGGATTTTCGTATTTGCTCCATTTGCTTGTGTCGTAGGCACGCATGACTTGATAGTCGTTATCAGTACGCTTAAGGTCATTGTAAATACCATAAGATACATAAAGAAGCATCTTTCCATCTTTTTTACCTACTTCTGGTGCAAATGTTACACCGTCAATGCCGGCACAACCGTAGCGATGTTTGATCTCTTCTCCTTTATGGATGACTGTTGCTTCAAAATCATCTACCACCTCTTTTAGGTAGACACTGGTCATGACTCCATCCTTTTCTGCACTCATGTTAGGGCGGGTGATTTTATCCGGATCAAAAATTACAATATAAAAAGCATTGTCTCGTTTTTCTGCTTTCTCTCCTGCAATACCTTTACCGATTGCATCGTTCTTATATTCTAAAGAACCGTAAATACGTCCATCTACCGGATTTCTCGTCAAACATCCTAGATGCCCGGTTAATCCTTCAACACTACCGATAAGATTCCCCTTTAAATCCATTTTGATTAATCTAGTAGTGAAAGAAAAATAAATGTGACCTTTTTCTTTGTCAATTGCTATACCTTGCACATGGTATTTCCCTTGTAGTCCGGTATAAATACTTGTAGGAAGTGAACTCTCTCCATTGTTTGAATCTGCTGCATGAAGGATATTGCCAGTGAAAAATAACATGCAGAGGATTAGAAATGCATTTTTTAGTGTGTTGAATCTCATGATTTTGTAATTTTAGTTCAAATAACAAAAATAAAGATTATTTCTGAAAATGCATTATCTTTGTCGCTTTAAATAAATAGACTTATGGATAAGGTTACGGAAAACCCTTTAAAAAACCGAGATAACAGTTATACCTTCTTGATGGTTGTCACTGCGATGTTTGTTACGTTGTATCTCGTTTCAAACGTGATGGCTGTAAAAATAATCAGTATCTTTGGTTTTATTTATTTTGATGCGGGGACTATCACATTCCCTTTTGCCTATATGTTAGGTGATGTTTTGACAGAGATATGGGGGTATCGCACTGCTAAAAAAGTGATATGGATTACATTTCTCTGTAATATTCTTTTGGTCTGTTGTACTCAGATAGGAGTTTGGCTCCCTTCTCCTGATTATTTATCGGAAACGACCAATGCTTACAACCATATTTTTACGTATGTTCCTCGTATTGTATTGGCCTCTTTAACAGGATTCCTTTTAGGTGAATTATCCAATGCGTGGTTGATGGAAAAAATAAAAATCAAAATGCGAGGACGTCATCTTTGGGTGCGAACGATTAGTAGCTCTATTGTTGGTTATCTATTTGATACACTCCCTTTTGTGTTGATTGCATTTGTAGGTGTCGTCTCAACTCATGATTTATTGATGATGATTCTTTTCCAATATTTTGCTAAATTATTTATTGAAGTAATTTTTGGAACGCCAATGGCTTATGTCGCAATTCATTGGATTAAGCGTTGGGTTAATATATAGGGTGATGGATAGATATGCAGTGATTGAAACTAAAATGCCTCGTGAGTTTGTGTTGTTACAGGGTACAGGCTGTCGATGGAAGAAATGTACTTTTTGTGATTATCATACAGATCTAAGTGGTGATCCCTTTGAAGTGAATCGTGCAGTTTTGGAACAAGTGACAGGCGTTTATGGCGTTTTAGATGTGATTAATTCCGGTTCCGGGATGGAGTTGGATAGTCAAACGATCGCAGAACTTAAACGCGTTGTTGAGGATAAACAGATACATACGTTGTGGTTTGAAATGCATTATATGTATCGTTCTCGTTTGGATGCATTTGCCAAACAATTTCCTTTTGTGAAGGTGAAGTTTCGTTGTGGCATTGAAACTTTTGATCCTGTTTTGCGTCAAAAATGGAATAAAGGGGTAGCAACTACTGTACAACCTCAAGACGTTGCCCGTTATTTTCAAGGGGTTTGTCTGCTTTGTGGAACTCAGGGAGAGACTAAAGAACGTATATTAAAGGATATTGCTGAGGCTAAAAAGTATTTTGAATATTTCAGTATCAATTTGTTTTGTAATAATAGTACAGCTATAAAGCGAGATGAGCTTCTTGTCTCATGGTTTAAGGAGGAAGTTTATCCTCTAATAAAAGATGAACCGGGTATTGAAATCTTATTTAATAATGTGGATTTAGGAGTTGGGTAGTCAAGAATAGTGAGACTAAACGATATTTATTACTATCTTTGTCAGTCATAATAAAAGAAAAGAGTATGCAGAAACCGTCTATCCCAAAGGGTACAAGAGATTTTTCGCCGGAAGAGATGGCGAAACGTAATTATATATTCAATACAATTCGTGAAGTTTATCATTTATATGGTTTCAGCAGATTGAAACACCAGCTATGGAGAATTTATCTACGTTGATGGGTAAATATGGTGAAGAGGGTGATAAACTTTTGTTTAAGATTTTAAATTCCGGTGATTGTTTTTCCGGAATCACGGATGAAGAACTCTCAGAACGTAATGCTGTTAAATTTGGAGTGAAAGCTTGTGAAAAGGGATTACGTTATGATTTGACAGTCCCTTTTGCTCGTTTTGTGGTTCAACATCGTAATGAGATTACTTTTCCTTTTAAACGATATCAGATACAGCCTGTTTGGCGTGCCGATCGTCCTCAGAAAGGGCGTTACCGCGAGTTCTATCAATGTGATGGAGATGTGGTTGGTTCCAATTCATTGGTGAATGAGGTGGAATTGATTCAAATTATGGACGAAGTGTTCCGTCGGTTTGGAATTCGTGTATGTATTAAGATGAACAATCGTAAGATCTTATCCGGTATAGCTGAGGTTATCGGAGAGGCTGATAAGATTGTCGATATTACGGTTGCGATTGATAAGCTGGATAAGATTGGATTGGATAATGTCAATGAAGAACTTCGTTCAAAAGGCTTGTCGGAAGAGGCGATTGCACGTTTACAGCCGATCATTATGCTGAGTGGCTCAAACCGTGAAAAGATGGAGGTGTTGAAGCAGGTATTAGGATCATCGGATATAGCGATGAAAGGCGTTGCTGAGATGGAATTTATCTTGGATCGTATCGATAAATTGACATTGAACGCTGAATTGGAGTTGGATTTGACTTTGGCTCGTGGTTTGAACTATTATACAGGTGCAATTTTTGAAGTGAAAGCTTTAGATGTACAAATCGGAAGTATTACCGGTGGTGGTCGTTATGACAATTTAACCGGAGTCTTTGGAATGGATGGTGTTTCCGGTGTAGGTATTTCATTTGGAGCAGATCGTATTTTTGATGTTTTGAACCAGTTGAATTTGTATCCGGCAGATTCTTTGCAAACCACTCAATTGTTATTTGTGAACTTTGGAGAGAAAGAGGAAAACTATTTACTTCCATTGATTTCAAAAGTACGTGCGGCCGGTATTCGTACAGAGTTATATCCGGAATCTGCTAAGATGAAAAAGCAGATGGGTTATGCGGATACTAAAAAGATCCCTTATGTAGCGATTGTAGGTGAAAACGAGATGAATGAAGGTAAAATCAATTTGAAGAATATGTTGACAGGAGAACAGGAACTTGTCACTGTTGAAGAGTTGATAGAGCGATTTTAAATAAGTCTATTCCATAATTTTTGAACTTCTTTATTCAATAAATGTTGTAATAAAGAAGTTCTTTTGTATAAAAGGAGGCATATTGTCAGACATTTTAGCATATTTGTTGTCAGAACATGTTAAAATGTCAGTCTTTTTAAGACAATTTGCTTTGGCACAATATTCGTATAGAACTATACGTATGACAAAATAAATTTATAATATTATTAACTATATAAATCGATAAAAACAATGAACATTAAACCATTAGCAGATAGAGTGCTAATTAAGCCGGCTGCAGCAGAAGAAAAGACACTTGGCGGAATCATTATTCCAGATTCAGCAAAAGAAAAACCTTTAAAAGGTGAAGTTGTTGCCGTAGGTAACGGAACTAAAGATGAAGAAATGGTTGTGAAGAATGGTGATACTGTATTGTATGGTAAATATGCAGGTACAGAAATCGAATTGGAAGGTGAAAAATACTTAATCATGCGCCAGTCTGATATTTTAGCAATTATCTAATTATAAATAAGAATAAAAATAAAGGAACATAATATTATGGCAAAAGAAATTAAATATGATATGGATGCCCGCGACCTTTTGAAAAAAGGTGTGGACGAATTGGCAAATGCTGTAAAAGTAACATTAGGCCCGAAAGGTCGTAATGTGATTATTGAAAAGAAATTTGGTGCTCCTCATATTACAAAAGACGGTGTAACTGTTGCTAAAGAAATCGAATTGGCTTGCCCGTTTGAAAATATGGGTGCTCAATTGGTTAAAGAAGTAGCTTCTAAAACTAATGATAATGCAGGTGACGGTACTACTACTGCAACTGTATTGGCACAGTCTATTATTGGTGTAGGTTTGAAGAACGTAACAGCTGGTGCAAACCCAATGGATTTGAAACGTGGTATCGATAAAGCGGTTGCAAAAGTAGTTGAAAGCATTGCTGCACAGGCTGAAGAAGTAGGAGATAAATTTGAGAAGATTGAACACGTTGCTAAGATTTCTGCAAACGGTGATGATGCAATCGGTAAATTGATTGCAGAAGCTATGCAGAAAGTAAAGAAAGAAGGTGTTATTACAGTAGAAGAAGCTAAAGGTACTGAAACAACAGTTGATGTAGTAGAAGGTATGCAGTTTGATCGTGGTTACATCTCTCCGTATTTTGTAACAAATACAGAAAAGATGGAATGCGAAATGGAAAACCCATACATCTTGATCTATGAAAAGAAAATCTCTGTATTGAAAGATCTTCTTCCAATTCTTGAACCGACAGTTCAGAGTGGTCGTCCTTTGTTGATCATCGCAGAAGATATCGATAGCGAAGCATTGGCTACTTTGGTTGTAAACCGTTTACGTGGTTCTTTGAAAATCTGTGCAGTGAAGGCTCCGGGCTTCGGCGATCGTCGTAAAGCTATGTTGGAAGATATCGCTGTATTGACAGGTGGTATTGTTATTTCAGAAGAAAAAGGTTTGAAGTTGGAAGGTGCTACAATGGATATGTTGGGTACTGCTGAAAAGATTACAGTAGATAAAGATACAACAACTATTGTAAATGGTGCTGGTGATAAGGATGCAATCCAGGCTCGTATCGGTCAGATCAAAATGCAGATCGAAAATACAACTTCTGACTATGATAAAGAAAAACTTCAGGAACGTTTGGCTAAGATGGCCGGTGGTGTAGCTGTATTGTATGTTGGTGCTCCATCTGAAGTTGAAATGAAGGAAAAGAAAGACCGTGTAGATGATGCTTTGCATGCTACTCGTGCTGCTATTGAAGAAGGTACTGTTCCAGGTGGTGGTGTTGCTTACATTCGTGCAATTGCTTCTTTAGAAGGATTGAAGGGTGAAAACGAAGATGAAACAACCGGTATCGAAATTGTTAAACGTGCAATCGAAGAACCTTTGCGTCAGATTGTAGCTAACGCTGGTAAAGAAGGTGCTGTTGTTGTACAGAAAGTAAAAGAAGGTCAGGGTGACTTTGGTTACAATGCTCGTGCAGACAGATATGAAAATTTGTGTGCTGCAGGTGTAATTGACCCAGCTAAGGTAACTCGTGTAGCTTTGGAAAATGCTGCTTCTATTGCAGGTATGTTCTTAACTACAGAATGTGTGATTGCAGATAAGAAAGAAGAAACTCCTGCTGCTCCGGCAATGAACCCAGGTATGGGTGGCATGGGAGGTATGATGTAATCCCTTCTTACTAAATAGAAAAATAAAAACCTGTTCTTTTTAAGGGCAGGTTTTTATTTTTTTATGAACTTGGTTTAAACTTTTTCAAAAGTTTATAGTCTATGTTATAATTACCCCAAATTAGTAGGTGAGGATGCAACAATATAGAGAGGAAGAGATTGTAAAACAATTGCGGGATCCGAGTTTTCAACGTGATGCTTTTGCCCAGGTTGTTAACTTTTATGGGGAAAAGTTGTATTGGCAAATTCGAAAGATGGTATTGTGTCATGATGATGCGAATGATTTATTACAGAATACTTTTATGAAGGCATGGGCCAATATCGATTACTTTCGAGGAGAGGCTAAGTTATCCACTTGGTTGTATAAAATTGCGGTGAATGAATGTATCACTTTTTTATCACGTCAGCGGGCACAGAATCAGATTTCAATGGATGATACAGATGTGTTTATGTTAGAACGTTTGAAGAGTGATGATTATTTTGATGGAGATGCTGTACAACTAAAATTACAAGAAGCGATACTTACGTTACCGGAAAAACAACGAATTGTTTTTAATATGAAGTACTTTGATGATATGAAATATGAGGATATATCTGAGATTCTAGGAACATCGGTAGGAGCTTTGAAAGCGTCATATCATCATGCAGTAAAAAAAGTAGAAGAGTTTTTAACAAAAGATGTTTAAACCTTTTTGATTCTAAATTGTCCAAATAAAACAAATAGAGATGTGATATGAAAACTGAACAGAACAATCTGGACCATTTAAAAAGGAAAAATCCTTTTATAACCCCGAAAGGGTATATGGAGGGATTGACTGTGAATATCATGAGCCAATTACCAGAAAAGGCTGCAGAGAAGAAGGTCAAAGAGATCTCTTTGATGGATCGGGTTCGCCCTTGGTTGTATTTGGCGGCGGTTTTTGCCGGATTGGGTTTGTTTTTCAGGATGCTGGTTGGTCCTGTACAAACAAATGAAGAAAATGCATTGTTAGTAAAAACGGATGTTACTTCTAATGTACTTCCGGTTTTGTTACCTGAAGAGGAGGATTACTTGGAATATTTAGAAGAACGATATGTGGATTGTCTTCTGGAAGAGGAAATATCAAATGAAGAATAATAACTTTTAAAAGAGTTCTTTATAATGGATGTTTATATGAAAAAAATATTAGTATTTCTGTTTGTAGTATTGTGTTCTTTTAGTAGCTTTGCTCAAAATAATCAGAGACAAGGCTTTGATAAAGAGGCATATTTGGCAAAAAGAAATGCGTTTATCATGGCAGAGATGGGCTTGACTCCGGATGAAGCTGCTGCTTTTATTCCGCTTTGTAATGAGTTACATCAAAAAATGTATGAGGCGGGTCGTAAATATAGAAAGCTTTCTCGGGCGTTGAAGCAGAACAAGAATGCGAGTGATGCTGATTATTTGGAAGCGATTAATGAAGCTGTAGAAGCGGATATCCGAGTAGCTGAGTTAGAAAGAGATTATTATCAGAAATTTAAGGAAGTTTTATCTCCGAAAAAGCTTTATAAATATAAAGATGCGGAAAAGAAATTTACCAAAGAATATATGAAAGATAATAAGAGATATAAAGATAAAGGCAAAAAGAGATAGATAAATATCATTATTTGTGTTTTTTGTTTAGATTTAGTTTTGGCGTTTAAGTTAAGGGAGGGGCAACGATGTGAATCGTTCCCCTTTTGTTTTTTATAAACCTTTTGATTTTGCCTCATTCCAAATTTGATCCATTTCTTCCAATGGCATCTCCTTTAGTGATTTACCCTCTTTGATAGTATGTTCTTCCAAATAATTGAAGCGACGGATAAACTTTTGATTGGTACGTTCCAAAGCATTATCCGGATTGATTTTGTAGAGACGGGCAGCATTGATTAAACTGAAAAACAGATCACCAAACTCTGCTTCCATTTTATCTGCATCCATCTTGTTGATTTCAACCTTTAATTCTGTAAATTCTTCGTGAACTTTTTCCCATACTTGATCACGTTGTTCCCAATCAAAGCCTACATTACGTGCTTTGTCTTGGATACGATGGGCTTTAACGATGGAAGGAAGTGAAGAAGGTACACCTTCCAGTACTGTTTTGTTTCCTCCTTTTTCTTTTAATTTGAGTTGTTCCCAGCTTTGTTCAACTTTGCCAGCTGTATCTGCTTGTGCATCTCCAAAAACGTGAGGATGTCGATAGATAAGTTTTTGACAAAGACTATCGCAAACATCTTTGATATCAAAGACCTCTTTCTCTTCTCCTATCTTTGCATAAAAGACAATGTGTAAAAGCAAATCCCCTAATTCTTTTTTGATATTATAATTGTCGTTTTTCATAATGGCATCGCACAGTTCGTATGTCTCTTCAATGGTATTGCTACGGAGACTTTCGTTAGTCTGTTTGCGATCCCATGGACATTTCTCGCGTAACTCATCCATTACATCAAGGAGTTTGCCAAATGCCTCTATTTTTTCTTCTCTTGTTGCCATATCTTTTTTTAGTATTGATAAAAATAAAGTGTCAATATGCCACTTTATAAAGAAAAGCGATTGGCATATTGACACATATTGTCTGTTATTGAAACATTTTTTATTTCTGTTCTTTAAAAACTTTCAATCCATTTTGTAGGAACTGAATGTATTGAGTAACGTCTTCGTTGAATGCGTAAGAAGGACCAAGAGGTTCACCCTTTTCATCCAATAAGACATAGAACGGTTGAGCGTTTGCTCCGAATTTGCTTCGTTGCAAGTAACTCCATTTATCACCGATAGTCTTTAATTTACGTGTCTTACCATGTTCTTCGATGGTTATCGGTTCTGCTAATTTAGTCTTATCATCCACAATTAGTGTAATAAGCACATAGTCTTTTTCTAAAATCTGTTTAACCTTCGGATCTGTCCAAACAGATGCTTCCATCTTACGGCAGTTTACGCATCCGAATCCGGAGAAGTCGATAATTACAGGTTTATTGACCTTTTTAGCATATGCCATACCTGATTCATAGTCATCGAAAGTTGCATGAACTTCACTGTCATATAGGTTGAAGTCTTGTGTATATAAAGGAGGAGCAAAAGCGCTGATTGCTTTTAGAGGAGCACCCCAAAGACCCGGAACCATATAAACGGCAAAGCTGAATGAGATAATAGCCATGAATAGACGAGGAACTGAGACGTAAGGTAGATCGCTATCATGTGAGAATTTGATCTTACCTAACAGATAACATCCTAGCAATACAAAAATAACAATCCATAAGACGATGAATACTTCACGATCTAGCAAGCGCCATCCGTAAGCCAAGTCAGCAACAGAAAGGAACTTAAGCGCTAATGCCAATTCCAAGAAACCTAATACTACTTTTACAGAGTTCAACCAACCTCCGGATTTAGGCATACTTTGTAACATATTCGGGAAGATGGCGAAAAGACTGAATGGAATAGATAAAGCCAAAGCAAAACCAAACATTCCTATAGCCGGACCGACTGCTGTACCCATAGAGGCTGCTTGTACCAAAAGTGTTCCAATGATTGGACCGGTACAAGAGAATGATACTAATACCAAAGTAAATGACATGAAGAAAATACTGATAATACCTGTAGTAGAATCAGCTTTTGTATCCAACTTATTGGTCCAGGATGAGGGTAATACCATTTCAAAAGCACCGAAGAATGAGATGGCGAAGATTACCAATAGAAGGAAGAAAATAATGTTGAATATCGCATTGGTTGAAAGATCATTCAAAGCACTGGCTCCAAATATTCCGGTAATCAATAGTCCCATAACCAAATAGATTACGATGATAGAAACACCGTATGTCATTGCATCACGAATGGCTTTTTTGCGATCTTTAGTTCGTTTCAAGAAGAAGCTGACTGTCATTGGGATCATTGGCCAAACGCAAGGGGTTAATAATGCAACTAAACCACCTAAGAAACCGGCAAAGAAGATAAACAACCAAGAGGTGTCTGTCGCAGAAACGGTTGTATCGCCAAAAGCTTTTAGTTTGTCGATAACCGGAGTCCATAGTTCAGAACTATTTGTCAATTTGTTAGAAACTTCGGCTGGACTGCTTGTTGTCTTATTCACCTTTTGGCTTTCAGATGAGGTTGCTGAACCTTCGTTGTTATCCGTTACTACTTTTTCTTCAGCTGTAATGTTATTAGCCGGTTCGGTTTGAGCTGTACCGGTTGTTGCAGCTATAGTTGATTGGCTGATTTGGTTTTTATTGAAAGCAAACTCAACTCGTTCGGGAGGTAAACAAGTTTCATCGTTGCAAGCCATAAATTCTATTTCGCCTACAGCTTCGAACTTTGCAGGATCTGTCACCTTAATTTTTTGAGTAAAAGATACGGTTCCCGGATACCAACGTAGTTCCATTGCAAATAGTTCGTCGTATACAACGGTTGGTTTGATGGAAGAGGTTGGTTTCCCTACCAATTCAGCTCCTTTTAAGGTTTCAAAATTAAAAGAGGTAGAGACCGGTCCACCTTCCGGCAGATTCTGATCATACAAATGCCAACCACTCTCTGCTGTTGCTGTAAAAATAAGTGATTTCTCTGCAGTGTTGGAATCGTCTAATTTAAACGTCCAAGTGACTGGTTGATGAATTTGTGCCTGTATGCCGATTGCAAGAAGCACAAACATAAAAATACTGACTAACTTCTTCATAATATTTATCGATTTTTTCTATTTGCTACAGAAGTGAATTTATCGGGAATGCGTGTTTCGAAACGCATCTCTTCGCCTGTTGTCGGATGGATGAAGAACAGACGTTGTGCATGGAGCATTAATCGACCAGCAGGATCTGTCTCTGCACCATACTTGTAATCTCCGGCGATGGAGTGACCGATGGATTGCATCTGCACACGAATCTGATTGCGACGTCCGGTCTCTAAATCCAAAGCTAAAAGTGAGTAGGCGCCGTTACTTGATAGTACTTGATAACGAGTGATTGACTCTTTTCCGTCTCCTTCGGTTGTAACATAGACTTGCATGTGTTCATTTTCTACAAGATTGGAGACAAGCAAATCCGAATCTTTTTCGGGTCTTCCTTCCACTACAGCGACATAGGTGCGGGCTGTGATGGCTGTGTTCCAATTACTTTGTAAAGACTTCTGTACCTCTGGATTCTTAGCAAACATCATTAATCCTGATGTATCCCGGTCCAAACGATGAAGCAGGAATATTTTGTTGCGTGGATTACTTTTCTTGACATAGTCGCTAAGCAGGTGATAAGCTGTGCGTTCTCTGACCCGCTTGTTTGCCACAGAAAGTAATCCCTCCTTTTTGTTGACAACGATAAGGTCATCATCTTCCCAAATGATGGTCAGTAAAGGGTTACTGAATTCTACTTTTCCTCGTTCGTAACTGATCAGAACTTCGTCGCCCGGTTCGAGTGGAGTGTTGAACTGTGAGGTTGCTCTTCCGTTTACATAAATCTGTCCGCGAGAAAGTAAAGCTTTTACGGAACTTTTACTCTGTTGGTTTAAAATACTAAACAGAAAGGGAAGCAGTGTGTTTGCCTCTTTTACTGTTAGTTTTCTGCCGCGAGGAGCTGTGTTTCTTCCGGCTCCTCCATATACTGATTGTTTTGTCATATCTTAAGTAGGATATATATATTGTACAAAGATATTGGCTTTCAATCAATAGTGCAAGTGAATAACTTCATTTTAAGATTCCTTTTTTTATTCCTGATTTCCACTGATGTCTTTTGGATTACATTAGATCTGTTTCTGATAACATCGAAGGTAAAGGAGGACTACATTAATATACTGTTAATTTTGAAAATCCTGATTTCTCTATTTGAGTATTTTACGCTATATTTGCCCGTTAAAAATATAGAAGATAAAATAAGAACTAAATAGATATGGAAATTGCAAGTAAGTACAACCCCGCAGAAGTAGAGGGGAAGTGGTATCAGTATTGGTTAGACAATGGACTTTTTAAGTCGAAACCTGACGGTCGTGAACCCTACACAGTCGTTATTCCTCCTCCTAATGTGACAGGTGTGCTTCACATGGGACACATGCTTAACAATACCATTCAAGATATTTTAGTTCGTCGTGCACGTATGCAAGGAAAAAATGCTTGTTGGGTGCCGGGTACTGACCATGCTTCTATTGCTACAGAAGCAAAGGTTGTTAATCGTTTGGCTCAACAGGGTATCAAGAAAACTGACTTAACCCGTGAAGAATTCTTGAAACATGCTTGGGAATGGAAAGAAGAACATGGTGGTATCATTCTTAAGCAGTTACGTAAGTTAGGAGCTTCTTGTGACTGGGATCGTACAGCATTTACAATGGATGAACTTCGTTCTGAAAGTGTAATTAAGGTTTTTGTTGATCTATATAACAAAGGCTTGATTTATCGCGGGGTTCGTATGGTTAACTGGGATCCGAAAGCTTTAACAGCTCTTTCTGATGAAGAAGTAATCTATAAAGAAGAACATAGTAAATTGTTCTATTTACGTTATAAAGTTGAGGGTGATCCAGAAGGTCGTTATGCAGTTGTTGCTACTACTCGTCCGGAAACCATCATGGGAGATACAGCAATGTGTATCAATCCTAATGACCCGAAGAATACTTGGTTGAAGGGGAAGAAGGTTATTGTTCCATTGGTAAACCGTGCCATTCCTGTTATTGAAGATGATTATGTAGATATTGAATTTGGTACTGGTTGTTTGAAGGTGACTCCGGCACATGACGTGAATGACTACATGTTAGGTGAAAAATATAATTTGCCTTCAATTGATATCTTTAATGATAACGGAACTATCAGTGAAGCAGGAGGTCTGTATGTCGGTATGGATCGTTTTGATGTCCGTGAGCAGATTGAAAAAGATTTGGCTGCTGCTGATTTGTTGGAAAAGGTTGAGGCTTACGAAAATAAAGTTGGTTTCTCTGAACGTACTCACGTGGCGATTGAACCGAAGTTATCTATGCAGTGGTTCTTGAAGATGGAGCATTTAGCACAAATTGCTTTGGAACCGGTGATGAAAGATGATATTAAATTCTATCCGCCTAAATTCAAAAATACATATCGCCATTGGATGGAAAATATCAAAGACTGGTGTATCAGTCGTCAGTTGTGGTGGGGACATCGTATTCCTGCATATTTCTTGCCGGAAGGTGGATATGTAGTGGCTGAAACTGCAGAGAAAGCATTGGAAATGGCTAAGGAAAAGACAGGTAATACAGCTTTGACAATGGCTGATTTGCGTCAAGATGAAGATGTTTTGGATACTTGGTTCTCTTCTTGGTTGTGGCCGGTCTCTTTGTTTAATGGTATTAATGATCCGGATAACGAAGAAATTAATTATTATTATCCAACTAGCGACTTGGTGACAGGTCCGGATATTATCTTCTTCTGGGTAGCTCGTATGATTATGGCCGGTTATGAATATCGTGGAAACATGCCGTTTAAGAATGTTTATTTTACCGGTATCGTACGTGATAAGTTAGGTCGTAAGATGTCTAAGTCATTAGGAAACTCTCCAGATCCATTGGAATTGATTGAAAAATATGGTGCTGACGGAGTACGTATGGGATTGATGATGGCTGCTCCTGCCGGTAATGATATTCCTTTTGATGATGCATTGTGTGAACAAGGACGTAACTTTAATAATAAGATTTGGAATGCATTCCGTTTGATCAAAGGTTGGGAAGTGGATGGCACAATTGCACAACCGGAAGCTTCTGCTACAGCTGTAAAATGGTTCAAGATGCAATTAGATAAGACCATTGCAGAGATGGATGATTTGTTCGGTAAATATCGTCTAAGCGAAGCGATGACAGCTGTCTATAAACTCTTCTGGGATGAGTTTTCTTCTTGGTATTTGGAAATGATTAAACCAGGTTATCAACAACCTGTTGATAAGTCTACATATTTATCAACACTTGGTTTCTTTGATGTTTTACTTCGATTGTTACATCCATTTATGCCGTTCATTACTGAGGAGTTATGGCAAGCATTGGAACCTCGTAAAGAGGGCGAAAGTTTGATGGTAGCCTTGATCCCGGAAGTAGATCCTGTTGATAACTCATATTTGGAAGGATTTGAAATTGTGAAGGAAATTGTCGGTGGTGTTCGTACAATCCGTCTTCAAAAAAATATCCCAAATAAAGAAACGTTAGAGTTGCAAGTATTGGGTGAACATGATGATTCGTTCAATGCTGTTATCTCAAAAATGTGTAACCTTTCTTCTTTGAATAAAACAGAAGAAAAGGCTGCCGGTTCAGCTTCATTCTTGGTTCGTACTACAGAATATGCAGTTCCTCTAGGAAGTATGATTAATGTAGAAGAAGAATTAGCAAAATTACAGGAAGAGTTGAAGTATCAACAAGGTTTCTTGGCTTCAGTTTTGAAGAAGTTAAGCAATGAAAACTTTGTAAGTAAAGCTCCTGCTAAAGTTATTGAAATGGAATGTAAGAAGCAGGCTGATGCTGAAAGTAAAATCAAATCAATAGAAGAAAGTATGGCTGCTTTGAAAAAGTAATTAGAAATCAAGCTATAATTCGATTTTGTTAAAAAGGTATTTGTCCTAAAAAATTAGGATAAATACCTTTTTTTCTTTGAGGCTTTTGTTAGGCTCACTAAAAAAAGTCTATATTTGTAGAGAATAGCTTATAATGAATAAAATATCATGGGAAAATCTAGAAGATCTTTTTTAAAGACAGGCTTAGCCAGTGTTGCATTAATGAGTACGGTAGG
>JAFYOM010000291.1 GCA_017560165.1 Parabacteroides sp.
AACAACATTGGCTGTTTTTTGGTTGTTAGCATTTAGTTCTGCTACACATGACATAGCTGCAGATGGTTTTTATATGTTAGGTTTAGATTCCCATGATCAAGCCTTTTTTGTAGGGATTCGTAGTACATTTTATCGATTGGCAATTATTGCAGGACAAGGTCTTTTGGTTATGTTCGCTGGTTTCTTAGAGAATGTAACCCATAATATTCCTTTGGCATGGTCCATTACGTTTTTAATTTTAGCCGGATTATTTTTAGCTTTATTTCTTTATCATCGGTTTGTGTTACCTTTACCGAAAGAAGATAAAGTCTCTTCGGTTGTAACTCCTGCTACCATATTGAAAGAGTTTTTGGGTACATTTATTTCTTTCTTTAAAAAGAAACAAACAATAGTGGCCATTCTCTTTATGTTACTTTATCGATTTCCTGAGGCTCAGTTAACCAAATTAGTAACTCCGTTTTTAGTGGATCCTCGTGAAGTAGGAGGGCTTGGATTGTCTACGGCGGAAATAGGTCTTGTTTATGGTACAGTTGGAACAATTGGGCTAACATTAGGTGGTATTTTAGGTGGTATTGCTGCTTCATCAGGAGGTTTAAAGAAATGGCTTTGGCCGATGGCTTTAGCTATCACTTTACCTGATGCAGTTTTTATTTATTTGAGTAGTGCTTTACCAAGTAACTTATGGATTATTAATGCATGTGTTTTTGTGGAACAATTTGGTTATGGATTTGGATTTACAGCTTACATGTTGTTCTTAATTTACTATTCAGAGGGTGAACATAAGACGGCTCATTATGCGATATGTACGGCATTTATGGCATTGGGTTTGATGTTACCGGGAATGGTAGCTGGATGGTTACAAGAACAGATGGGTTATGTGAACTTTTTTTGGTGGGTAATGGCTTGTTGTATGGTTACCTTACTTGTAACAGCATGTTTAAAGATTAATCCGGAGTTTGGAAAAAGGAATAAAGAAAAGTAAATGAAAGATATGATATTAATAGCGGATAGTGGTTCGACTAAAACGGATTGGTGTGTGATTTCTGAAGGGCAAATTGTTTGTCAGACGAAAACAGAGGGAATCAATCCCTTTTTTCAATCGGAAACAGATATTGTAGAAATGATTGAAAAAAAATTGTTTTCTGAAATTCAATCTTATGTGTCAACGATTAGATCTGTTTACTTTTATGGAGCAGGTTGTGCTTTTCCTGAAAAAAATAGTATAATAGAACGAGCTATAGCTCGATTTATATCAGCCAAAATTGAGGTTAGAAGTGATTTATGGGCTGCTGTTCGAGCATTATGTCAACGTCAACCGGGGATTGCTTGTATTTTAGGTACAGGAGCTAATTCTTGTCAATATGATGGAGTTGAAATAATCAATCAAGTATCACCATTAGGGTTTATATTAGGAGATGAAGGTAGTGGTGCTGTATTAGGGAAATTATTAGTGGGGGATATTTTAAAGAATCAGTTATCTAAAGAATTGAAGGAAGAATTTTTTAGAGAATATCAATTGACGCCGGCAATCATATTAGATAAGGTTTATAAGCAACCTTTCCCGAATCGTTTTTTAGCCAGCCTTTCCCCATTTTTATATAAACATATAGATGAACCAGGTATAAAACAGATTGTAATTAAAAGTTTTACGGATTTTTTTATTCGTAATGTAATGCAGTATGAATATACAAAGTATCCAATTCATATAGTAGGATCGATAGGTTGGTATTATCAAGAACAATTGAAAGATGTATCAAATAGGTTGGGAATTCAAATAGGAAAGGTTGTTCAAAGTCCGTTAGAAGGTTTAATATTGTATCATGCAGAACATGATTGAAAAGGTGTATCGTCGGATATGCTTTGTGTTTCAGTAAAATATCTATATATTTGTTTAATTGATAAAGATTGAATGTTTAACTTAAATATGAATAACATGAAAAGAACTTCTCTTATTTTATTAAGCTTATTTTTATTGAGTTTAATGGGACTTTATGCTCAAAAATATGACGTTAGTGTTCAGAAGATTTGGGATAATGGTTCACATACAGCTTTTACATCTTTGATTGAGTTTAAAGGAAAGTATTATTGCTCTTTCCGTGAAGGATTTGGTCATGTCTTTAATAAAGAAGGAAAAGCTGAAGGAAAAATACGAATCCTTGCATCTGTAGATGGGAATACTTGGGAATCGGTAGCTTTGATGCATAAACCTGAATTTGATTTACGTGATCCTAAATTATCTATTACACCAGATGGACGTTTGATGGTCATGATAGGAGGTTCTGTGTATAAAGAGAAGAAATTAAAAGCGCAGATTCCACATGTCTCTTTTAGTGAAGATGGTAAAAACTTTACAGAACCTGTACCTGTTAAGTTCAAAGACAATATAGGTGTTGATTTTGATTGGCTTTGGCGGGTAACATGGAATGAATCATTAGGTTATGTAGTTGATTATTCAAAAAAAGATAATGTTCAGCTTCTTTCATTATTAAAAACAAAGGATGGAATTCTTTA
>JAFYOM010000292.1 GCA_017560165.1 Parabacteroides sp.
GATACATTCATTTTTACAACCACGAGCGCATCCAGATAAAAACTGGAGTGGCACCGCTCACGCTGCGCCATTCCGCTTAAAATTCAATATTTCCCTACCAGGGGTGTTTTTTGTGCTGTCCGTACAAATTGGGGCAGTACACATTTGCAGCAGGTTTTTTTATGTTTGATTATATCAGCCTTCGCAGACGGGAGTGATCCAGCCCTTGGTGTCTTCAACCTTGCCCCACTGGATGCCGGTCAGGTTGTCGTACAGCTTCTGGGTGAGGGGGCCGATCTTGCCATCGTTGACGATGACGCTTTCGCCCTTCCAGCAAAGCTCCTTGACGGGGGAGATAACAGCGGCAGTACCGGTGCCGAAGATTTCCTCCAGCTTGCCTTCGCGGCCGGCCTGCATGACGGTGTCGATGGCCAGCTTGCCTTCGATAACCTCGTAGCCCCAGTCACGCAGAAGCTCAATGCAGCTGCGGCGGGTAACACCGGGGAGAACGGTGCCTTCGCAGGCAGCGGTGTAAATCTTGCCGTCGATCTTGAACATGATGTTCATTGCGCCGACTTCTTCAACATACTTTCTCTCAACGCCGTCAAGCCACAGAACCTGAGCAAAGCCCTTCTTGGCTGCCTCTTCGCCTGCCAGAATGGATGCAGCGTAGTTGCCGCCGCACTTGGTATAGCCGGTCAGGCCGGGAGCTGCACGGATGTACTCGTCCTCAACATAGATGCGGACGGGGTCAATGCCCTCTGCATAGTATGCGCCGGAGGGGAAGCAGATGATAGCAAAGGTATAGTTGTGGCTTGCGTGTACGCCCATGCCAACGTCAGTTGCAATGACGAAGGGACGGATGTACAGGGAAGTGCCCTCAGAACGGGGAACCCAATCCTTCTCGACCTCGACAAGGGCCTTGACAGCCTGCACAAAGTCCTCAACGGGAATGGGAGGGATGCACATACGCTCGGAAGAGTCGATCATGCGCTGGCCGTTGCACTCAGGACGGAAGAGCTGAATCTTGTTGTCATCGGTACGGTAGGCCTTCAGACCTTCGAAAAGCTCCTGTGCGTAGTGGAAAACAACACAGGCAGGATCCAGCTGGAAAGGAGCATAGGGGACGCCTCTTTGCTGACCTTTTGGGCGTTTTCAGGATCATCCCACAAAGCGGGATTTTCCATCTCACGGTTGACTTCTTCTAATCGACGTTCTTGACGGTCGATGTCAAAGATACCCCCTCAGCGCTTGCTCGCGCTCCAACACATTATGTAGTTGGTCTGATGTGATCATAAATATTTCTACTTTTTAAATTTACCCGACAAAGATACGTATTTTTTTACTCTTCATACATCTTGTCTATAATCTCCGCATATTTCTGTAGAATAACAGAACGACGAAGTTTTAGCGTATCAGTCAATTCACATCCCAACATGAAAGGATCGGTCAATAAAGCGAAACGTTTAATCTTTTCAAAAGGAGCCAAATTCTTTTGATTTTCCTCTATTCGAGTCTCAATAAAACGAATAATATCTTTATTATTCACTAAATCTTCCCGAGAACCAATCTTTATTCCTTTTTCCTCTGCATATTTTTCTAATAAAGGATAGGCCGGAACAACCAATGCTGTAACATATTTACGTTCATCCCCAATTACAGCTATCTGTTCAATATATTTATCTCCATTCATAGCCATTTCAATTGCCTGAGGAGCAATATATTTACCATTTGATGTTTTATATAAATCTTTGATACGTTCTAAGAAGAATAATGTCTCACCCTCGATACGACCCGCATCTCCTGTACGGAAGAAACCATCTTCAGTAAAAGCTTTTGCATTTTCTTCCGGCTTATTGTAATAACCGGACATGATAGTCTTTCCTTTCACCAAGATTTCATTATTATCCGGATCAATACGAACTTGAACATCCGGCATAATTTTGCCAATAGAACCAAAAACAAATCCAACTCCGGGAGAACAGCTCACAGTTGCAGTCGTTTCACTCAAGCCATAACCATATACTATAGGTATATTAACTGATTGCAAAAACTCATTAATTTTATCAGACAATGGAGCACCTGCTACTGGGAATAGACGTCCTCTCTCTAATCCTAATACTCGCTTCAATAAAGTAAATACCGTTTTATCGTACATTTGAAATTTCAACTTCAAACTTAATGGAGCAGGGATTCCTTTATTTTTATATTCCAAATTATATTTACGTCCTACCTCTATCGCATCAGAAAAGACTTTCTTCATAGCCGAAGATGATGAATTTATCTTATCTTGTACTCCGGTATAAACTTTCTCCCAAAAACGAGGAACACTACACATAGCTGTAGGATGAACTTCCGCTAATGTTTTCTGAATCATTTTTGGGTCTTGATTTATAGCAACTGTCATTCCTTTATGTATACAATAGCAGGTCCATGCTTTCTCAAAGATATGTGTCAAAGGCAAGAAGCACATAGAAAGGTCTTTATCTGTCATTGACAAACGAATGTCATGGATACGCATCGCTTCCAAATAATTATAATGATGAAGCATTACCCCTTTGGATTCACCTGTTGTTCCAGACGTATATATAATAGTAGCTAAATCTTCAGGAACAGCTTCATTCATACGGATTTTAACCATCGACTCAGCATGAGTATTATCACCTAAACGTAAAAAATCCTCAAAATAAATAGAAGAATCATCTTCCGGATTTAACTTTACTTGAGAATCAAAAATTATTAAACGTTTTAAGATATCCGATTCTTTTAAAACCTTGAACGCATTATTATATTGCAATTGCTCACCTACAAACAAGGTTTTAATTTTCGCATCATTAACAATATATTTTACTTGCTCAGGAGAACTAGTCGCATACATAGGGATAGAAACCACACGGTTGGCATAAGCAGCAAAATCTGTAAACAAACATTGTGGCATATTTTGAGAATAAACCCCTATATTTTCTTGAACATCAATTTCAAACTCAGCTATTGCTTTAGCTGTAAGCATAACTTTTTCTGAAAACTCTTTCCAAGAAATTTTTAACCATTTTCCGGTTATATTATCTCGAAATTTTAACGCTGTACGAGAACCGTATTTTTCTGCCTGACGATGAATTAACTCGGCAAAGTGATAGTAAATCATAATTCTATATTTTGAATTAACGCCACAAAAGTACGTTTTTCAATTATATTTAACATTATATTCTCCTTTTTTTTACACACAAACACATATTTTGTGCAATAAAATAGTTAAAATATCATTTATATAGTATTATGTATTGCATAGTACAACTATAATACATACATTTGTCACATAAAATAATTTGGTAATTATGATATGAATGCAGAGAATGTAAAATCACAAATGAGAAAAGGAACATTAGAATATTGTATTCTATTGCTTCTGGAAAAAGAGCCGGCATATACTTCTGACATCATCCAAAAGTTACAAGCGGCTAAATTAATCGTTGTGGAAGGTACGCTATATCCCCTGCTAACTAGATTGAAGAATAGTGGTTTTTTAAGTTATCAGTGGATAGAATCTACTCAAGGGCCACCACGTAAGTACTACCAGCTAACACCAACAGGAGAAGAATTTCTGAAAGAGCTGGAGACTTCTTGGCAGGAGCTAAATAATGCCATCAATCACATCAAAAACAATTAAAATAAATAAATATGAAGAAAACGCTTACTGTTAATTTAGGAGGAACAGTTTTCCATATAGATGAAGACGCCTATCAACTTCTTGATAAGTATCTGACCAATCTACGTTTACACTTCAGTAAAGAAGAAGGTTCAGATGAAATCATGAACGATTTTGAGTTACGTATTTCCGAATTATTTAATGAACGAATACGATTGGGATACGAAGTAATCACAATCGAACATGTAGAAGAGGTGATTAAACGAATGGGAAAACCTGAAGAACTATTTGAGAATGATGATTTTCAAGAAGAAAATGAAACTTCAAATAGCTCTAATAAGGAAATTGAAGATAAAAAACGGCTGATGCGTGATCCTGATAATAAATTATTAGGTGGTGTAGCAGGAGGTATTGCAGCTTATATGGGTTGGGATACTACAGCTGTGCGTTTAGCTATGATATTATTGTTATTTATACCTTACGCCCCCATTATCATCATCTATATTATTCTTTGGCTGATTATGCCTATGGCACAAACGGCAGCTGATAAACTGAGAATGCGTGGAGAAAGTGTCACTCTTGAAAATATAGGAAAGACTGTAACAGATGGATTTGAGAAAGTTTCTAATAATGTCAATGATTATATAAGTTCAGATAAACCAAGAACTTTCTTGCAAAAATTGGCAGACCTATTTGTCAATGTTGTAGGATTTATACTTAAATTCTTAGTTATATTAATCGGTATACTTCTACTTCCTCCATTATTACTCGTTGCTTTTATATTAGTCGTTATCACTTTTGCACTCTTTACTGGAGGAACAAGCATGCTCTACGAACTATCACCATTTGGTGCTGATTTATTAGCAGGAACTCCTACTTATTTAGTGATGATGGGATGTATTGGTATTTTCTTATTGATTGGTATCCCTATATTTTCAATCGTATACGCTATTTGTATTCAACTATTTAAGGTTAAATCTTTACCAACTACAGCAAAATGGACGCTATTCATCTTATGGATACTATCTATCGCTTTAAGTTTGGTCTATTTTTATACAACCGGAATTAACGGTTGGAGCACATTACCTTGGTTTAATTTTGATTTTTAATTGCTATGAGACAGAGAATTCTTTTATTATCAATCATTTTATTGCCTTCAATCCTATGTTCTTGTCTTTTTAAGACAAACTCTACTAAAGGAGATGGCAATGTTATATCTAAAGAGATTGCAATCAAAGATTACAATCAACTTGATATCGAAGTCAATGACATAGTTCTAGTCTATAAACAATCAACAGAAGTTCCTTACTTAAAGATTGAAACAGACCGGAATATCATGGATCTTTTAACAATAGAACAAGAAGAGGAGGAGATTACAATCAAAGTATCCCCCAAACACCCTCAAATAGCTCCTACGCATTTGACTATAACAACCAATTCTACAAAACTAAAAGAATTAGCTATAGCCGGTAACGGTAGCTGTAATTTAGGAAAAGGTATCACTGGAGAGGAACTTGAAATCATACTTGCTGGAAAATGTACAGTACAAGCCGATTCTATTACCGTAAATGAACTAGATTGCGCAATCGCAGGGAATGGAGAATTACATCTAACCGGCATAGTCAATAAAACTGAAATAGAAAGTGCGGGGAATAGTCAAATTAAGGCTTTTGGACTCCAAACAGACATTTTGGAATGTAATATTGCCGGACGAAGCCAAATAGAAATAACTGTCAACAACCTAATATCGGCTGAAATTGCAGGAAAAGCAGATATTCTATACAAAGGGAATCCTCAAATAAAACAGCAATCTATAGGCAAAGGCTCCATTAAACAAGTTAAATAATCTATATTCAAATAAAAAAAGCGGAAGAAAACTTCCGCTTTTTTTATTCAAGAGAATTAATTCTTATTTAAATGCCTCTCTAATCTTAGCTGCTATTTCTGCCAATTCTTCTTGAGATGTTACCATCTTGCTCCCTCCAAAGTACATGTCTGATTCTTTCTGAATAGGAATCAAATGAATATGAGCATGAGGAACTTCTAATCCCATAACAGCCAATCCTACTCGTTTACAAGGGATTACCTCCTCCTGTGCACGAGCTACTCGTTTTGCAAAAGCCATCATGCGTCCAAGCAAAGGATCCTCTATATCAAAGATGTAATCAATTTCTTTCTTAGGAATAACCAATGTATGTCCCTTCGCTACAGGATTAATATCTAAAAAGGCAAAAAACTCCTCATCTTCTGCAATTTTATAAGAAGGAATCTCACCTGCCACGATTCTACTAAATATAGAAGCCATAACTTTCTCCTCCAAACATTAAATAGAAATATCCATAATTTCAAAGTTCATAATACCTGAAGGTACTTTTATTTCCACAATATCACCTACCTTCTTTCCCATTAACCCTTGAGCAATCGGAGTGCTTACAGCAATTTTTCCCTCTTTTAAATTAGCTTCTGAATCAGAAACTAAAGTATAGGTCATAACTGCATTATTCTTTGTATTCTTAATTTTAACTTTATTCAGAATTTGAACCTCATCTGTTTGTACACGAGACTCATCAATCAAGCGAGCATTAGCAATTAAACCTTTTAATTGAGCAAGCTTTGCTTCCATAATACCTTGAGCTTCTTTAGCTGCATCATATTCTGCATTTTCCGATAAATCACCTTTATCACGGGCCTCTGCTATTTGAGCCGATATTTCTGGACGCTTAACAGTTTCTAGATAATTGATTTCTGCTAAAATTTTATCATAACCTTCTTTTGTCATATAGCTTACTGCCATATCAAATCCTCCTTAATTATTTTATTATTATTTTATAATCAGATAATAAAAAAAGAATCCCGACCAACACATAATTGGCCGGAACTCCCCTTCTCTTATTTTCAGACTTTGCAAAGATAGATATTCTTTACAAAAAGAACAATTTCTCAAAAATGCTTTACAACATACAGATTATCAGAACAAAATCATAACAATGATTTCAAATCTGCTTCTAACTTTTTCAAATCATCTACACGTTTAACTAGATTTCCTTTACGATCTATGATAAACAATGCTGGTAGTTGTCTTACATTATACATACCTGCAATCTGTGAATAAACAGACTGAGGATCACACACACAAGTCCAAGGTAAATTTGAAGCCGCATTTCTCCAAAAATGGGTATCAGTATCCAATGAAACTTGATAAATATCCAATCCACGTTTGTTATATTTAGTATATAACTCTCCTAATTCCATATTCAAAGCTGGCGACCATTCTGCTTGATAAGCCGTAAAATTAAGTAGGATCACCTTCCCCGGAGCAACAGTAGAAAGTTTAACTATCTCTCCCTTCGGATTAGGCAATTCAATATCCCAATAAGAAATTTCTTCTGTTTTTACATCAGTAAAGTCTACCGGACGTTGAGCACGAAGAACTTTCATTGATTGTAACGTCAAATTATGCAAATGTTTAGCTCTTGGACTCTCTGGATAATAGTGATCATAACTTGTAGCTACTGCTCCATACACTTTTATATCATTCTTATCGTATAGATCAAAAAATAAAAGTCCATCAATCTGCTGAAACAATGCATAATATGCAGCAGTTGACATCGGTGCTTCAAAAATACATTTACGTGCAATTTCTTTATAAAGATTTACTGCTGCTAAAAATTTTGAGCGATAAGTAGTATCTGAAATAATCTTATCTTCATAATCCTTACGCAAACGACTGATTGACTGATTAGCATCTAACTGAGCTAATGTTATCTTTTTTATAACCTCCGAATTCTTAGACCCTTCAACTGTATACGAAGTAGCAAATGTACCAGCATCAGCAACAAAAGAAACTGTTTCTACTGAATCTATAGAAAAATTTATCAACTGATTGTTTAAACGTAAACGATAAAAATCCGGATATAGTGGACTCTTTTTCGTAAATTTAAACTTACCATCAGAAGTCAATTTTACAGAATCAAGAGTCACCACATTAGATATACCTACATTTTCTAAATACATCAATTGGCCTTCTGCACCTGTTACAACTCCTTTTACTGTAAAATCTTCAGATTTATTACATGAAGACAATAGGAATAAACACATTCCCAAAACCATCATCAATCGCATAGATATCTGTTTCATCATCTTTTTACCTCTTTTAATTTGGTGCAAATATACATTAATTTACAATTGTGTCACTATTATTCACAAAATCTTCCTTCTATTTTCATAAAAAAAGGGAGATTTATTCGTTTTTTATTTTCATTTTCACATATTTAGAGACAAACTTTCACTACCTTTGCACCAATTTTACAGATAGAAAAACAAAAAAAGATTATGCTTAATCCTATTACAAAGACGATTGAATTGGCTGATGGAAGAACCATCACCATCGAAACCGGGAAATTAGCAAAACAGGCAGACGGCGCAGTTACCGTCCGCATGGGTAATACTGTATTACTTGCAACTGTTTGTGCTGCAAAAGACGCAAACCCGGGTGTTGATTTCATGCCGCTACAAGTTGAATACAAAGAAAAATTTTCAGCATTTGGACGTTTCCCTGGAGGTTTTACAAAAAGAGAAGGTAAAGCATCTGACTACGAAATTTTAACTTCACGTTTAGTTGACCGTGCTCTTCGTCCTCTTTTCCCAGATAATTACCACGCAGAAGTTTACGTAAACGTTATTCTATTTTCTGCAGACGGAATTGATATGCCTGATGCATTAGCTGGTTTAGCAGCTTCTGCAGCATTAGCTGTATCAGATATTCCATTTAATGGACCAATTTCTGAATGTCGCGTAGCTCGTATTGATGGAAAATATGTTGTAAACCCTACATTCTCTGAATTGGAAAAAGCTGATATTGATATCATGGTAGGTGCAACTATTGACAACATCATGATGGTTGAAGGCGAAATGGATGAAGTTCAAGAATCAGAAATGTTAGAAGCCATCAAAGTTGCACATGAAGCTATTAAGATACAATGTCAAGCACAACTTGAATTATCAGAAGCTTGTGGTAAATTAGTTAAGCGCGAATATTGTCATGAAATTAATGATGACGAATTACGCAAAGATGTGCATGAAAAATGTTATGCAAAAGCATACGAAGTAGCAACTTCTGGTACAGACAAACACCAACGTGCTGCTGCTTTTGAAGCGATCGTCGAAGAATACAAAGCACAATTCTCTGAAGAAGAATTGACAGATGAAAAGGCTGCAATGATTGACCGTTACTATCATGACGTTGAAAAAGAGGCTATGCGTCGTGCTATTTTAGACGAAGGCAAACGTTTGGATGGTCGTAAAACAACTGAAATTCGTCCAATTTG
This sequence comes from Parabacteroides sp., assembly GCA_017560165.1. Lineage (GTDB taxonomy): Bacteria > Bacteroidota > Bacteroidia > Bacteroidales > Tannerellaceae > Parabacteroides. The sequence goes on from JAFYOM010000292.1 coordinate 8,953, forward strand.
GATTGAAACAGACTGTTTACCTGGTCCTCACGGTTCTTCTATCTTCACACGTGGTGAAACTCAGTCTCTTTCAACCGTTACTTTGGGTACAAAATCTGACGAGAAAATCATTGATGATGTTTTAGTACATGACAAAGAACGTTTCTTACTTCATTATAACTTCCCTCCTTTCTCTACAGGTGAAGCAAAAGCATCTCGTGGAGTAGGTCGTCGTGAAATTGGACACGGTCATTTAGCTTGGCGTGCATTGAAACGTATGATACCTGAAAACTATCCTTACGTAGTTCGTGTCATGTCTGACATTTTAGAATCTAACGGTTCTTCATCTATGGCAACTGTTTGCGCCGGTACATTAGCATTAAGAGACGCAGGTGTTCCTATGAAAAAGCCGGTTTCTGGTATCGCTATGGGATTGATCTCTGAAAACAAAGGTCAAAACTATGCAATTCTATCTGATATCTTAGGAGATGAAGATCATTTAGGAGATATGGACTTCAAAGTAACAGGAACCAAAGATGGTATTACTGCTACTCAGATGGATATTAAAGTTGATGGACTATCTTATGAAATTCTTGAAAATGCATTGGCTCAAGCAAAAGAAGGTCGTATGCACATTTTAGGAAAGATCACAGAAGCACAACCAGAAACTCGTTCTGATTTGAAACCTCATGCTCCAAGAATCGAAACCATGACTATTGGTAAAGAATTCATCGGTGCAGTTATTGGCCCGGGTGGTAAAATCATCCAAGGCATCCAAGAAAAAACAGGAGCTGTTATCACTATTGAAGAAGAAGATGGCGTTGGTAAAATTGAGATTTCAGGTACAAACAAAGCTACAATTGACGCTGCTGTACGTGCTATAAAAGGTATCGTCGCTGTTCCTGAAATCGGAGAAGTTTACGAAGGAAAAATCTCTTCTATCATGCCTTACGGTGCATTTGTTGAATTTATGCCAGGTAAAGATGGCTTATTACATATCTCTGAAATCGATTGGAAACGTTTGGAATCAGTAGAGCAAGCTGGCTTGAAAGAAGGAGATAGCGTAACAATCAAGTTAATGGATATCGATCCTAAAACTGGTAAATTCAAATTATCTCGCAAAGTATTGCTTCCGAAACCAGAAGGTTACGAAGAACGTCCGCAAAGAGCAGAACGTGGTCCAAGACCAGAACGTGGCCCACGTCAAGACCGCGGTCCTCGTCGCGAGCACTAATTATTAAATAACTTGATATAAAAAAAGGACAATCTCATTCGAGATCGTCCTTTTTTTATTTAGATAATGTTATTTACTTAACACAACCAGCACAACGTGGTTTGATTTGTTTGAAGAAATCGTTACCCTTATTATCAACAAGAATAAACGCAGGGAAATCTTCTACTTGAATCTTCCAGATTGCTTCCATTCCCAACTCCGGATATTCAACACACTCAATGCTCTTAATATTATTTTGTGCCAAAATAGCAGCCGGTCCACCAATACTTCCTAAATAAAAACCTCCATGTTTTTGACAAGCATCTGTTACCTGCTGACTACGATTTCCTTTTGCTAACATAATCATGCTACCTCCATGACTCTGGAACAAATCCACATACGAGTCCATACGACCCGCTGTTGTCGGTCCCATAGAACCACAAGCCATTCCTGCAGGAGTTTTAGCCGGACCTGCATAATAAATAGGATGATCTTTGATATATTGAGGAAGATCTTCTCCGTTATCCAAACGTTCTTTCAACTTAGCATGTGCAATATCACGACCAACAATTATGGTTCCATTCAAAGAAAGACGAGTTGCAACCGGATATTTATCCAAAGTCTTCAAAATTTCTTCCATCGGTTGGTTCAAATCAATCTTAACAGCATCACCCTCACCTGCTTGACGTAATTCTTCTGGGATTAATTCTCCTGGATGGCTATCTAACTTTTCAATCCAAATACCATCTTTATTAATCTTACATTTAATATTACGGTCAGCTGAACAACTTACTCCTAAACCTACCGGACATGAAGCTCCGTGACGAGGCAAACGAACAATACGAATATCGTGTGCTAAATATTTACCGCCAAACTGTGCACCTAAACCAATGTTATGAACTTCTTCCAATACCTGTTTTTCCAACTCTACATCACGGAATGCACGACCATATTCATTACCTGTAGTAGGCAAATTATCATAAAAACGAGTTGAAGCCAACTTCACTGTCAAAAGATTCTTTTCAGCAGAAGTTCCACCAATCACAACTGCGATATGATAAGGAGGACAAGCAGCAGTACCCAAAGTCTTAATCTTTTCGATAATAAACGGTACTAAAGTTGCCGGATTCAAAATAGCTTTTGTTTCCTGATATAAATAAGTCTTGTTAGCAGATCCTCCCCCTTTAGTAACACAAAGGAAATGATACTCCATACCTTCAGTAGCTTCAATATCAATCTGAGCAGGCAAGTTAC
>JAFYOM010000034.1 GCA_017560165.1 Parabacteroides sp.
ATCTTTACCCCATCCCGAATCCTCTATAAAAGTTAAGCTATCTATAACATGAAAAAAAGAATCAGAGGGAAGACGAAAAAACATAAAACTTTTTTTATTTACATCATCTCTCAAAAAACCACCTGATTCTGAATGGTGATACAAAACTATATACGAAGGGAATGGAGATTTTGTTATTTCAGCGATTTCTTCATGATCCATAAATTGAAAACGACGTTGCATATCATCAACCAAATATATCGACACTATAAAAAGAAGCACATACAAATACCAAAACAAAGGTGAAATCAACAATAATACCACTCGCCATAAGGTTCTCAACAGTTTCCATTTTTTAGCTAAATAATAGAATAGGGGTGATAAAATAAACCAACAAATCAATACAATAATCCACTGAACTAACTTTTTCATATTCTACAACTATTAATCCTCTAAAGAGTAATCAATGGTGGTAACAACACGAATACGCTTGATATAGGGTGTATTCGGATCTCGGTCTTCAATGCTAAACTGCCCTTGATATGCCCGTTTAATTTTCCCCAACTCACTTTCCGAGTCTTTTGCAAACTTCAAAGCAGCTTCACGTGCATTTTTTGTTGCCTCCTCAATCATTTGTGGTTTAACATCGTTTAAACCTGTAAAATCATATTGTATATTATAACGATAATCACCTCCGGTAATCGCAATACCTTGTTTCAACAATTCACTTTGTTCTTGTATTAAACTACGCACCAATTCTACTTGAGTAGAGGTTACAGTTATCACCGTTGTCACATTATAACGATATTGAACCGGATTTTGATTATAACGTTCTGCCTGCAAGTCAATAATTTCAGGGGCATTCACACTAATTTCTTCTTGTTTAATACCTTTTCTTTTTAAGAAATCCACAATAGCACCGTTGGTCATATGGATACGATTATAAAGAGTATAAAGATCATTTCCCACCTCCTTATACATCAACGGCCAAGTAACCTTATTGGCAGCCACCTCCATTTCAGCCAACCCTTTCACTGTAACAATACGATTCTTTTCGGCAAATGAATCCAGCCCCTGTTTGATTAGAAATCCCATCAACAACAGGCCTATTGCCAAAATCACTGATTCTACTTTCCAACTTTTCATTTCTTCTCTTTTTATGGGTTAATTTGCACAAATATACCTTTTTCTGTTCGAGAACAGCCTCTAAAGATTTGGATATTCCATCTTTTTTTACGAAAATTGCACAAAAATTCAAATAGTGTGCAATTTATCAATCAAACATAAAAGAAGATGGAAAAAGTAATTATTAATTCATATGCTGATTTTGAGCAACTGATTGGCAAACAAATCGGCATATCTGACTACATCGAATTAACACAAGAACGTATCAACCTATTTGATGATGCTACTTTGGACCACCAATGGATTCATGTAGATACAGAACGTGCCAAAGTGGAAAGTCCATTTAAAAGCACTATTGCACATGGTTATCTGACTTTATCACTTCTTCCTTATTTGTGGAATCAAATCATCGAAGTAAACAACCTGAAGATGATGATCAATTACGGTATGGATAAGATGAAATTCGGACAGGCTGTTTTAACCGGACAAAGCATTCGTTTGGTTACCAGCTTACAATCTCTTTCTAACCTACGTGGAGTGGCTAAAGCTGAAATCAAATTTTCGATTGAAATCAAAGACCAGCCTAAGAAGGCATTGGAAGGGATAGCGATCTTCCTTTATTATTTCAACAACTAAAATTTTTCAGGCATATAATCCCAAAAGCGAACCGGCATGTATTGACGATGTCGCTTAGGATTTATACGTTCATGGATGACGATAGAAGAAAAATAGGTTTTCCACAAAACTTGAAACTGTTTTTCCTCGTCATCCATGATTGTTTCATCCAATTTACCTGAAAATAAATGTGTCTCTTTATCCGTAAAACGGACCTCATCAACCTTCTTCAAATCATAATAATAACCATATTGACGCTTAACATCATACAACAACCACTGCTGATCAGCAAATCGATCTCTCAAATGAGATAATGTCAGTGGCAATACATTATACAAAGGTTTAACTGCAGCAAAAAAGACACCATCCGCAGTCTTTTGAAAACGAAGAAACTGAATCACTCGAAGTCGTTCATTCATAACCTTCTTCCAAATCTTAGAAATCTCCATCACCTCCACATCTCCAAAATTCAACTCGATAGAACAAGGCGAATCTATCACTTTTCGAATATATCGAAACAGCAAAAGATCTGTTTGGGGTATTTCGGAAAGCCATACAGCTGTCACAGTAGATAATGCCATTCGAGACAGTCGTTTTTCCAACCCTTTCCAAACTCGATCTGCTTTCTCTTCATCCGTATAAACAATCACAGCCTCATCATAAAACAGAGGAAAAGGCTCTTCCTCTGCCATCAATAAATCCGGAAAACGGCGACGAGCATACGCTTCAAAAACGAGCGTCAACAACCCTTCAAAACTCTTATCATAAACAAAAATAGTCATACTTCTATTCAAATTGCAACTCTAACTGAAGGTCACTTCCTCTTTTCTTATCTGTTTTACGAGTCAAAAAACGCCGAATAACTTCCGGATAGATTTCATGAATGGTACGCATCGGCAATTCATGACAGGTAATAAAATATTGCGCCTTCTTCATCACAACTCCCATCTTTTTCAACTGTTCGGTTCCTATACGAGTAAAGCGGCGGGAGGAGACTATCAGTTTGGCAGACTTCACTCCAATCCCCGGAACACGCAATAACATCTCATAATCAGCTCTATTTATATCTACCGGAAATTGTTCCGGATGACGTAATGCCCATCCTAATTTGGGATCTACATCCAAATCCAAATTAGGGAAATCGTCATTCACTATCTCATCAACCTTGAACTGATAAAATCTCAACAACCAATCTGCTTGATACAACCGATTCTCTCGAACCAAAGGTGGCTGTTTCAATGCCGGTAGTCGAGTATCATACGTATTGACCGGGATAAAACCTGAATAATAAACTCGTCTCATGGAAGGACGTTGATACAGAGCAGAAGATAATCGAAGAATATCTTTATCCGAATCGGCAGTTGCACCTACAATAATTTGTGTACTCTGTCCCGCAGGAGCAAAACGAGGCGCATGACGAAATCGTTTTCGTTCTTCAGAACTCTGCATAACCCCTTGATGAATATAACGCATAGGTTGAAAAACGCTTTGAAAACTTTTATCCGGAGCCAATAATTGCAAACTTTTCTCATTGGGTATCTCGATATTCACACTCAATCGATCAGCATATAAACCAGCTTCATTTACTAACTCTTGACTAGCTCCCGGTATACTTTTCAGATGGATATACCCATTGAAACGATATACGGTTCGTAACTCCTTTGCCACACGCACCAATCGTTCCATAGTATAATCGGCATTACGTACTACTCCTGAACTAAGAAAAAGTCCTTCGATATAATTCCGACGATAGAACTGGATAGTCAAATCAACCAATTCCGACACCGAAAAAGTTGCTCGTGGAATATCGTTACTTCGTCGGTTAATACAATAAGCACAATCAAACATACAATAATTAGTCAACATAATTTTTAGCAACGAGATACACCTTCCATCTTCTGCGAAGCTATGACAAATACCCCATCCCGCCGTACTTCCTACCTGTCCCGTCCTATTCTTTCGGGAGGTTCCACTTGAAGCACAAGAAACATCATATTTGGCTGACTCTGCCAATATCTTCAATTTCTCCAGGACTTTTTCATTCATAAAGCAATCTTTTCTCAACACAAATATAAAAAAATACTCCTACCTTTACATCGTCTAAAACAAATTCATACCATGAAATATTTATACAATATCCTAACAGTTCTGACTATAGCAGTATCAGTTTTCATGACTGCATGTACTCCTCATACATCGAAAGAAATCATCCAATTACAATGTGATGGCTTGACTAATCCGTTAGGGATTGATCAAACTATTCCACATTTCAGTTGGCAACTGACCTCAACCAACCAACAAACAGCCTATCAGATATTGGTTGCATCCAATAAGGAGTTATTAGCTGAAGGGAAAGCCGATTTATGGGATTCGGGGAAGACAGAATCAACCGAATCTATATGGATTACATACAAAGGGAAAGCACTTCAATCTAAAAGTTTTGCATATTGGAAAGTTCGTATATGGAATCAAGAAGACCAAATATCAGAATGGAGTCAAACTGCCTCTTTCGGTGTAGGTTTACTTAGTGCCAATGATTGGAAAGCTCAATATATCGGTCTACAAGCCAACGAAAACTCCCCACAATCCCCTTTACTTTGGAAATCATTTATTTGGAATGGAAAAGGAGAGAAAGTATTATTGCATATCAACTCTTTAGGATATCATGAAGCCTACATAAACGGTAAAACAGTTAGCCAAGCCGTTTTAAATCCGGCAGTTTCTCAATTTGAAAAACGTTCTTTAATCTGTACCTATGACGTTACACCTCTATTGAAAAAAGGAGAAAACGATATTGTTATTTGGTTAGGAAAAGGATGGTATCAAGACAGATTAGCAGGAGTTGTAAATGGAGGGCCTTATGTAAAAGCCCAAATGGAGTTACTTAACAAAGGGATTTCCACTCCTATTTTAACTACTGATGCATCTTGGGTCGGCCGTGAGAGTGGATATGCATCTACCGGTACATGGCAATGGAGCCGCTTCGGAGGAGAGCGAGTTGATGCCAATCAATTATTATCCGACTTAACATCCTCCACCTTAAAAGCAGCAGATTGGTCTCCTGTAAAAGAGGTTTCTATTCCAGAACATCAAGTTTCTCCTCAAATGGTTGAGTTTAACAAGTGCCAAAAGGAGATACATCCGATTGCTTATCATACAGAAGGAGACACTGCTTGGATCTTTGACATGGGAACAAACCTTTCTGGTTGGACAAAAATCAAGTTTCCTCCATTAAAGAAAGGGCAACAAATCCGTATCAGCTATTGCGATTTCTTGGATGAGAATGGTAAATTCAGAGAAATCCAATTCCAAAATATATATCATGAGGACTATTACATTGCAAATGGAAAAGGTAATGAAACTTTTATGAATAAGTTTAATTATCAAGCTTATCGCTATCTGAGAATTGTTAATTTAGAGAAAGCACCGAAATTATCTGACATTACAGCTTATCTCATTCATACCGATTATGAAGGAGCTTCTACATTTGCTTGTTCTGACAATGATATAAATGCGATTCACGACATGGTACAATATACTTTACGTTGTTTGACATTAGGCGGTTATATGGTAGACTGTCCTCATCTTGAACGTTTAGGTTATGGCGGAGATGGTAATGCCTCTACCTTGACTGCACAAACCATGTTCAACCTCTCTCCTCTTTATCTTAACTGGATGCAAGCATGGGCTGATTGTATGCGTGAAGGAGGTAGTTTACCTCATACGGCTCCGAATCCATACAAAGCAGGTGGAGGACCTTATTGGTGCGGCTTTATGATTTCAGCTTCTTGGCACACATATGTTAACTATGGAGACCGCCGTCTGTTGGAACGTTATTATCCTTATATGCAACAATGGTTAGGATATGCCGAAGCGAACAGCGAAAAGGGTTTATTGAAAACATGGCCTAACACCGAATATCGCAATTGGTTCTTAGGAGACTGGGCTACACCGGAAGGTATCATCCAAACAGATCCTGCCTCTATCGATGTTGTAAACAACAGTTACTTAGTTATCTGTTACGAGACCATCAGTAAAATTGCAAAGGTTTTAGGGAAAGAGGCTGATATTCCGACCTATCAAGCGAAAGCAGAAGCTTTAAAACAATGTATTCACAAGAACTACTATCATCCGGAAAAGAAAAGTTATTCAACTGAAACACAGATAGATCTTATCATCCCGATGTTAGCTAAAGTGACTCCAAAAGAGGAAGTATCGCATGTAGAAAACACCTTATATCAAGTGACAGAAAATCGCTTCAAAGGGCATCTTTCTACCGGTTTGGTTGGTATTCCGATTATCACTGAATGGGCTATCAAAAACAAAAAAGCAGATTTCATGTATCAAATGTTGAAGAAAAGAGATTACCCAAGTTATCTCTATATGTTAGATAATGGAGCTACCACCATGTGGGAACATTGGAATGGAGAACGTAGCCATATCCATAATTGTTACAACGGTATCGGTTCATGGTTCTACCAAGCATTGGCAGGTATTCGTCCAGACGAACAAGCACCAGGTTACAAGCATTTCTTCATCGAACCTCAAATGATTGAATCTTTAACATGGGTTGAAGCATCTCAAAACACACCTTACGGAACGATAAAAGTACGTTGGGAAAAGAATAAACAGACATTGAACCTTCACATTACTGTTCCTAACGGTAGTACAGCAACACTCATACTTCCTAACGAACAGATAGAATTAACATCCGGTACTCATCAAGTCAATCGTAACTTATGAATGGCCTGTCCGGATTGCTTTATAAATGGCTTCTTGAATACGTGTACGGATATCCAAGGAGCCTAACTTGTTATTAACACGTGTCGGGTGTACTCGATTGGAAAGAAATATATAGAGTAATTGGTTATCCGGATCCACCCAAAAACAAGTTCCGGTATATCCGGTATGTCCATAAACAGAAGCGGGAGCCAAATCACAACAAGGTGAACCTTTGGCTGCCCCTATCGCTGGTTTATCAAAACCCAATCCTCGCCGAGATGTAGGACTTTTGCTTTGCGTAAACAAACGGGCAGTCTCTTTGGAAAGAAATATTTCCCCTCCATACTCTCCATCATTCAGATAAAGTTGCAAAACCTTCGCTAAATCATTGGCATTTGAAAACAATCCGGCATTACCTGACACTCCTCCTTGAAAAGCTGCAGCCTCGTCATGCACATATCCTCGAAGTAATTGGCGACGGATGAATTGATCGTTCTCTGTTGGGACTATTCGTATTGAGTCCATCACTTGTAAAGGGTTATAAGTCAAATATGTTGTACCTAAGCCTTTAAAAAATGTATCTCGTAACAGTTCATCCATTGGTTGATTCATTACACGCTCAACAGCCATTTTCAACAATATGAAGTTGGTACAACCATAGCGATACCTTCCACGTGTTCCCATACGTGATTCTTTGATAGCCTGTATGATAGAATCTTGAAAAGAATCATGCACATACATATCACGTGCTACCTGTGTCGTAAACCCCTCTTTCTTTTCGTTAGAAATCAAATGTGGAAAAAAAGAGAAGTCGGTACGGACATAAGTCTTTGGATCAAAACGTACCGGATGTGTTTTTTTCTTTACCCCGCTAAACAGACTTCCTTGATAGCTTTCGTCATCAATGACTTTTCGATAATAGTTTATCGTAGAGATCAAACCAGATTGATGGTATAATAACTCCTTTACATTCAAATTCTTTTTATCAGATTTTTTCAATTCAGGGATAAAGTCTGATATTCGATGATTCAATGCAATCTTTTTCTCATCATATGCTTTCATCACAGCTAATAAGGTACCTGCAGCTTTTGAAGCAGAAGCAATGTCATAGACCGAATTTTCATCAACAACTTGTTCCTTACTATAATCAAAGTGACCAAACGAGCGGTTATAAACCACCATTCCCTCTTTGGCAACTAATACTTGACAACCAGGAAAAGCTTTCTCCTCCAACCCCTCTTCCACAATAGAGGTTATCACCTCCAATCGTTTAGGATCAACACCAACCTCTTCCGGTTCATGATAACCTAACCGACACTTTTCAGTAAAAAGACCTGTCCCTGCATGATATAAATCGGGAATCGAAACCGGAAGTTTTCCCTTCATTGCTATACCTCCGAAAATAGCCTGTGCCGCATACTCTTGAGCCAAAGGAGTCGCCTCATACGCCATGATAACCGCCTTTGCCTTTAAAATGGAAGATTTATATTTCTGACAAAAATAAGGCAAAGTAAAAAAGGCATATATCAACTCTTTCTTTGCAGCTAGCTCTCTCAGTCCTAAACTTTCTGGAATACGAACCGTATGGACACTACAGATAATAACATCATATTTTTGTAATTTCTTGTAAACTGCCTGTATCTGCGCCTCTGTCGCATCTCTTCCAAGACTGAAACAGGATATTGAGTCATAGCGTCCCAACATCTTCTGAAACTCATTCCCTACCTCCTCTCCTAAAGATAAAGCTGCAATCCTTTTCTTTCCTAACTGTTTTAAAGGAAGTTCCTCCTCTTCATTCTTCAACAAGGTAATCGCTTCAGCATTCAATCGGGCAGCCAACCATGCAGCATGAGGTGAATTCAACCGTTTAGATAATCCTTCAGTATCAACCGGACGATAACTGTTTAATCCGACTATATATTTATACTGTAATACCTTAAGAATTTTTGCTTCAATCTCTTTCCGATCCAAAATGCCCTCTTCCAAAGCTGATTTAACTGCAGTAAAGTCCGTAAAAGGAGAGGTCGGAGCCAACAGAATATCGTTA
>JAFYOM010000293.1 GCA_017560165.1 Parabacteroides sp.
CCAACCAATATTAGGTTTTATAACGATGTTTTGTCCTTTTTTAATGAATTTATCAATACCACCTAGAGCTTCTAAGGCTTTGTCAAGTAAGACTTCCGGTTCACCACCCATAACGGCAACTAAATCAGGAGCCTGTTCAACAGCAATAGTATTAGAAGAAAGAGCAGCTTGTAGTCCTTTAAAATTTAAAGATAATGCAGCACTTGCTGCTATGCCGGTTCTAAGGAAATCACGACGTTTCATATTTTTAATCTGTTATTAAGTTCTTAAAATTGTAACAAAGATATATATTCTTCTCATATAGAGGAATATATTTCTGTTTTTCTTGTATTTTAAATTAGATTGACGTTCTTATACAAACTAACAATGGAGAGAAAATGTTTCTTTTTCAAAGAGGAAGGCCTTTAGTGCTTTCTGAATAAAGAGGTGATGATATTTAGAATTTTTAAAAGTGGAGTTATGACAAAAAATGAAGTTATTTCAGAAGCCAGTCAAATTTGGTTGTTATTATCTGAAAGAAAAATTCTGTCTGTTCAAAGGATTGAGGAGATGACTCATTATCGAGAGGCATTAGTTTGTTTGGCTTTAGGATGGTTAGTTAAGGAAAATAAAATTCGCTTATTTGAAGAGGAAGGAATGATACATGCTGAAATAATTATCTCCATACCGGAAGTTTATTATTAAAGTGGGTCATTTTGTTTTTGTGAGGCGTGATGAAAATTAAGACAGGGGTAATCAATTATAAACTCTGTCTTAATTTTTATTACATCCGCCCTAAATATTTTTAAGTCTAATATATAATGATTATATTTGTTCCCAGTCATTAAACTATTTGAATCAAATTACTATGATTAACCGTGAGTTAATAAATCCTCGAAGTATTGTTGTTGTTGGAGGATCTAACAATGTCCATAAGCCGGGTGGCCGTATTGTTCGTAACCTATTAGATGGAAACTATGCCGGTGATTTGTGTGTCGTAAATTCCAAGGAGGATGAAGTACAGGGGGTTAAATCCTATCATTCAGTAAATGATATACCAGATACGGAACTTGCGATTATTTCGATACCCGGACCTGCTTGTCCGGAAGTAGTAGACGTATTGGCTAAACAGAAAAATGTAAAAGCATTTATCGTTGTTTCTGCCGGATTTGGTGAAGAGACCAAGGAGGGAGGTATCCTTGAAGAACAGATGTTGAAAAGTATTAATGATACAGGAGGTGCTTTAATCGGACCAAACTGTATTGGGGTGATGAATATGAATTACCACGGTGTGTTTACGCAACCGATACCTGAATTTCATAAAGACGGAGTGGATTTCATCTCAAGCTCAGGTGGTACAGCGCTATTTATCATTGAATCAGCATTGACGAAAGGACTTCGTTTCTCTTCTGTTTGGTCTGTAGGAAACTCTAAACAGAATGGGGTAGAAGAGGTGCTTGAATATATGGATCGAAACTTTGATCCGGTTCTTGATTCTAAAATAAAAATGCTTTATATCGAGCAGATTAAAAATCCGGACAAACTGTTATATCATGCATCTTCTTTGATACGAAAGGGTTGTCATATTGCTGCCATCAAAGCGGGTAGTACAGATGTCGGAAAACGTGCTGCTTCTTCTCATACAGGTGCAATTGCAAGTTCTGATTCTGCTGTGGAAGCTCTTTTCCGTAAGGCAGGTATTGTACGTTGTTTCAGCCGTGAAGAATTGACTACTGTTGCTAGTATCTTTACGTTGAAAGAGGTGAAAGGTAAGAATTGTGCGATTATCACACATGCTGGTGGACCGGCTGTTATGTTGGCTGATGCTTTGGAAAAAGGTCGTTTGAATGTTCCTAATTTGGATGGACCTATTGCTACAGAATTAAAATCTAAATTATATCCGGGAGCTGCTGTTGGTAATCCGATTGATATTATTGGTACCGGAACTCCGGAGCATTTGGCAACTGCTATTGATTTTTGTGAAAATCGATTCGATAATATCGATTTGATGATGGTGATATTTGGAAGTCCGGGATTGGTTAAGTTGTATGATACATACGAAGTGCTTCATAAGAAGATGGAAGAATGTCGAAAACCTATCTTCCCGGTATTACCTTCCATTGTAACTGCAGGACCAGAGGTGAAGAGCTTCATTAAGAAGGGGCATGTGAATTTTTCTGATGAAGTAACATTAGGTACAGCTTTATCACGTGTGTTGAATACTCCAAAACCAATGAGTACAGATATTCAGTTGTATGGAGTAGATGTTCCGGAAGTTCGTCGTATCATTGATCGTTTACCGGATAGTGGTTACATTTCACCGGAAGATGTTCGTACATTGTTACGTGCTGCAAATATCCCATTGGTAGAAGAA
>JAFYOM010000294.1 GCA_017560165.1 Parabacteroides sp.
CTCCCACAGATTCGCCATGATCCTCTGCACGCTCCGAAAACTCTTCTATATTGAAATAGAATCGTTCACACTTATTTTTTTCTGAAGCTAAATAATCTAACACCTTAGGAATAAACTCTTTTTGAGCAAATTCGGATTCAGCATACCAAACCTGAGATTGTCCCATACCCTTTCCTCTTCCGGCAAGTGATGCACGCGGTATAACAAAACTTCGATTACTTTCATCAATCAGATAACAATCCTTCTCGTCAGCAACAAAGTTATAAAAATTTTCTCTATCACCACTAAAAATTGGATCCATATAAGACTGCCAGAATCGATACATTGTAGCATTCTCATACCAGCCGACAATTTTACTGCTTTCTCCATCAGATGCAACCCAAACTACTGTGACATCACGTACCTCATCAAAATCTTTTAAGATTTTATCATAACGCTCTATATGTAATTCATCGCCTTTGTGCATCACATATCCATAACATTTATGGTTGTATGGAGTAAAGTTATATACTTCTCCACCATCATTATACTCTTTAATATATTTTCCGCCATTTTTTGGCATATCATCATCGGTAACTCCATTATAGTATTTCATCCAAGCAACTTCACAAAATACCACTTTTTTCATATGTAACCTCCAAATATTAATAATCGAAATCTCCATCAAAATCTCTTAGAATATAATCAAGAAAATGCTCTTGCTTCTGGAATTCATTATATAAATGTTCCTTCTCACGAAATTCTTTTGGATGACCAACAAATTCCTGGTGTAAGCATTCATGATAGATCACAAATTTAACAACTTCCTTGTCTACACTCACAGAGTTTAAAAGCGAATTTATACGGATCAGATTGTAATCATGATAAAAGATACCCCAATACGAAGCTAATGGTCTGTCTGTCCAATGAATCTCAGGACGAACAAAGTTTTCAGAGAAATTATATCTATACTCATCCAGTACTTCGTCTAATAGCGATTGAATATCTTCGCATAACGGCTCACTTGATAAATGGAAAACCCTTTTATCTACTTCTTCCACCCTGGTTCCAATCGGAATAATCCCTTTAGGAAACATTAAACATTCTGATACTCTTTTTTTGTAATATTCAAAATTGCCATATAAGCTCTCTGTGATACTTCTATTTTGCTCATATGCTTCTCTAATACATTTCATGGTATCAGAATAGGTCATATTGCCTTGTTTAATAGTTTCCGCAAGGTGGAATGGCTCTATCTTGTCGCGAACCTCAAACAGATGTAATTCCGGGAATTCTTTCTCCTGACGGATGTAGCGAAGTAAATCCTCTAGTTCATTCTCGCAAGGCAGCATACCGAAATTTCTAAAATACCTAGCGATCAAACGTCGTCCTGTCATTTTATTATCATCAAAATATAAAGGACAATCATTTTTCAATTCGTCATAACCTGCCGTCTGATTTTCAAATACAAGAACCTTAGTATCATTTCCATATTCATCAATCACGTCATACCAACCAACCGGCAATACTGACTTACGAACTTCTGCAAATTCTCCTTTATACGATATACCCTTTACAATGTCTCTAATCGCATCCATCGGAATCAAATCAAATTCTCGACGCTTTGTTTCGATAACCTCGTCTTCCGGATCTTCTATACCACAAATAAATTTCGGATTCAGCCAGCTTGTAATGCTTGTCCATTTATCACAGAAATCAACAATATTTACTGTTTCTGTTCCACCACATCCAACACCACGCATTCCACGACCAACCATCTGCATAAGTAAAACATCACTTGTTGTTGCTCTTGTTAGAAATACAGTTTGGATATCCGGAATATCACTTCCTTCTGTTAAAATATTAATATTAATTAATACATCAATTCCGTCAGCGTCCTCATTATGTCGGAAACGTTCAATTGTCTTCTGATTTTCTGCGTTATTGATCATCGTGTAGACATATCCTGAACGTATTCCTCTTTTCTTAAATGCTTCGTTTAATGAATCACAATGAATCGCATTTAATGCAAAGATAATGGTCTTACCATATTTCTCTTTATTGCGTACGTATTCATCAACGATTAAGTCATTTCTTTCATTGACTTTTGCAACTTTAGTAACTAAAGACTCTGGGAACTCACCCCATTTGGCAATATATTTTCTCTCATCAATATCAATCATTGTTTCAATATCAATATTGGTATCAACAGGTATGTACTTTGGTGTTGCCAGCGTTTTATTTGCGATCAAGTCGCTCATCGAAACAGAGAACACAATTTTATTATCAAAGATTTTCATTAGCTGTCCGGTTGCTTTTTCTGTTATACGTACCGGTGTAGCTGTAAGTCCTAAAAGTTTGGCATCAGGACGTTTCTCGCGTATTGCTTTGATAATTCTTCGGTACGAAGGAGCAAGCGTATGGTGTGCCTCGTCAACAACAATCATAACCTTGTCTGCCAAAATATTTGGTAAATAAACCGTATTATTGCACATGCTCTGAACACTAGAAATGATAAGATTGTCGTCAGCTTCAAGCGCTCTCACACTGGCATGTTTTCCTGAAATGCATACCATCTTGAACTGTTCTATCGATTCATTGGTTTCTTTGATGATCGGAGAGAATTTATAAAACTGCTCTGCTGCCTGTTCGATTAACATAGATCTGTGACATAACCAAATCACTTGATAACCATTGCTAATCATATCATGCAGCAGATAGTACACACTTGTTCTTGTTTTGCCACTACCGGTCGGCATAGATAGGATTGCTGATTTCTTATCATCCTTAATGAAATATTGATTCATAGCTTCTACGGCTTTTTCCTGATATGGATAAAGACTTACATTATCTGGCTCAGCCATAGTTAAATCCAAAATCTTAGGAACCTGAAACATGCTTTCCTCATCATTCTGTACAGTCTTTCCAGTCATTCTAAGTTCATTAAGATATGCATCACATAAAGTCTGAGTCATTTTTTTCTGACGCAATGCAAATAACATATCTTCGTTTTCTCCCAGATGAATTCCACCATAATGAATCCGTTCTAATTTTTTTACAACCTGAACAATATGATTAGTTCCATTCAGGAAATAATCTTCAATTACCTTACGATATTTCCGAACAAAGTATTCGTCTGGATAAAGACATATACGGCATATATGAGGGATCAAAAACTCTACGTCTTTTTCTTCATATACTCTTCTCGGTCTTAAATTTGCAGGCGTATCTTTGCCATAAGCAATCGCCTTTAAAAAATCATATGAAAAATTTTCCCACGAAAATGTTTTCTTTGCCATATGTACTCCCCCTTGTTATTTGATAATGCCATTTTATCAAAATCCAATCTAAAAACTGGGATAAATAATCCCAGTTTGTTAAACCTTGTATGTAATCTTTAGACCCACTTGCTCACAAGTATCAAAAAATCCATCGATGTCATGATGATTTTCTAAACAATGTACAACAACTGCATCTAACATTAATCTTTCCGGATCCAATCTATGTGAGTGAAGTTCAAACAGTTCATTTGCAGCTTCAACCGTAAGCTGGGCCGCTACAACAAATTTTGAAAGCATTTCTTTGGATAAAGTCTTTCCTGAGCCAATACGTATGTTTTTCCTTACTGTTTCGTAGTTTAGATTAGATTTTTGACTAAACCGGGATGTATTTTCAAATATCTCAAATATCATTTCATTTAAACGAATGTTCAACTCATCAAATCTCTCCGTATCTGTAAGCGGCAATCTTCCCAATTCAGCTTTAGAAAACATCCCGCTAGTTTTCACTATTTCAAAAGTTTCTTCTAAACCACTAGCTTCAAATTTATGATTTAGTAAATATTCCATTGTAATTTCACACATATACAATCCTCCTATTTTCCGGATAAACCCCAATCCTTACGATGACGTATATTCAATCATCCTCAAAGTAACCACCATCTGCATCATCTTCAAGTGTTTCTTCTTCGGTCAGTTCACCAGTTCTAGTATTCAATAATATTTTTGCTTCTTCGATTAGCTCTGCAAGCGTTTTTGTTTCAAAGGGATATTTTTTCATAATTTATTTCCTTGTCTTTAGCATGCTAGCATAATCTTCAATATCTTCAAATTCAACCATCTTACTATCTTTATTGAGATATAATGGATGATGAGGGTGATTATCTTTTGAACGTTTACCAATCGTGTACCAGTTACAGTTGTATGACTTTGTGATTTCCAACAATTTCTCCAAACATTCTCTCAAATAGCCTCTGGTCTCAATTAGAGTCCCCCACGCAGCCCAGATATCGCAATTTCCGACAGCTAATATATCCTTAATATGTTTCAGATTCTCTTCAATAATGGATTCATCTCTGAACTTATGCATATCATTCGGATCGGTTGCTCTCATCGGATAGAGGTTGATCATAACATAGCTGTCGTAACCATTGGCCCTTGCTATTGCTTCTACATTTTTCATTGTAGGATCCAGATCTTCCGGGGATGCAGTACTGGGATTTACACCACAACAAATCAGAGTTTTGGTTCCTTTAGTACCAAGAATATAACGACATGTCCGATCATCTGATTGTTTATAAATCCATTTTTCTTTGTCATAAGGCATATTCTTGACATTTTCAATTAATCTGTAATCCACGTTCTTTAAAATTCCCAGTTTCATGAGTCGGTCTACTCTCTCATATTCTTTGTAGCGATCCTCATGGCGAATAGTATGCTCAGCATCAGCAACATCTTCCCAGGCACATTCA
>JAFYOM010000295.1 GCA_017560165.1 Parabacteroides sp.
ATGATGTCACAATAGCTACCCATAACCGGTACTGCTTCTAAAGGATGTTCCGGCTTGTCACTATCCATAATCACCCCACGTTCAGTTTCCAATTTCCATGCTCCTTGGTTGACATCCAACACAATCGTATTCATCCCTAAATTCATGGCTGCCTTTTGAGTGGAAAGGCGAGTACGAAGGCTGGAGTTGAAGAATATCATCAATAATGTTTTGTTCTTACCTAATTCTGTAAACTGGAAACGGTCTTTCTTTATTTCAAAAGCTTCGGCGAGCGCTTGCTTTAAGTCTCCCAAATCTTGTACACAAGTGAAATTTCTCATATATCGTCTGTTGTTAAGTAAAATACAAATGTAATAAAATCTGATTGATTTATGAGCGTGTTTGTCCTTCGCCTTCAATCAAATACTTGTATGTGGTGAGCTCCGGTAAAGCCATTGGACCACGTGCATGCAGTTTCTGGGTACTGATACCAATCTCGGCTCCGAATCCGAATTGAGCACCATCGGTAAAGGCTGTAGATACATTGGCATAAACACAGGCTGCATCTACGATTTGTTGGAATTTTTGTATGTTTTCAGCTGATTCACTGATGATACTTTCACTGTGTTTGGAACTGTAAAGAGCAATGTGTTCCAGTGCTTCGTTTAGAGAGGCAACCGTACGAATGGCCATTTTGTAATCTAAAAACTCTGTTCCGAAACTTTCCGGAGATGCCGGTTGAAGAAGTTCTTCTGGATAGGAGTTTTTTAATGCTTCAAATGCAAGTTCATCGGCATAAATCATTACATGACTATCTGCTAGTTTGTGACAGATATAGGGTAGATCATTCAAACGGTCCTGATGGATAATCAGACAGTCCAATGCATTACAAACACTTACTCGGCGAGTTTTTGCATTGTTGACGATTGCACATCCTTTCTCTTTGTCTCCCTCTTTGTCAAAATAGGTATGACAGATACCGGCTCCTGTTTCAATGACCGGTACACGAGCATGTTCACGAACGAAATTGATCAGTGAACTACTTCCGCGAGGAATAATAAGATCGACTAATCCTACAGCGTTCAATAATTCGTTGGTCGCTTCTCGATCCGGTGGAAGAAGGGTACAAACTGCCGGATCAATGTTGTATTTCTTTAATGTATCGTGGATAATTGCTACTAAAGCACGATTGGAAAGATCTGCATCAGAACCTCCTTTCAATACACACGCATTTCCGCTTTTGAAACATAATGAAAAAACATCGAAGGTTACATTGGGGCGAGCTTCATAAATGACGCCGATTACCCCAAATGGTACGGATACTTTGCGTATCACCATCCCGTTAGGGCGAGTTGTTTCGCTGATCTGTTTTCCTAAAGGAGAGGGGAGAGAGGCCACATTTTTCATATCATCAGCAATGCCTGTCAAACGCTGTTCGTTCAACTTTAGACGATCATATTTAGGATTACAGGGATCCATTCGGCTTAAATCTTGAGTATTTGCTTCAAGAACTTCCTGTTGACGGGCAAGTAAAGCATTTGCTGTATCTGATAATATATGATTGATAGTCTCATTGTCCAACATAATTAGTTGGCGTGAGGCTGAATGTACTTGTTTTAATTGTTCTTGTATCATAACTAAAAGATTAATCCAAATATAAATAATCGTAGTGAATCATCGGTTTCCGATCTCGACATCCAATGAGTTTTTGAGCTTCAATACTATTGTATCCGGCGCAACCGACACCAATGGTTTTTCCCTCTTCGTTGATGATTCTGATGATATCGTCTTTCTCAAAATCACCGACAATACGAGTAACTCCAACTAAAAGGATACTGGTGGCTTTAGGGGCTAATAGGGCTTTTTCTGCTCCTTGGTTGATATGAACTTCCCCTTTGGCAAATCCTTCTGAATGGGCAATCCATTTTTTTACGCTGCTGACTGGCTTATCGGAAGGGATGAAACAGGTACAGAGTGTATCATGTTCTTCGTCTAATAACTCAATGAGAATGTTCTCTTTTTTTCCATTGGCAATGATGACCTTGATACCTTCATCGGCCACTTTTTGGGCAATGTTACATTTGGTCAGCATCCCTCCGCGACCGAAAGAGGATTTGCTTGTTTGAACATATTCTGACAAATCATTTTTACTTCCTCTAATTTCTCGTATGACTGTAGATGAAGGATCTGCCGGGTTACCATTGTATATACCATCGATGTTACTTAAGATAATGAGGGCGTCCATGTCCATCATGGTTGCAATCAGACCGGATAATTCGTCATTGTCTGTAAACATCAATTCTGTGACAGAGATGGTATCATTTTCGTTTACAATGGGAATCACTCTGTTTTCCAACATGACCTCCATGCAATGTTTTTGGTTGAGGTAGTGTGTTCGGCTTCCGAAACTTTCTTTAGTTGTTAAAACCTGTCCACAAGACATTCCATGCTCACGGAAAAGCTCATAATAACGGTTGATTAGTTTGGCTTGTCCGACAGCTGAATAAAGTTGGCGAGCAGAAAGGGCATCTAACTTTTTCCCTACTTTGATTTCACTTCTCCCGGATGCAACAGCACCGGAAGAGATAAGTATGATATCAAAACCCTTACGATGGAGTTCAGCCACTTGATCGACAAGGGCAGACATACGGGTAATATCGAGAGTCCCATCTTTTCGTGTAAGTACGTTGCTTCCTATTTTTATGGCGAGACGGGTCATATAGTTCTGTATGAATGATGAAATTATGAGTTACGTTCTAAAAACGTAACTCATAATTATGTTTATTTGTTTTTATTTCTAATTTCCACACGACGAATTTTACCACTGATTGTTTTGGGTAATTCATCAACGAATTCAACAACTCGTGGATACTTATAAGGGGCAGTGACTTTCTTTACATGGTTTTGTAGTTCTTTGATTAATTCTTCTCCTGCTTTGTCTTTGTAATCTTGGGATAAAATAATCGTTGCTTTAACTACTTGACCGCGAATTTCATCCGGTACACCTGTGATGGCACATTCTACTACTGCCGGATGTGTCATCAATGCACTTTCAACTTCAAACGGTCCGATACGATAACCGGAACTTTTGATTACATCGTCAGCACGTCCAACAAACCATAGATAACCATCTTCATCACGCCATGCAACATCGCCGGTATAGTATAAACCATCATGCCATGCTTCACGAGTACGTTCTGCATCTCGATAATATTCTTTGAATAAACCAATTGGTTTACCTTTAACTGTATGGATTACGATTTGTCCTTGTTCACCATCTTCTGCACGTGTACCATCCGGACGTAATAAGTCGACTTCATATTGTGGGTTAGGTACTCCCATTGAACCAGGTTTCGGTTCTAACCAAGGGAAAGTAGCAACAGTCAAAGTTGTTTCTGTCTGACCGAATCCTTCCATCAGCTTGATACCTGTTAATTTGTAGAAAGTCTCGTATACTGCCGGATTTAATGCTTCACCGGCAATGGTACAATATTGAAGAGATGATAAATCATATTTTGTTAAATCTTCACGTATTAAGAAACGGAAAATTGTAGGGGGGGCACATAATGAAGTGATACGGTATTCTTGTATCATACGTAACATATCAGCCGGAGTGAATTTTTCATGATCATAAACGAATACGGTTGCACCGGCAATCCACTGTCCGTATAATTTACCCCATACTGCTTTTCCCCAACCTGTATCTGCGATGGTTAGATGCAAACTGTCTTGATGAAGATTATGCCAAAAACTACCTGTTACGATATGTCCTAATGGATAAGTAAAATCATGTGCAACCATTTTCGGATTACCGGTTGTTCCTGATGTAAAATACATTAAAGAAATATCGTCATTGCTATTTGGATGAGAAGGACGTTTGAAAGGTACTGCTTTCTCCCATTCTTTATGGAAGTCTTCAAATCCTTCAGGTACTTGCGGCCCTACAGAAACCACCTTTTCAATTGTTGGTGATTCCGGCAAAGCATCAATGATATGTTTGGTAATTACCTCTTCTCCGGCACAAACAATCATTTTTATATCAGCTGCATTGGCACGATAGATGATGTCTTTTTTAGTTAATAAATGGGTTGCAGGAATTACTACAGCTCCTAATTTATGTAATGCAATGATTGAAAACCAAAACTCATAACGACGTTTTAAAATCAACATAACCATATCACCATGACCAATGCCTAATGATTGAAAATAGGCTGCTGTCTGGTCTGTGTATTTTTTCATGTCAGCAAAAGTGAAATCAATATGTTCACCTTGGTCATTGGTCCAACATAATGCTTTTTTGTTTGGATTCTCTGCTGCCCATGCGTCAACAACATCATAACCGAAGTTGAAATTCTTCGGTACTTTTATTTTGAAATTTTGGATAAAGTCTTCTTGTGACTCGAAAGTTGTTTTTTCTAAAAATCTTTCTAACATGATTGTGAGATTTATAGTGATAAATCTTATAAGATAATGGCGAAGAATCGAACTTTTTCTCCGTCAAGAGCTTTCATACCGTGAGGCAATTCAGAATTAAAATAGATACTGTCTCCCTCTTCTAAAATGATTTCTTTATTATTAATAAGTAGAAGTAAACGACCTTTTAAAACAAGGTTGAATTCTTGTCCCGGATGTGAATTTTGATAGATAGGAGTATCTTCAGAAGTTGGATGAACCGTTACTAAAAAAGGATCTCCGTGTCGTCCGGAAAAACCTGCTGCCAAAGATTGGTATTTGTATGCTTTTGTACGTTCTACTGCAACACCTTTTCCTTTACGAGTAATGAAATAGGTACTCATTTTAGGTTCGTCTCCGAACATAAGGGTTGTTAGTTCAACTCCGTATGCTTGTGATATTTGATGTAAAACACTTACTGAAATATCTACAGTTCCACTTTCTAATTTTAGATATTGCTCTGGTGTCAAGTTACAAACCTTTGCGATTTCTTCAGGAGTAATCTCCAATGCGTCTCTAAGTCCAATCAGACGTTCTGCAATTTGTTGTATCTGTTCGTTCATCTTATCGATAATTATATTTATTGGGTGTCAAAGATAGAAATAAAAAGTAAAACCGTTTTGTTTATTTACTTGCTTTTAATCCTCTGATGATAGAAGAGGTGAAACCGTTTAACTCCATCTCATTTAATCCTTTGATGGTAATGCCTCCAGGAGTTGTTACTTTATCTATTTCAGTTTCCGGATTATTTTTATTTTCTAATAAAAGATCAACAGCCCCTTTTACTGTATGTGCGACAATCTCTTGCGCTTGTTTAGGATAGAAACCTAATTCAACTCCCCCTTCCATTGCAGCTCGAATATATCGAAGAGCATAGGCTATACCACAGGATGCTAAAGCTGTTCCGGCACCCATTAGTCTTTCTTCTATTAACATTGTATTTCCTAATTCATTAAAAATATCAATGATTAGATCTATTTGTTCTTTAGATGCATTATGAGCTGCAACAAATGTCATACTACTTAATACTTCGATTGCAGTATTAGGCATGATACGGAAAATGGTTGGTGTGGCTAAACTTCTATTTCCCGTTGTGTTTTTAGTTAAGTAAGAGTTTAATTGGTCGAATGTAATACCTGCTGCAACAGAAACTATGATTTGTTTTTCAAAATTTAAAACATCTCTGATTTGGTCAATAATATTTTCGACATACCAAGGTTTCACTGCA
>JAFYOM010000296.1 GCA_017560165.1 Parabacteroides sp.
ATTACTCTTTTCTGATTCCAAGTTTGGATTACCTTGCGAGATGCTCTGCGGATTGGCATCATTGATATAAGGATTCAAAAACCAAATACCTGGTCGCTGGATACGCATATTATATCCTATACGGATCTGAGAAGCCATATCCATCTGATAGGTCAATACGGCATTTGGAACAACATCAAAATAGTTGGTACTGAAGTTCATGTCAGGAACTTTCGCAAACTCTGCATTCAAACTGGTACCTTCCGCACGTACACCGGCCTTCACTCCGAACTTATTTAAACGGACCAAATAACCTAAATAGGCCGAATAAATATGTTGGGTATGACGGAACTGGCTGTTGTCTCTTGAGTGATCATCCCAAACATTTGTGGAGTCATTGTAAATCTGTTCCAACGTATGACTCTTATTCTGACGGTTGATATATTTAACCCCTACCTCCAATGTCTGTTTATGAAACAATGGCGTAGTATAATCCACCTGTCCGGTATGCTCAACCGTTGCTGCATCATTGATATTCCATTTAGGATATTCACTTGCTAAATAGTAACCAAACTCGTCTGTCAATTCAGTACGGCTTTCATTGTCATTTGGAGATTGACTGAAACGGTAAGAGATGGTCAATAGTTCATCCTTTTTCTTGGTCGAATGTTGATAGTCCAAATTTATATCAGTTGATCCGAAAAGACCTTCTGATACACTATTACGATGATACTGATAAACAGGATCCATAGATGCTCCCGTTACCGGATTCAACACCGCATCCAACTCAGAAAGATTCTTCGTTTTTCCTCTGAAAAGATTTACACCCAAACTCAACAGATTCATCGGGTCAAACTCATAACTTGCCTCTAAATGACCGTATTGGAATGGTCCTTTATGTTTACTACGTCCCTTTTCTACTGCGACAGTAGATTCACCATTTGCCAACCGATCGACATCTGTATGACGTTCTGTATAAGAATCATTCCAAGGAGAATTTCGATAATTATAGCCATAATTACCTGTAAGCCCCAATTTACCGGCTTTCAACGAGACATATCCGCCGGCTCCCACACTACCTAAAGTACTGGCATTGGCACGTACCGTTCCGGTATAGCCCTGCACAGCATTCTTGGTCGTGACAATATTAATGATACCTCCAACCCCTTCTGCATCATATTTAGAACCCGGATCTGTAATCACCTCGATATTCTTAATCGTACTGGCCGGCATACTTTTCAATACATCCGAAGCATTATCTCCACTCAACAAGTTGGATGGTTTACCGTTCATATAAATTTTATAATTGGAAGAGCCCTTCAACTGTATCTTATCTTCGCCGTCAACCGTTACCATCGGAACCTTTCGAAACATATCCAACGCATTATTGGTTTTAGACTCCGGATCATCCTCCATGCTATAGCTTAGTTTATCAACCTCTACCTTCACCAACGGTTTTTGGGCTGTAACCGTCACCTCCTTCAATTGCTGCGTATCATCATGCATATAAAGTTTTCCGAAATCCAACACCTTTCTTTTATCTGAAAGCGTGAAATATTTTTGAGCCGGGACCTTCCCTAAAGATTCCATCACCATCACATATTTACCCGCCTTATTTAAATCAGCTGTAAATTTACCATCCTCATCACATGCCAACAATTTAACCGGATTTTTGGGGTCAGCAGCCCAAGCAATCCGTAAGGTTGCATAAGGAACTGATTCATTGGATAAAGAATCTATCACCTGTCCTCGTATAATAAAAGAATTTACGTCACCATGCTTTTGGGCAAACACAGATATCGCCACAAATAGATTTAATAACACATACAGAACCTTCACTCTCATCGTATCTAGCTTATTTTAAATTCATCTATAAAAACGGCGCAAAGGTACGTTGTTATACGGGTTATTCGTATATATCTGTTTTAAAAAAATGCAAAATATATCTATAAATATGCTATTTCTATGTATTTCAATTATTTTTGTAGCGTAAGATTAATAAAAAGAAAAACACTTATGAGAAAAGTATCTTTTATTTTGACTGTTTTATTGTTTATGACAACTATGCACGCACAAGAATTGAAAAAAATTCAGCTAAACAATCCGGATAAAAACCGAGGTAGTTCCGTTATGAAAGCGTTATCAGATCGTCGTTCTGATCGAGAATATGCAAACAAAGAGCTTAGCTTACAAGATCTATCCGATTTATTATGGGCAGCCAATGGCATCAATCGCCCAGACGGTAAAAGAACAGCCCCTTCTGCGTTAAACAAACAAGACATAGATATATACGTAATCCTAAAAGAGGGAGCCTATCTGTATGACGCCAAGTCAAATAGCTTGCAACCTATAGCCAAGGGAGATCATCGAGGAGCTGTTGCCGGAGGACAAGATTTTGTTAAAGCAGCTCCGGTTAGTTTGGTATTAGTATCCGACCTCTCTCGTTTTGGTAAAATAACAGACCACATCAAACTGATGGCAGCTGTCGATGCCGGTGCAGTCTGCCAAAACATCAATCTTTTCTGTGCAGCTGCAGGGTTAGCAACCGTACCTCGTGCCTCCATGGATATGAATGCTTTAAAACAAATTTTAAAATTAACAGAAAATCAATTACCTTTGATGAATAATCCGGTAGGATATTTCAAAAAATAAAAAACAGCATATCATAATAATCTAAATTAAACATATTCGTTATGAAAAACATCCTTTTAGGAATTTTATTCTTATTCAATTGTTGCCTGTTACAGGCTCAAACGTCCAATTACTATCGGAATCCTGATAGAATCTATTTAGACTCTAAAGAGGGACATAACGGTAACTTTACATGGCAAATGTATAAAGCCGGAGATGTCAAAGAGGCTGCCGAAAAAGTATCACAACCGGGTTATCAAACTCAACAATGGATGCCGGCAATCGTACCGGGTACTGTGTTAAATTCATTGGTTTACAACAAAGTATATCCGGAACCTTATTATGGCATGAATAACCATATCGACAAAAAGATCATCCCTGATTTGGCACATGTCGGTCGTGATTTCTATACCTATTGGTTCCGTACTGAATTTGACATTCCGGAAAGCTATAAGGACAAAATCGTTTGGCTTCAAGTAGACGGTATCAATTATCGTGCTGAAATCTGGGTTAACGGTTTCCTTTTAGGTAACATGTCCGGTATGTTCAAAGAAGATTATATCGACATTACCGACTTCGCTCGTATCGGAAAGAAAAATGCATTGGCTATCAAAGTTTATCCGGTAGACGTTCCGGGTACGATCATGCCTAAACGCTGGGGTGCAGTTGGTGAATTCCAAAACGGAGGTGATGGAAACATCGGTTTGAACACAACTATGTTGATGAGCGTTGGTTGGGACTTTACATTCAATGACGGTATTCGTGACCGTAACACCGGTATCTGGAAAAACATCAGCTTATACGCTACTGACCAAGCGGTAATCCGCCATCCTTTCATCAAATCAGAATTGGCAAAACCGAATTACGATGTTGCAAAAGAAACTGTCAGCGTAGAGGTAATCAACCCGACACAGAAAGATGTGAAATGTACTGTTAAAGGGGAAATCGTAGGTGAAAACATTACATTCAGCAAAGATGTGAACCTATTCAGAGGCGAAACTAAAGAAATCAGTTTCACTCCGGAAGAATTCCCACAATTGGTAATCAAGAACCCTCGTTTGTGGTGGCCTTTATTCAAAGGAAATCCTGAATTATACGAATTAAAATTAACTGTTACAGTAGACGGTAAGGTTTCAGACGAAACTAAAACTCGTTTCGGTATTCGTGAAATCGTTTCAGATCAAAACACACCGGATAAATCTCGTCAGTTCTATGTAAACGGTAAGAAAATCTTTATCCGTGGTACTAACTGGATTCCGGAAGCGATGCTTCGCCATTCTGACAAACGTACATATGCAGAACTACGTTATACTAAACAATGTGGTATTAACTTAGTTCGTATGTGGGGTGGTGGTATTACAGAATCAGACTACTTCTTCCAGCTTTGTGACGAAATGGGTCTTTTGGTTTGGCAAGAATTCTGGATGACAGGTGACACCAAACATCCACACGATAAAAACCTATATTTAAGCAATGTAGAAGCAACAGTTAAACGTTTGCGTAACCACCCATCTTTGGCTTACTATGTATCTTCTAATGAAAGTACAGAAATGCCGGAAGCTAAAGATTTGATCATGAAACTTGATGGTACTCGTGGTTATCAGATGCAATCAGAATGTGACGGTGTACATGACGGTAGCCCATACAAACAGGTAAACCCAATGCAGCACTATGAAAACACTGCTTCTCCACGTGGTAGCCGTGTAGATGGATTCAATCCGGAATATGGTTCACCGACTATCCCAACCATCGAAACTCTTCGTGAAGTTATGGATGAAAAAGATTTGTGGCCAATTAACAAGAAAGTATGGGATTACCATGACGGTAACGGTTTCCACTTGATGTCAACTATGTATAAAGATTTGACAAACAACTACGGTGAATCTTCTTCTTTGGAAGAGTTTGTAACCAAAGGTCAATTTGTCGGAGCGATGAACTCTAAATCAATCTGGGAAGTATGGAACTACAACAAACATCACTATGGAGATCGTTATGCTTCCGGTCTTTTATTCTGGTATCATAACTGTCCGATGAGCCAAGTTTGTGCTCGTATGTGGGACTACTCTTTGGAACCGACAGCATCTTTGTATCACACACAAAATGCGTTGGAACCGCTTCATGCTCAATTTGACTATTTAAAAAACACTGTATCAGTTTATAACGACTACTACCAAGCATTCAACAACTATAAGGTATCTGCTGAAGTATATGATTTGAACACCAAGAAGGTATGGAGTAAATCACAGTCTATCAACATTCCGGAAGACGGTGTTGTAAATGACATCTTCACAATCGACTTCCCGGCAAACATCACTCAGGTTCACTTCATCAAACTTCGTCTATACAACGAAAAAGGAAAAGAAGTTGCCAATACTTTCTACTGGCGTTCAAACGACAAGTATGAAGGAAGCAAGACTTTGACAGGTCCGACCTCTTCTGGCTTCGAAGATTTATCTAAGTTGAAACAGGTTCAATTAAAGACTCGTCATCAAGTATATGAAGAAAACGGTCGTCACTTCATTAAAGCTGAAATCAAGAATACCTCATCTACATTGGCATTCTTTACTCAACTTCAGTTGTTAGATGAAAACAAAAAACCGGTACGCCCGAGCTTCTATACAGACAACTTCTTCTCTTTACTACCAGGAGAAAGCAAGACTATCCTTATTGAAACCGCTCTTGAGGATATGCCGGCTAAACCGACATTCGTAGTGAAAGGTTGGAACGTTAAACCTAAGACTTTCCAACTCTAAATAAAAGTCTTTGATTCATATCTCTATCCGACTGTTTGATTCGTTTCTCTATCCGATCAGACAGTCGGATATTTTTTTGTAACCCGATTTGTTTATGTATTTTTGTTGAAATTTTATCACTATGCCACTATTTTTCATTGCACTACTCAGTGCTTATCTGATTGGGAATTTATACATATTCATTCGAGGTGCACAAGCTGTCACTCACCTACCTTGGGGATTTAAGATTTTGCTTGCCCTATTGTTTTGGAGTACAGCTCTCTCTTTCATCGGTAGTTTTTTGATGAGAGATTTAAAACTTCCCGTTACCTTATCTCATACCCTCCATACAATCGGGACAGGCTGGTTAGTCTTTACCCTTTATATGGTATTATCGCTTCTTTTGTTTGATCTGTTGAGACTTTTCAACACCCCGTTTAAACAGGGATTTACAACATCACTACTACTGACTATCAGCTTATTAGGATACGGATATTATAATTTTAAAAATCCTCAAACAAAAGTTATCAACATCACTATCAACCAGGCAATCGCTCAAAATAAACAACCCATCAAAGCGATTGCGATCAGTGATGTACACTTAGGACATGGTACCGGGAAAAAGCAACTTAAACAATATGTGGATCATATCAACAATCTACACCCCGACCTCATCCTCATAGCCGGTGACCTTATAGATAATAGCGTCACCCCACTCTACGAACAACAGATGCAGGAAGAGCTATCGCAACTAAAAGCACCATTAGGCATCTATATGGTTCCCGGTAATCATGAATTTATAAGCGAGATTGAAAAATGTATCCCATTTTTGGAGCAGACCCCCATTCAACTTCTTCGAGATACAGTCGTCACACTGCCTAACGGCCTTCAGTTAATCGGACGGGATGATCGAAGCAATCGTAAGCGGTTACCATTAGAAACCCTAATGAAACAGAGTGATTCAACTAAACCGACCCTTTTATTAGATCACCAACCTTATCACCTATCCGAAACGGAAAAAGCCGGCATAGATATCCAGTTCAGTGGACATACCCACCACGGACAAATCTGGCCAATTACCCTATTGACAGACTATCTCTTTGAACAAAGTTACGGCTATCGCCAATGGGGAAAGAGCCACATTTATGTCTCTTCCGGATTATCTCTTTGGGGACCTCCTTTCCGTATCGGGACAAACAGTGAATTCGTGTTATTCAACATCACCGGCAAATAGTAAGTTATGAAAGTATTCCTTCAATCTATCGTTGCCCAACTGTTGTTAAACCCCTATATTTTTTGGAGAGGTTATCAGGCGATTCCGGCCCAAAAAAGCTGGCGAATTCCTTTTACCGTCTGCTTTATCATAGAACTGTCATTATTTTTTCTCGGCTTCTTCTTTCACAAACATTTGCCGGATTCAACTATGATTGCCATTTTAAAAATTTGTAATACATGGTATATCGCCTCCCTTTATATCACTTTATCTCTCCTTTTTTTGGAGACAATCCGGTTTAGCAATAAGTTACTCCATTGGTTTCCTAAATGGCTCACCTGCCATTGGAGAGAAGTCAAACTCACACTATTCTTCCTAATCCTCTTTGGCGTAACCGGTTTAATGATTCATGCCCATAGAATTGTTCTTTACCCAACCGTTAAACATGTACATATCACACTTCCCAAAGGAGGCCATGGACGAGACAGCATGAAAATAGTAATGATGACCGATTTACATATCGGAGAGATTATTGACAAAAGGATGGTACAACGATATGTCCAAATGACTAACGAACAGCATCCGGACATGGTCGTATTGATTGGAGACATCATGGATTACGAATCTCGTTTTGCAGAAAAAGCCCATATAGAGGAGGATTTGCAACAGTTAAAAGCACCTTTGGGCACCTATATTGTCTATGGAAATCACGAATACCGTGCCAATCGCATAGCCAAGCAACGTTGGCTCAAAAAGACCGGAGCCACCTTACTCGTTGACTCTGTTGTCATGCCTGATTCTACCTTCTATCTGATTGGCCGGGACGACTATATCAACAAAAGGAGAAAACCTTTGCAAAGTTTAATGGCCGGAATCGATATAACAAAACCCTCCATTGTATTGGATCATCAGCCCTATTCGTTTGTAGAGATGCGTATGAACCGGGTTGACCTCGGTTTACATGGCCATACCCACAACGGACAATTTTGGCCCTATCCACTTCTGATGAAGTTTATCTATGAATGTCCGTATGGATACTACCAAAAAGGGCCGACCCAATATTACGCCTCTTCCGGCATCGGGATAGCCGGTACTCCCTATCGGGTAGGTACACAATCTGAATTAGTCGTCTTACACATTCAATTTACTCATTAAAAACATTCAACAACTATGGCAATAACATTCGATATTCGTTTACCCCACTACAACCGTGGTTTTCATCTCATCACCTCCGACATTACCCGCCAACTACCGGAATTACCGGAACATGGCTTATTAGTCGTTTTCATCAAGCATACCTCTGCAGCGCTCACCCTCAATGAGAATGCTGATCCGACTGTACGAACCGACTTTAATAGCTTTTTCAACAAATTAGTTCCGGATGGAGCACACTATTTTCTGCATACAGATGAAGGAGATGACGATATGTCAGCCCATATCAAAACCTCGCTTATCGGCAGTTCGGTAACCATACCCATCAAAAACCACCGACTCAACTTAGGCATCTGGCAAGGAATCTATTTGTGTGAATTTAGAAACGGGCGTAACCAACGTACCCTAAGCATCACAATTCTGTAAGCTTCACACATCCAATCTTTATTCATACTACATCCGAGGTATTTTGAATTAGGACGGACTTAATTCAGATTAGGTCGGATGTAGTTACAACAAACCATCCAAGTCCAAATAGCCAAATTGGATTTCATCATCCAAATTCATGATAAATCGATTCTTCTCCGCATCATAACAGATATTTATAATCGGAAAACCAATCTGTAATGTTTTCATATAATTACCTTGCAAATCAAAAATCAATAGTTTATCAGGATAATGAGCATGTTCCCCACCATTACGTTGATATAATCGTGTATCTCCCCAATAGGTAACGACAATCTTATCCTTACAGAAAAAGACATCTTCAAAATAGGCATTTTGGTTAGACTTGGTATTGTCATACTTTTTTCCATAAAGGGTATATTTCAATTCTCCATCTAAAGAACATATCGTCATCAAATCATGATACCAATAAGCCTCTGCGTACAGATTATATTTCGTAGAGACAGCAAAACTAACCCGTTTTCCTTCGATATCTGGATGTCCGGCATAAGGCATAAAGTCTGCTTTTCCGGTTTGCATATTCCACTTGGCAACTACCGGAATATAATCTCCCGGATTCAACACTCTCATAAAGAGAGCATAAGAAAGCGTATCACTCACATACTGCATCTTGAAAGGAAATTCATCCGGATTCATATCTACTTTTTTTTCAGGTTTGTAATCAGGATTAGCCAATACACTATCCATCGGGAAAGAGAGAAAAGCCTGTTTTCCATGGTCAATCACATAAAATGTATTTCTTTCGTGATCCGGAACAATCGCCCCCATATTGGTTATTTCAGAAGGACCTTGTCCACGTTCTCCCACACTGGTCAAATATCGAAACGTATTTTTATCAAAAATATGAATCAACTTATCAAACGACTTATAATCGCTTATAATCAGATATTGATTTAAAAGAAACGGATTTCCAAAATCAGAAATATCTACATCTGAGATAGTTATATCATGCAGGCGATCCTGCACATCCACCACCTCTGCTTTGGCATCGTATGATTTCACACTTTCTGCCTGTTGCTTGCAAGCCATAAACAACAAAAGTAACAGACAAAATAAGAAATAAATCCTTTTCATAAGTAGCAGTTTTAAATGCATCTATTATTGTTTCGCAGTAAATCTACGAAATATTCGGTCAAATTCATACATACAATTAAAAAATTATATTTTCATACTTACCTCACTTCCCCTACAAAACGAAGTTGGATGGATTGTCCGGGGATATTCCCGTAGATCTCTACAGTCCGGAAAAAATCGCCCGGTTTCTCCGCCTTGTAGCGAACCGTAATCGTTCCACTCTCTCCCGGAGCCAATGTTTTCCAATCAGAAACGGCCTCCGTACAATCACACGAGGTGGTGAATCCTTTCAGATGGAAAGGATGATTCCCTACATTGCGGATCGTTACCTCCTGTTCTTTTATGGTTCCCTCTTTGACCGTACCCAAATCATATTCCACCTGTTCTGCTTGAAGGGTGGTGAAAGGAAGTTTCATTGCTTGACTCTCTCCGGTAAGTTGTTTGAGATACAACTCCTCTACTGCCAAGTTATGAATCGGATTGCCAATGACCACCACCTTGTTGTTCCTATCCAATAGAAAAGTTTGGAAAGTGATATTGGCAGGAAACTTATTCAAACGATCCAACTCATTCTTATGGTCAATGCAGATCGGGCGATCGA
>JAFYOM010000297.1 GCA_017560165.1 Parabacteroides sp.
GTTTGATGGTTCCTGTTGCAGCACTTAGTTCTTTTTTGAATAATACTACTGTCGTTGCTTTGTTTACCGGTGTGGTACGAATTTGGGCAAAGAAATTAGGTGTTGCACCTTCTAAATTGTTGATTCCTCTTAGTTATGCCTCTGGTATGGGTGGAATTTGTACATTGATAGGTACTCCTCCGAATTTACTTATTTCCGGATTTTATACGAAAGAAACAGGTATTGTTCTAAGTATTTTTACTCCTACATTGGTTGGTATTTTTTGTTTGGTTATAGGGATATTGTCAGTGATTGCTTTGAGTCGCTATATCCCTAATCGTAAGTCTCCAACAGATGCTTTACAAGGAACAAATACCTATACAGTAGAATTATTGGTCCCAACGATGTCTTCTTTAGTCGGACAGACAATAAAGGAGTCCGGTTTGAATCATATTGATGGAGGACATTTAATTGAAATTATCCGCTTAGACCGTGAAATCATCACAACGGTAGATGATGAGGAGTTTATTTTTGGAGGAGATCGTTTGATTTTTTCTGGTGATATAGAAAAAATAATGAATCTTCGTGATTCATATCAATTGGTTAATGCGACCCATCATGTTTTTTCTCTTGATGAATTGGATAAGAATCGAAAACTTCGAATGGGTAGTATCGGTTTTGAAAGTTCTTTGATAGATACTCGTATGTGTGACACCTCTTTTGAGGATGATCATAATTTAGTATTGGTTGCGATTGCTCGTCATGGAGAGGTAATAAAAGGTAGTCCGCGTGAAATCGTGTTAAAAGCTGGTGATACGCTACTATTGGAATGTCCTTTTCGTATGAATTTTTCTAAAATTTTAAAGAAAGATTTGTTAGAGATAGAGTCCGAAAGCTTTTATAAGCCAGGAAAACAAACTCTTTTTTCCTCTTTGATTTTGATTGCGATGGTATTGCTTTCTTCATTAGAGGTGATGTCATTATTGCAGGCTGCGTTCATGGCTGCATTTGCAATGATTATTTGTCGTTTCTGTACAATTAAGCAAGCTCGTGAAAGTATCGATTGGAGTATTTTGATGATTTTTGCCGGAAGTATTAGTTTGGGTTCTGCAATTCAAATAACCGGTATCGCAGAGTGGATATCGGAAGGTATTCTAACCTTGTGTAATGGTAATCCATATTTAGTACTTTTCGGAATTTGTTTGGTTGGAACTTTTTTAACTGAATTTACTAGCAATACAGCAACCGCTGCAATCTTTTTCCCGATAGCTTATCAGTCTGCGGTAGATTTAGGAGTGAATCCTTTAACGTTTAGTGTTGCTTTGATGATTGCTGTTTCTTCTAGTTTTGCAACACCGATCGGTTCGCCTACACACATGATTGTTTATGGTCCGGGAGGGTATCATTTTGGAGATTTTGCTCGTATAGGTATACCCATGAATTTAATTATCCTTGCAGCAAATTTTTTTATTACACTTTTGTTTTTCCCGTTATAAAAATACAGAAATATGGATAAGAATACACAAGCACAAATTATTCAATTGATAAACCAAGAGGTCATACCGGCTATTGGTTGTACAGAACCTATTGCTGTCGCTTTAGCTTCAGCGAAGGCAGCTGAAGTATTAGGACAAAAGCCGGAGAAGATAGAGGTTTTTTTAAGTGCAAACATCTTGAAAAATGCAATGGGGGTTGGTATTCCGGGAACAGGTATGGTTGGACTTCCGATTGCTATTGCTTTAGGTGCTTTGATTGGAAAATCGGACTATGGTTTGGAGGTATTACGGGATTTGACACCGGAAGCTGTTCAAGAAGGAAAATTAATGATTGAGGGGAAATCAATTCATATAGCTCTGAAAGAAAATGTAGATAAACTATATATTGAGATATGTAGTTATGCAGGGAATGATACCTCTCGTGTTATTATTTGTCGTGAACATACAAATATCGCTTATGTGGAAAAGAATAATTCTGTATGGGTTGATTTAAGAAAAGATGATTCTGTTCAATATATTATTCAAGACAGTACGTTAGAACTTTCTTTTTCTTTAGTGTATGAGTTTGCTATGGAAATGCCTCTTGATGAGATTCGTTTTATCTTAAAAACGGCAGATATGAATAGAAGAGCAGCCGAAGAATCAGTTAAAGGAAATTATGGACATACGGTTAGTAAGACCGTAACTGGAGAATATGGACGTAAGTATATGGGAGATTCTTCTTTTACACGTATGCTTGCTATGACTGCTGCTGCTTGTGATGCTCGTATGGATGGAGCGATGATTCCTGTAATGAGTAATTCAGGAAGTGGAAATCAAGGTATTGCTGCGACTTTACCGGTGGTTTCTTTTGCAGAAGATATAAAATGTTCGGAAGAACAGTTGATTCGTTCTTTGATGTTAAGCCATTTGATGGTCATATATATAAAACAGAGTTTAGGACGTTTAGCTGCTCTTTGTGGATGTGTTGTTGCGGCAACTGGAGCAAGTTGTGGGATTACCTATTTAATGGGAGGAAATAAGAAGCAGATATCTTATGCCATTAAAAATATGATAGGTAATTTGACCGGAATGATTTGTGATGGAGCTAAACCAAGTTGTGCGATGAAGGTTTCCAGTGGCGTCTCTACTGCAATGCTTTCAGCTTTGATGGCTATGGAAAATAAAGTAGTCACATCTGTGGAGGGAATCATTGATGAAGATGTAGATCGATCTATACGAAATTTGACTTCGGTTGGTTCTGTAGGAATGGAAGCTACCGATCGGATGGTATTGGATATAATGACAGGAAAAAATTAAAAAACAGAGGGAGTACTTCTGAAGTACTCCCTCTATTTTTAGTTTGTAAGATCATATCCTGAAACATTTTGGAAAACTCTTAAATCAAATTCCGGAATAATTGCCAGTACATGGTCAAATACATCTGACTGTATATTTTCATAAGGAATCCATTCTTTGATAGCAGAGAAACAATAGAGTTCGAGAGGTATCCCTTTTTCTGTTGGTTGTAATTGTCTAACCATGCAACTTAATTCCTTGCTTATTTCAGGCTTACTTTTTAAATAATTGACTAAATAAATACGAAAAACACCGATGTTAGTAAGGCGAAGTTTCTTTTCAATACTATCCTGTATGTAATCAGTCAGCAAAGGAAAAGTACGAAACTTCTCTATCATTTCAGGAGTGCAGAAGCAGATACTTTTCATATCGATATTGATGGAACGTTTTATTCGACGTCCGGGAGATTCTGCCATTCCGCGCCAATTTTGAAAAGCATCGCTAACCAATGCATATGGAGGAATAGTAGTAATTGTATTGTCGAAATTTCTAACTTTTACAGCATGTAAAGTCACTTCGAGAACAGTTCCATTTGCCCCATATTTTTCCATCGTAATCCAATCTCCCTGTTGTAACATGTTATTAGCTGATAATTGAATACCAGCAACAAACCCTAAGATGGTATCTTTGAATACTAACATTAAGATGGCAGCTGAGGCTCCAATCCCTGTTAGTAGGGTTATCGGTGATTTATTGATTAACACACTAATGATTAAGATGGCTCCAATACAGTATATACATACTTGTAATAATTGTATAAATCCTTTTAAAGGTTTATTCTTTAAGGATTCTTTTAAATTATAGATGTCATGTATAACATTGAGTAGTGAATTTATGAAACGTAATGAAACTGCGATGATATAGATTTCACAGATAACCTGTAATACTCCCAAAATTTTAGAGGGTTCATTTTGTGGAAATGCAAAGGGTAGTAGCACATATACTAAAATAGCAGGTATAATGTGCATGAGTTTGTTTATAATCTTTTGTTCAACGATTAAGTCGTCCCATTGATTACGGGTTTTTTGTGCCAATCGTTTGAACATATTTAAAAAGAAGTAACGGCAGGTATAGTCTATAGCTAATGCTATTAAAAAGATAATACCTAACATGATGATATTGTCGATCTCATTACTCGTATGGCTGACAATTCCCCATTCAAGCAGTTTCTGATTGATCCATTGTTGTATGATATGCATATCTTGTTTTTTTATGAGAAAGCAAAACTACTAATTTTTAATTATTATCCCGCATTGATAGACCTTTAATTCAAATTTAGGAACCATCGCAAAAAAATGATCAAAAATATCAGATTGAATATGTTCGTATTCGACCCATATTTTATTACGAGAAAAGAAATAGATTTGGATAGGAACTCCGAATTCGGTTGCTTGTTTTTGGCTGATGATTAAATCTAAATCAGTATTTACGATAGGGAGACTTTTAAGATATTTCTCAATATAAAAACGAAACAATT
Organism: Parabacteroides sp.; assembly: GCA_017560165.1. GTDB lineage: Bacteria > Bacteroidota > Bacteroidia > Bacteroidales > Tannerellaceae > Parabacteroides. The sequence goes on from JAFYOM010000297.1 coordinate 4,291, forward strand.
GGGAGTTTGTCGGATTTTTATCTTTATCAAAAGGGAAATCTGCAAGTAAAGGTATTTCTGTTTTTAATCGATTAAAACATTCAAGTGTACAAAATTTAATGGATTCTAGGTCTAAGAATATATTTTTCTGAACACGACGTCCTTCTGATAGAATCATCCCACGCCAATTTTGGAAAGAACTATTTACTAGTGTATAAGGAGGAATTGTAGAAATTGTATTATCGAAATTTTGTATTTTGACGGTGTTAAGTGTAATTTCTTGTACGATACCATCTATTTTCATATTAGGAATTGTGATCCAGTCTCCTGGCTGTAACATATCATTTGCAGAAAGTTGTATTCCTGCAACAAATCCTAAAATCGTATCTTTGAATACAAGCATAAGGATTGCAGCAGATGCTCCTAATCCGGTGAATAAACTTGCTGGAGATTTATTTATGAGGATACTGATGAGGACAATTCCTCCAATGAAGAAAATCAATACCTTTATTATTTGAATAAAACCTTTAATTGGATGTTTTAGATTTAGTGACTGCTGATTGTATAATTCTAAGCTATATGAAAGTAAATAGTTGATAGCCATTAAAAATGAAAA
>JAFYOM010000298.1 GCA_017560165.1 Parabacteroides sp.
AAACAAAGACATACGATACGTTCTTTGGTTTCAGCTGGAGATAATTCTTTAGTATCTTGTCCTCCTGTCGCTGCAGAAGCTTTGCTTCTGTCTGTGTGGCTGAATGTACTACGGAAGATGTAATAAATTGCAATAGAAGCGATCAAAGAGAAACAAGCTACAGCAAATGCCAAGTGATATGAGTCAGCTTCGCTCATGCCTAATGAGTTCTGTCCCCATTCCATAATTTTAATAGCTGCTGTTGGAGCAAACATTGCACCAATATTGATTGCCATATAAAATACCTGGAAACCGGAATCTCGTTTAGCTTTGTATTCAGGAGCGTCATATAGATTACCTACCATAACCTGTAAGTTCCCTTTAAATAAACCTGTACCGGCAGAAACTAAAACTAATGCTCCTCCCATAGCGCCCATAGCAGCAATACCATTTCCTAATGGGATAGAAAGCAATAGGTAACCCAAAAACATGATGCTGATACCGATGGTTACCATTTTACCAAAACCAAACTTATCGGCTAAGATACCACCGAAAAGAGGTAAGAAATACACTAATCCTAAAAATACGGAATAAATTAAACCTGCTGTTCCTGCAGAAAAGCCGAAGTTGGCTTGTAAGAATAGAACGAATACGGCTAGCATGGTGTAATAACCAAAACGCTCTCCGGTGTTCGCTAAGGCTAAAGCGTATAGCCCTTTAGGTTGTCCTTCAAACATAGAATTAAATTGTTAAATGATTATTGAATAATTTGTTTTATTGCACCTGTTTCCGGATAGAAGTAAATTTTTACCGGCGCTTTTTTATCTTCAAACATTACCGGAGCAAGTCCCTCTTGTGAACCGAATTGAGTAACCTGTACTTCGCCTTTAAGAAGTGTTTTTTTGTTCATGCTGATTGTAACACTTGCTTTTCCGGGAATATTATAAATAATACCTTTTAATGATTTTTCTTTCTTTTCAGCCTCTTTAGCTTCCAAAGCTGGAGCACGCTCTATGGCTTTTAAATCTAAATAGACAGGCGTACCACCCAAATCATCTGCGGCAACAATACCTAATTGGGGAGAAAAACGGAAAAGAATTTCTTTTTCCAAATCGTCATATGGATCGATGGTTATTTCATAATCACTGGTATCTTTAACTTGGATACCTGTGAATAAATGTGTTAAAGCATTTTCTTGTTCTTCCAATTGTTGAATAACCAATTTCATGGCTTCTCCATCAGGTGGAAGATTGTCTGCTTCGCCGGTTAGAATGTTTAAACGGCTTTCTCTGATTCGATAAATTTGTTTGGCTGCTACTTCTGCTTGTTTAGCGGTTGAACCTGCCATTAACAACTCTTCTGAAAGAACGGAAGCTTCTGTAATTTGGCTGGATTGTTGTTTTCTTTTTTTATTTTCTTTAGATGAATTTTCCTTCGGTATATAGTCTGCATTGATTGAGCAAAGTAAACCTTCTTCTGTTAAATAAGCATACGGCGCTACTGTGCCGGCTTTGAATTCAACGATGTATGTATTGTCAGGATCTGGGATACCTGTATTTTCTAAAGAAATCTTCCCTAATTGATAACTGACTTTATCTTCAGAAATGGCATTTTTTACTCCTAAATACTTTTCTGCATATTTGTAGTATGGACCGGCTTTACTGGTTATCTTAATGACTTCTGCATTTACAAGAAGTGATGTTTTGGGTAAAGAGTAGGTTATACCGAAATTATTAGCTTTGACAGCATTCTTTTTTATAACTTTAGTCTGCGCCATAAGGGGCAAATGAAATAGCAGACAAGTTATAATGATTATATTTCTCATATTCTATTCTGATTTGTACCTCTTTAAATAATTGCACAAATCTATAAAATATTTTGAAAGAAACCAACAGGGATACTCTTTTTGCCTAATTTATAGGAATAAAGAGGTAAAACTACCTCTTTATTTTATTTGATTTGTTTAAATGCTTTTCCCAACATAGAAATGATATCACTTGCAATCATGCTTTCTTCTGAATGGAATTTAGATGCTAAGTCACCAGCAGTACCATGTAGATGTACTCCTGCAACAGCTGCTGTTTCAGGTTCCATCCCTTGTGATAATAGTCCTAAAATAATTCCGGTCAACACATCTCCGCTTCCGGCTGTAGCCATACCGGGGTTACCGCTCTTGTTGAGGTATATTTTACCAGCAGCTGTACAAATAGCTGTGTAAGCACCTTTTAATACAACACATATTTGATGCTTTTCAGCAAAGTCTTTAGCTTTTAGTAAGCGTTTGTATGCATTTGGACTTTCTCCTGCTAAACGGTCAAATTCTTTAGGATGTGGAGTTAAGATACTACGTGTAGGAATCAACTTTAATAGATGTTCATTGGCTGCAATCATATTTAATGCATCAGCGTCAATAACCATTGGTTTTTCTGTTGATCTCAATAGTAGTTCCAAGGCTTTCGCTGATTCAGGATGAGTACCTAAACCGGGGCCAATACCAATGGCTGCATAAGATTGTGTATTGGAGATAGAAGAGAAGTGTTCCATGTTTGGATCAAGCTCTATCATGGCTTCCGGAAACGCTGTTTGTACGATTTGTTCTCCTCGTTGAGGGATATGTACCGTTAATAATCCGGCACCACTTCGTAAGCAACCTTGGGCAGATAATAGGGCTGCTCCAAATTTACCACGGCTTCCGGCTATCAGCAAAGAATGGCCATAAGTCCCTTTATGAGAAAAGCGATCACGTGGCTGGAATACTCCTGCAATATCCATTTCCTCAATTAAAGCAAAAGAGGTAGGAGTACTAGCTATTCCATCTGGATGTATGAAGATATCCAATACTTTCCACTCTCCTACAAATTTTGTATTTTCAGGGAAGAAAAATGCTAGTTTAGGAAATGCAAAAGAAAGTGTCAAGTCTGCTTGAATGATTGCGTTGGGATCATTTTGGCTGTTGTCTTCTCCAAATAATCCGGAAGGTATGTCGATGGATACAACTGTTGCTTCGGATTGATTGATGTAATTGACTATTCCTGCAAATCCTCCAGTTAAGGGACGGTTAAGTCCGGAACCAAACAAACCGTCAATAACGATATCTTGTATCCCTAATTCAGGTGCGTGGAAGTTGCCTTTTGCTACTTCGGTGAATTTAGTATTAGGGGTTTGAAGCAGTCGTTGTTTGTTTTGTTCACAATCTGGTGTGAGTTGCATGGTTGGATTGAATAGAAAAGATTCAACTCGGTAACCTGCTTCTGTTAATAAACGTGCAATGGCTAAAGCATCAGCTCCGTTGTTTCCTTGTCCGGCGAATACGATAATTCGATTTTGTTTAGAGTAACGGCGGCAAAATTCACTCGTGAATGTAGTGGCTGCACGTTCTACCAAATCAATAGAACTGATAGGCTCGTTTTGGATAGTGTATTGGTCGAGTGTTCTGACCTTATCCGTTGAAAATATTTTAATCATGATTGTTTATCTATAATATTTGAGACAACAAAAGTATAATAAACTTTTCTATCTATCCAATTACGTGTCGATGAATTTAAAGCAAGGTTGAGTTATAATTTTTATATCTAATACATAGATAGCATCATTGAAATTATTGATGCGTGTTGAAAAAGTTGTACATTTGTTCCCTGGATATTAAATATGCATGTAACTAAAAGATCATAAGATTATGTTGAACATTGTTATTTTTGGTGCTCCCGGTTCAGGAAAAGGAACACAAAGCGAATTAATTATTAAGGAATATGGTTTGGATCATATTTCTACAGGTGATGTGTTACGTTCAGAAATAAAGAATGAAACAGAACTTGGAAAAATAGCTAAGGGCTTTATTGAACAAGGTCAGTTGGTTCCGGATGAATTAATCGTAGATATGTTGGCTAAGGTGTTGGATAGCAAAGAAAACTCTAAAGGGGTTATTTTTGATGGTTTCCCACGCACAATTCCACAAGCAAAGGCTTTGAAAGAAATGTTGAACAAACGTGGTACAGATGTATCTGTTATGTTGAATCTTCAAGTAGAAGAAGAAGAATTAATTAATCGTTTGTTAGAACGTGGTAAGGTTTCAGGCCGTTCTGATGATAACTTGGAAACAATTAAGTCAAGATTGGAAGTTTATCATAATCAAACAGCTCCTTTAGCTGATTATTATATTGGTGAAGGTAAACATGTTGCGATCAAAGGTATGGGCTCTATTGAAGAAATATTTGATCGTATTAAAGATGCTGTAAATAACGTAAAATAAGGATAAAATAAAAACAGTTGAAGGTGGAATAATGAACTCTTACTTTCAACTGTTCTTTTTTAATAAATTGAAATATGGCTGAATCAAACTTTGTAGATTATGTGAAAATCTATTGCCGCTCAGGCAAAGGGGGTAGAGGGTCTTCTCACTTTCGTCGCGAGAAATATATTCCTAAAGGAGGTCCCGACGGTGGCGATGGAGGGCGAGGGGGCCATGTATATCTTCGTGGAAACCGAAACTACTGGACGTTATTGCATTTGAAATATGAACGTCATATTATGGCGACAAATGGGGAAAGTGGTAGCGCTAAGCGTAGTTCGGGTAAAGATGGAGAGGATCGTGTTATTGAAGTGCCTTGTGGTACTGTGGTTTATGATGCGGATACAGGTGAATTTATTTGTGATGTAACTGAAGATGGTCAGCAGGTTATGCTGCTAAAAGGAGGTCGTGGTGGTTTAGGTAATTGGAATTTTAAAACTGCGACGAATCAAGCACCACGTTATTCACAGCCTGGTGAACCTGCACAAGAACGTATGGTGATTTTGCAATTAAAGTTGTTGGCAGATGTGGGGTTGGTTGGATTCCCTAATGCTGGTAAATCAACTTTACTCTCTGTTGTGTCTGCGGCAAAACCTAAAATAGCTAATTATCCTTTTACTACTTTAGAACCGAATTTGGGTATCGTCAGTTACAGTGATCATCGTTCTTTTGTTATGGCAGATATTCCGGGTATTATAGAGGGAGCGAGTGAAGGTAAAGGATTGGGGTTGCGTTTCTTACGTCATATTGAACGTAATTCGTTGCTTTTATTTATGGTACCAGCCGATGCTGACGATATAAAAAAAGAATATGAAATCCTTTTAGGTGAGTTGGTTAAATATAATCCTGATTTGCAAGATAAAACACGTGTCTTAGCTATTACCAAGAGTGATATGCTGGACGATGAATTAATTCAAGCATTATCAGAGGATTTGCCGGAAGGTATTCCTTATGTCTTTATTTCTTCTGTAGTCGGAAAAGGTATTCTTGAACTGAAAGATCTTTTGTGGAAAGAATTGAATAAAGAAACTTTCCATGAAGTAGAGCGTATTGTTCATAAAAATATGGATGTGAATACGCTTGTTTTCGATGAAGAGGATTTTATTATTCCGATAGAAGAGGATGATCTAGATGATGATGAGTATGAGGAATATGAAGATTGGGATGAAGAGGAGAATGATTGATTATCCGAATGATAAAGTAAAGATGTTGCAATTTCCGAAATTAAGTGAGATTTGCAACATCTCTCATTTTGTGACTACACGTCATGGAGGTGTAAGTAAAGGTGCCTATGCTTCTTTTAATCCTGGTGAATATTGCGGAGATGATAAAGAGGATGTGGCTATGAATCGTTTTTTGTTGTCTGAGGCTATAGGTATTTCTAAAGAAAAGATAATATCACCTTGTCAAATCCATAAAGATGAGATTAGGGTTGTAGATTCCTCTTTTTTCTCTCTTTCTATAAAAAAACAGCAAGATTATTTATATGGGGTGGATGCTTTGATTACCTCTTTGCCTAATGTTTGTGTAACGGTTTCAACTGCAGATTGTGTGCCGGTTTTACTTTATGCTCCAGATGTTCGTGTAGTGGCTGCTATACATGCGGGATGGAGAGGTACAGTTATGCAAATTGTAAAGAAAGTTACCCGGCTTTTGATGGATGACTATGCCGCTGATCCTTTTTTGATGAGAGCAGGTATAGGCCCTTCAATTAGTTTGAATGCTTTTGAAGTAGGAGAAGAGGTCGTAAAAGCTTTTTTTGAGAATGGCTTTGATATGGATAAAATTATGAAATATAATTTAGTATCCAATAAAGCTCATATAGATCTTTGGGAAGCAAATCGTATGCAGTTGATAGCTTGTGGTCTTCTTCCTGAAAATATAGAAACGGCGGAAATTTGTACGTATACAGATTATAATAATTTCTTTTCAGCACGTCGTTTAGGGATAAAAAGTGGACGTATACTTTCGGGTATCGCTTTAATAGAGTCATAATTTTAATTCTAATTCTATGTTGAATATTTCTATTTCAAAAGAAATAGCGGATAAATGTCCGAATTTACATGTGTTGGCTATTAGTTGTCATGTAAAGAATACAAATTCGGATGAGGAACTTTGGAAAGAGATCGCAGAGGAAGAAAAGTTTATTTGTGAGACAGTGAAGTTGGATCAAATAAATAAATGGTTACCAATACAAGCGACTCGGAAAGCTTATAAATGTTTTGGTAAAGATCCTAATCGTTATCGTCCTTCTGCAGAGTCTTTGCGTAGACGTATTCTTCGTGAGTTACCTCTTTATAAGGTGGATACATTGGTGGATTTGATAAATTTAGTATCTATTCGAACTGGTTATTCTATTGGAGGTTTTGATGCAGATAAAATTGAAGGAGATCAATTAGTTTTAGGGGTAGGTAAAGAGGGTGAATTGTATCATGGAATAGGACGTGGTGAATTGAATATTGCAGGACTTCCAGTTTATCGAGATAAGATAGGAGGGATAGGTACTCCAACCAGCGATGAGGAACGTACTAAGATTAGTTTAGAAACTTCTAGTTTGTTAATGATTATAAATGGCTATTCAGGAGAAGAGGGATTGCTGGAAGCAGGAAAATATGCTGTAAGTTTATTAAATAA
>JAFYOM010000299.1 GCA_017560165.1 Parabacteroides sp.
ACCTCCATTGCCTCTTCTGCTGCTTTATAAGCAGGCAAATCAATCGGACATACATATCCCTGACCTCCATGTTTTGGAGTAACTTTCACTTTGACATACGATGGAGCCACACTTGCCATATAATCTTCAAAAAGTTTAGAGATTTTAGCATGTTCCTGATGTGGTACTAAACGGCAAGAAACCTTAGCATAAGCTTTGGAAGGAAGAACAGTTTTACTACCTTCTTCAATATATCCTCCCCAAATACCACAAATATCAAATGACGGACGACAGCTGTTACGTTCCAAAGTTGAATACCCCTTTTCTCCAAAGACTTCATCAACTCCTATCGCAGCCTTGTATTTTGCTTCATCAAACGGAATTTGAGCAATCATATCTCTTTCTGCTTGTGGAACTTCTTCGACATCATCATAGAAACCAGGTATCGTGATACGACCATCTGCATCCGTTATATCAGCCATCATTTTACACAAAACATTGATCGGGTTAGCCACGGCTCCACCAAAATGGCCAGAATGTAAATCTCGGTTTGGTCCGGTTACCTCAACTTCCCAATAAGCCAATCCACGTAAGCCGGTAGTCAAGGAAGGAGTTTCTGCACTAACCATACTAGTATCTGAAACCAATATAACGTCAGCTTTAAGTAGTTCTTGATTTTCTTTACAGAATGTTTCCAGGCTTGGCGATCCGATTTCCTCTTCTCCTTCAAAAATAAACTTCACATTACATCTCACCAAATCCATATTTAAAGCCGTCTCAAAGCCTTTAACCTGCATCATTGCTTGACCTTTATCATCATCTGCTCCACGTGCCCAAATACGTCCATCACGAATTTCGGGTTCAAATGGTTCACTCTTCCAAAGATTCAAAGGTTCTGCCGGCATTACATCATAATGTGAATAAACCAAAATCGTAGGAGCTTCAGCCGAATAAATTCTTTCACCATATACCACAGGATTACCATTAGTAGGCATAACTTCAGCTTTATCAGCACCGGCTGCCAACAATAGTTCTTTCCAACGTTCTGCACAAGCTACCATATCTGGTTTATGTTCTTGCTTTGCACTAATAGAAGGAATACGGATTAAAGAAAATAGTTCTTCCAAAAAACGGTCTTTATTAGACTCAATATACGTTTTTATTGACATCATGTTTTCAATTTTAAAGATTAACTTATTTATAAAATACAATAATACAACATTTCTCTCTCAATTTAAAATTTCTATCTATCTTTGACTCACTAATTATATAAATATCATGAAAACAAAATTTTTTATAGCTTTCTGTTTGCTTTGTTTTATCTCTGCTCATGCCAAAGTAAAACTGCCAGAACTAATCGGTCATAACATGGTTCTACAACAACAGACTAATGCCCGCTTTTGGGGAGAAGCAACACCTAACAGTACCGTCACAATTCAAACTTCTTGGAATACGTCAGCAGAAACCAAAGCCAATGCTGAAGGTTTTTGGGAAACTACGATTAGTACTCCTGGAGCAAGTTTCACTCCTCAAAGCGTAACTATCAGCGATGGTGAACCCATCACACTTCATAATGTTTTAATCGGTGAAGTTTGGCTATGTTCCGGACAATCTAATATGGAAATGCCTTTAAATGGTTTTGCAAGATGTCCTATCGAAAATGCGAATGAAGTTATAGCCGACGCACCTAATCACACCATTCGTATAGCGACTATTCAACGTAAAGGAGCTCTTACTCCACAAACTTATGCCAAAGGAGAATGGAAAGAATCAACAACTGAAAATACTCCTGGATTTACAGCGACCGGTTATTTTTACGCTTTAGCATTACAAAAAACATTGCAAGTTCCTATCGGGCTTATTAACTGTTGCTGGGGAGGATCTTGTATTGAAGGATGGTTACCCGAAAATATTCTTAAAGGTTATTCTGATATTGATCTTGAAATAACTAAAAATCCGCAATATAAATGGCGTCAACCATTAGTTTTATATAACGCTATGCTCTATCCTACTCGCAAATATACCATCAAAGGATTCATTTGGTATCAAGGATGTGCAAATGTTAGTCGTTATGAAACTTATACAGAACGAATGGTAACCATGGTAAAAGAATGGCGTTCAATCTGGGAACAAGGAGAACTTCCTTTTTATTATGTAGAGATAGCCCCTTTTGCCTATAGTAATGATTGTAATGGTACTAAATCTGCTTACTTGCGTGAAGCACAATTTAAAGCACTAGCATTGATTCCTAATAGTGCAATGATTACAACAAACGATTTAGTTGAACCATACGAATATTCACAAATACATCCAAGAAAGAAAAAAGAGATTGGAGACCGTTTAGCATGGCACGCTTTAGCCAAAACATATGGTCATAAAGGAATCTACCCAGACAGTCCATCTTATAGAGAAATGGAAATAGAAGGAGAACAAATCATCGTTCGTTTTAACCATGCAGACCGAGGTCTTAGTCCATGGGAAGATATCAGAGGATTTGAAATAGCAGGCGAGAATAAAAAGTTTTATCCAGCAGAAGCGAAATTAGGCAAAAAAGATGATGAAATTATTGTATCTTCTTCCAAAGTAAAAAAACCGGTAGCTGTTCGCTATTGTTTCAAAAACTTCCAAATTGGAAATGTGGTTAACCACCGGAATTTACCTTTAATACCATTCCGTACAGACAACTGGTAAACATCTATATCAATTTATAATCAGACATTGGATATTCTTTAATATTAATATGCCCCTAAAAAGTTTGATCAAACTTTTTTAGGGGCATAACATTTCTCTATTAAATCCGATGTGATTAAGAAACTCAATATTGTTCTTTTTCGTTCGGGAAATCTTTTGTCTTTACATCTTCAATATAATTCTGAACTGCACGAGTTATATCCTCTGCTAAATTAGCATAACGACGCAAGAAACGAGGAGAGAAACCTTTATTGATACCTAACATATCATGCATTACCAATACTTGACCATCAACACCTCCACCAGCTCCAATACCAATAATTGGAATTGTTAATTCAGAAGCGACACGAGCAGCCAACGCTGCCGGAATTTTTTCCAACACAATAGCGAAACAACCTATTGACTCCAATAAGTGTGCATCTTCTATCAATTTTTGAGCCTCAGCTTCTTCACGAGCTCGAACAGTATAAGTTCCAAATTTATTAATTGATTGAGGAGTTAATCCTAAATGTCCCATAACCGGAATCCCTGCACATAGAATACGTTCAATAGATTCACGAATTTCAGATCCACCTTCCAATTTTATACAATCAGCATGTGTCTCTTTCATCACACGAATAGCCGATGCTAATGCTTCTTTTGAATTTCCTTGATATGTACCAAAAGGTAAATCGACCACAACTAAAGCCCGTTTAACAGCTTTCATAACCGATTTACCATGATAAATCATTTGATCCAATGTAATAGGTAAAGTCGTTACGTTACCAGCCATAACATTAGAGGCTGAATCACCTACTAAAATCACATCCATTCCTGCCTGATCAATCAACTGAGCCATTGAAAAATCATAAGCTGTCAACATGGAAATTTTTTCACCACGTTGTTTCATCTCTATCAAACGATGTGTCGTAACCTTTCTTGTATCCTCTAAATCCCTTTTTGCAACTGACATATTTATATCTATTTATTGTTACGGGGGGCAAAGGTAGATAAAATGTTTAAAAAGCAACATCTATACCACCTAGAAAGATAGCTTTCGGCATTGGAAAACCATCATTTATTTCATAACGAGTAGCAGTCAAATTCTCTCCTTTAACAAAAAGAGTCACACCCTTATCCAGAGTTCCAAATCGATAAGAGATCTTTGCATTTAGCGTAGAAAAATCTTCCTTCTTTAAACAAGAGACATCTGTATATAAATCAAAAACGGACTGTACATGCACATTCCAAGTGAAACGACCCAAACTATAAGTAATTCCTCCATATAATTTATGAGCAGGAGCACCAGGTATAGGATTACTCATGTGCAAATAACTATAATTCATATTTAGTTCCAAATCTTTCATTATTCGGTAATGAGTTTCAAATTCTATTCCTTTATTAATAAAAGAACCTGTATTTCTATTTTGAAAAGGTGGTCGGTTATCACCATTCACACTTACCGAATAGATCATATCTTTTCCATCAATATAAAATGCTGTTATTTCTGAAAAAAGATCTCCTCCCAAAAAAGATTGTCCAATTGCCACTTCATAATTAATCATGCTCTCCGGTCTCAAATTAGAATTTGCAGCTCCCCACATATACATTTCACGAATATTGGGACTTCTAAATCCTTTAGAGATCGATCCTCGAATCAAATTTCCTTCTAACAAATGCAATGTAAAACCACCCTGAGGAACCCACTCCCGACCATAAACACTATTATACTCGTACCGAATACCGGCATTTAACGTAATTTTATCCCATAAGGTTTGTTGCATAACTCCATAAACTGCCATTTCATTCACAGTTTTATCGACTAAATCAGCCTTCGTTCCATCTGTATAATCATTCCAAGCATATCCTCCCCAATTTTTATAATCCAATCCTACAGTAAAAAGATTTCCATTAAACAGACGAAAAGACTCATAAAACAAAACTCCAACATTATGATCTTTAGAATGAAAAAGATAATTCAACGGTTGTTCTCCAGGTTTATATCCATCATTAATCTCGTGATTTCCCCAATTATAAAACAGTCGAATGGCACCACTGACTTTATCATAATTATTTTCCAATGCCATAGAAGCTGTTCCACGCAAAATATCCATTTTATTATCCAGTATAGGTTCATAAATCTTTCCTGGATTTTGAAATTTAGATTTCGCAATACTTGCATCACCTAACCATTTGAAATGATCATTAATAGTATACCCCAAATTCAAAAAACCATTTGTGATTTGGAATTTAGAATAAGAACGATGCCCATCCGTTCGATCATGATTTAAAGAAATAAAACTATTAAACTTCTTCTTATTATAGCCATTGTTAATCATGTATTTTTGGGTATTATAAGAACCATACATTACACGAGCTTGCGTTCGTCTTCCCACTTGTTTGTGTCTACGAGTAATTATATTCACAACTCCTCCCATGGCATTTGATCCATACAACAGAGAGCCAGGTCCC
>JAFYOM010000035.1 GCA_017560165.1 Parabacteroides sp.
GAATCATTAACAAATAATTTGATTGTCCGATCTTTTGTATTGATAATGGCATCCGCACTCTGTCCATCTATACCCGCACGTTGGCCTTCGACCTCAATCGACAAAATTACACCTTCAACCAAAGGATAGGGAATATCATTCTCAATGACACAACTTGCCATAAGCAATAAACATCCTACATAATAGCCTAATCTTTTCATCATCTGCTTTTACAAATAAATAGTCATACCTATGTTGATTGAAAACAGATTTATCTTGAAATTCCCAGAAGAAATACGCTGTTTTCCTACTTCCACTTGATTAGTCTCTTGATCCACCCACTTGAAGTCAAATCCCATTACTCCAACAGAAACTTCTACTGCCGACCAGTCAGTAATAAAAGCGGTCATCCCCGGAGCAAATCCAATCTGCATATTTTGTACCGTTTGATACGTTCCGTCATATTCAGGTCCTGATCCTGTTGAGTTTTTTCCTGTTCCATAACCGTAGGTCACACGAGCCTCGTTAAAAAGCCCAAAGATTTTACTACGCCCAATTGGCAAATATGTACGCACAAAAAGCGATGTTTCATACTTATGTTCCAGATAATAAATATCTTTCAAGCTGATATTAAAATCTTCCCCTAAATTAAGATCAAAGTTTCCTAAATCTAAAAAATCACGCTTATAGGCAAAACGACCACCGATTGCAATATTATCCCGAAAGAAATAACCAAAATAGGGGCTAACACTAAAGTTATATCCCTCTCCCTCTACATCTTTTAATATCAAGTAATTTAAATTACTTTCATTATGTTCCGAATAGGAAATTGCTCCCCCTACCATCCAAGAGCCCTTTGGAATAAAGACCGACTTTTGTACTTCACGATCGATTCGTTGTACGCGATGAGAGGATTGTGCCATTACTGACACAACCCCCACTATTCCTAATAATAGTATGATAGAAAACTTTTTTCTCATTTGTTGTTATTAAATCCTTAATTTAAAGTAGGTTCACCATAAACAAGTTCCAAATCATCCAAATAGAGCAAACTACTTGTACTACCCTCAAAATAGTCACCATATTTACTAGATGAGAACACAATGATAATATGGGTTGGTTTTTTTGTCAAATTCTTATATTCCAAATCAATCACAAATTGTGTCCAATTTGTTTTTTGCTGTTTACAAATATCATCAGATAATTTACCATAAGCCACCACACGTGAATCTTTGCTCCAATCAGGAAATGTAGACATGTCCGTATTATCCACTCGAACATAATCAGCAGTTCCCAAATCTAATAATACTACTTGAGCAGACCACAAATCATTATCCTTACCAGAAAGAGGACCATCTCCATCATAATCCACTTTACCAGTTGTATATTGATACCAACCTTTCAATTGGCTCGGACGAGCTGTAAACGGACGCCCCCATTTCAACCAAGCACCATTCGTTCCGACTAACTCACCAAATTCACCGGCATATAAACTTGCAGCAGCAAATTTTCCAATACCAAATGCTGAAGCATATTGAGATCTCAATTCTGCAGCTTTACTTCCTCCATGTACAGGAGAAGTTACTCCTTGTGTCGGATTTTTATCTACTAATGCACCCGCTCCTGTAGTTGTACCTGGATTACTTGTATCCCAAAAAGAACCACCACCTAAATCTATTGTTTTATTATCTTTCGTCCAATTTTCCATATCACCATTCGGCAATACCTTAGTGATATCAGTTGTAAAAGTTTTATTTGCACTGATATATTCATCTTTTCCAGAAGTATATACCAAACGATAACGATAACCTATTGCAGGTGTCAATCCTCTCAAAGTAGCCTTGTAAGCATTTGTTCCATTAGATTCTACACTAATAGAAGTCCAAGAATCAGACTCTTCATCTGCTGAAAGCAATTGATATTCAAATTTTACCTCATTAGCCGGAATCACAGTAGTAGGATCTTTAGGAGCTACAGAACCTGATAAATAAGCAAAAGTACTCCATGCATTAGCCGCTTCCACTTTCACAGTTGTAGACGGAGTTGTTGTTACTGGGAAAGTATAGGTATATGTACGTTCCGAGTCATCTGCATCTACCGTAATCTGTCCATCTCCTTTCAAATCTACTTTATAGATAAAAATATAGTGGTCACGAGGTTGGACATTTGTAATAACTTGATTCTTTTGTGTATGATAGACATCTTGTTTATTTCTAACCGAAATAGATGAGGACAATTCACCTACCGGCAAATATCCGGTACATTCATTTGATTGCATTGTAAATACCAACGGATTAATATTATTTACAGCAGTTGAAATTGTCGTTTCCGCATCCTTAAATGCTTGCAAAAAAGAGGAGTCAAAACGAACGGTCACCTTCACATCAGCTAAAGTACAAAGCAAATCAGCTGTAACTGAATTATCAACCGTTACTGTTATAGTTGTTTCTCCAGCATAATAAGGTTTATCTCCATAACGAGAAGCCAATCCATCAAACCCGTTAGAATGAGCTTTAATAGTATATACACCCGCTTTTAAAGCAAACTCTTTTCCATTTCCCCACTCAATTGCAAAATTTTCAGTAGATACAACCGTTTTTCCAGCAGCATCTACAATCGCCACATATAGTTGTTTGGGATTATAATTCTCAGGTACAGATCCTTTTGTGATTGCATTGGTCACAGTATTTACATTCAAACGTAAATACCCCATATCAGTATTTATAGTCAGATCTTCGTTCGTACAAGATATCACTAATAACAAAGCGAAAATAGATATTATTGAATATATTTTTTTCATTACCATAATCTTATTTATTCTTCATAAATCGTTACTTTATAAATACCAGAATTCGCATTGCCTTCTTTATCTTTTACAGAAATATGGAATTCATGCGCTTTACCTGCATCTGTTGCTCCTGTAACATTTAAAAAAGTAAAAAATACAGCTATCGGGAAATTATATTCCGTAACACCCTTTTGAGGAGCTGACAAGGAGAAATTACTCAATAATTCCTGAAATTGACTATTACCTACAACATCAACCCCATCACCAGACATCAAGAAAGACTGTCCATCCATTGTTAAGTCTATTAAGATTTTGTCAAAAGCATCATTACCTCCTTTAATCTTAACAATCATCTTATCAAGTCCTTTTGGGGTTTTAATATTTACATCTGCAGTAGTTGGCATTCCTGTTCCTTTACTACCATAATTAGCATTAGCAGGGAATGTTAATTGTACATCATCACTACCTGTTCCTTCATTATCACCACCTTCTTCTGGTTCTGAAGGAATAATCACCTCATCTTCAACCGGAATAGTTACACTTTCAGAACTACTTTCTGTCCAAAGATTAACATCCAAAATAATAATATCTGAAAGATCTCCTTCTGTTGGCATATCTATCACTGCTACTGTAAAGTTGATATCTAAAGCATCTCCTCCTGCAAAATAGACATTATCATCATCATATTTCTGAGTAGCATCTGCTTTGACATAAGCACGATCATCCGATATTCGCTGTCCATCTTTCGTTACTGCATCAATATGCACATTGATTTTCCCTACTGTATTCGGCTCAAAATACCAATATACATCAGCAGGATTAGAGGCAAAACCAGTTCCATCATACGTATAAGAAAGAACTGACTCTGAACCATCATTTAACGTAATCGTCCAACTTTTAAAGGTAGAACGAAAATCATTGTCATAATTAAGGCTAATACGACAATTCTGACGTTTACAAGTCACTACAGCTTGAGAAACAACCTGATTTATAATCGTAAAATCTGTATTACCAGCATAATAGGCATAATCCATCACCTTTTCCAATTCAAAAGGAGAATTAGCTTCTACTTTATACTTTCCTATTTCTAAAGAAACCTTTTCCGGTAAATTTTTCACAACATACTCTTTAACTACCTCTCCCTTTTCATTTAAAATGACAACCGGGAAATTAGATGTGCTTACTCCAGCCTTAGTAGAGACAGGTTCTTTAGCATCTACCCGTAAAGTCAATGCCCCAGTACCTTCAACTAACGTATAATCATTCTCTGTAAGTGATTCTCGCGTCTCACAAGCAACCAACCCCATACATAGAGCGGCGCCTAATACCATATATTGATGTAATTTCATATTTCTTTCTCACTTAATTATTATACAATCATACCCAATCAGAAGGAACATTTACCACAACTTCATGATCTTCAGTTGTTTCATCAATTGTAATACTGATACCTAAACTACCGGTCTTTTGTTCATAAGTTGGAGACATATTCAATGTCCAAGATTGATTTGGCTTCAAATTCTTAGTCTTAGTCAAAACAAAATCTTTATTTGTCACAAATCCCTCTTTAGTAGTTAAATGGATAGTAGCTGTTACTGTTTCTCCATTCTTATTCACCAAAAGATACCAAGGATCTGTATTATCTACTTTGGTTGTTTCAGTATTACCTACTTTATAAGTCACATAATAACTAGCATAATAGGTGCTCATATCACTACTAAAAGTAGCCTGTACTTTAGCATGAGTTGGCATACAAGTTAATGAAACAGATCTTGATATTACCTGATTATCTTCATTCACATCCAACGTAAAAGAGCTTTCACCTTCCACATAAAAACCAGCTTGAGTGGCAACAACTCCTTTATAATTCTTTCCATAATATGCTCTCACAGTATAAGATCCCAAATCTAATGTATAAGGGAATGACCAATTAGAAAAAAGTTTAGAATCGACTAAGTCCCCTGTACTTTTCTCTATTTCAACAGTATAATTATTCTTATTTACATAATCTGCTTCATTTACAGCCTTTGTTTCAACATCAAAACCAGTCATAGCAGTCAAATCCAAGGTAATTGTACCCTTTCCCTCTACCTGTATCGGACCACTAAAATCCTCACTTTGGCAAGAGGTTACCAAGAGGCCTCCTAATAGAAGACTCACCATACTTTTAATCAAGCCTTTAACTTTTTTCATATACTTTTAATTAACTATAATTCTTTCAATTTCAAAAAGAAACTATTTATCGAATGCAAAGGAACAACAACTATTTAATACC
>JAFYOM010000300.1 GCA_017560165.1 Parabacteroides sp.
ATATAAAACTTTCTCAGAATTTGTTTAACACATTAAATATCAAATCATCATGAACAAAACAGAATTTATCAATGCTGTAGCAGAAAAGTCAGGCTTAAGTAAAGTTGACGCAAAAAAAGCAGTTGAAGCATTCGTTGAAACTGTATCAAATGAACTAAAAGAAGGTGGAAAAGTAGCCCTTTTAGGTTTTGGTTCTTTCTCTGTTGCTGAAAAGTCTGCACGTAAAGGAGTTAACCCTAAAACAAAACAACCGATTGAAATTCCTGCACGCAAATCTGTTAAATTTAAAGCTGGTGCAGAATTAAATGAACTTATCAAATGAAATGATTTATTGCAACGCAATAAAAATAGGTCCCCGAAAATTTAAAACGCGGGACCTTTTTTTATTCACAATCTAACAATAACACACCCTCTAAACCATATCTTAAATCTATTTTACCCTATGGTTTTTAAAAATAAACCCGTACCTTTGCTTCCAAATTAAATCCAACACTTATATAAAAGAATATGGTTATCGAAAAACAGATTACCGACGCAATTATTGCAGGGATTAAAGAATTATATGGTGCTGATATTACCAGTAACCAAATACAGTTACAAAAGACAAAAAAAGAGTTTAAGGGTCATTTAACCTTAGTGGTATTCCCATTTCTTCGTATTTCAAAGAAATCTCCGGAACAAACCGCTCAAGAAATCGGAGAGTATTTACTTCAGCACGAATCAGCAATCTCTGAGTTCAATGTCATCAAAGGATTCTTGAATTTAACAATTGCAGGAGCCCAATGGATAAACTTATTAAATGAAATAAACAATCAACCAACATACGGAATTATTCCTGTTACAGAACAATCACCGTTGGTTATGATCGAATATTCATCTCCAAACACCAACAAACCTCTTCATTTAGGCCACGTCCGTAATAATTTATTAGGTTATAGCCTATCTGAAATCATGAAAGCAAATGGAAACAAAGTCGTTAAAACAAACATCGTGAATGACCGAGGTATCCATATTTGTAAATCAATGTTAGCATGGCAAAAATGGGGAAACGGTGTTACTCCTGAAACTGCAGGAAAAAAGGGTGACCATCTTATTGGTGATTTCTACGTTCTTTTTAGCAATAAGTTAAAAGAAGAAACTGCAGCTCTTGAGTCGCAAGGTATGACCAAAGAAGAAGCAGAAGCAGCATCTCCACTAATGGCAGAAGCTCGTGAAATGCTTCGTAAATGGGAAGCAGGCGATAAAGAGGTTCGTTCTCTTTGGGAAATGATGAACAACTGGGTATATGCCGGATTTGATGAAACCTATAAGATGATGGGGGTAGACTTCGATAAAATTTACTATGAATCTCAAACATACTTAGAAGGTAAAAGTAAAGTATTAGAAGGTCTTGATAAAGGTATATTTTACCGCAGAGAAGATGGTTCTGTTTGGGCAGATCTAACCAAAGATGGTTTAGATGAAAAACTTTTACTCCGTACAGACGGAACATCTGTTTACATGACACAAGATATAGGTACAGCTAAATTACGTTTTGATGACTATCCTATTAACAAAATGATTTATGTAGTAGGAAACGAACAAAACTACCATTTCCAAGTATTATCTATTTTATTAGACAAATTAGGATTTGAATTCGGTAAAGGCTTAGTACACTTCTCTTATGGCATGGTAGAACTACCGGAAGGTAAAATGAAGAGCCGTGAGGGTACAGTTGTGGATGCCGATGATCTAATGGAAGAGATGGTCAATACTGCTCGTGAAATATCTCAAGAGTTAGGTAAATTAGATGGAATGACTCCGGAAGAAGCTGAAAATATCGCACGTATGGTTGGCTTGGGTTCTTTAAAATATTTCATTTTGAAGGTGGATCCTCGTAAGAATATGACCTTCAATCCAAAAGAATCGATTGATTTCAATGGAAATACAGGCCCATTTATCCAATATACATACGCACGTATTTGTTCTGTTCTTCGTAAAGCTGCAGAACAAGGTATCATATTACCAACTCAATTACCAACAACCACCGCTATTTCAGAAAAAGAGGAGAATTTAATCCAGATGATTGCGGACTATGCGACAGTTGTTCGTGAAGCAGGTAAAGAATACAGCCCAGCTCTTATCGCTAACTATACATATGATTTGGTAAAAGAATACAACCAATTCTACCACGATTTCTCTATCCTTCGTGAAGAGAACGAAAACATAAAGAAATTCCGTTTAATGCTTTCTGCAAATGTTGCAAAAATCATCAAATCAGGAATGGGGTTATTAGGTATCGAAGTTCCAGAAAGAATGTAATATAAAACGAACAAAAGCAATAATTACCAAAAAGGGCATCTGTTGAAAAACAGATGCCCTTTTCTTTTATGCTTTCTTTTTACGCGTTGTCCGCTTTGTTCCCGTCGATTTCTCTCCTGCTTCTGCAATTATTTTCTTACATTCTTCCAACGTCAACTCTTCAGGTTTTGAGATAGACTTCGGAAGACGATAATTTGCTCCTTGATAAGAGATATATGGTCCAAAACGACCATTTAAAATCTCCAAATCCAACTCTTCTTCAAATTTTTTAAT
>JAFYOM010000301.1 GCA_017560165.1 Parabacteroides sp.
AAAGGGGCTTCGTTTAGATTCTTTCCATCTTCACTATCTTCATCTATCCAAAATTCCGGAAACATTTTTTCTATTTGGATAGGCATTAATCCTGAAAAAATGGAATTACGGGCATATTGTGTCGCTGTAGGTAAGATACTAAAATATAAGCTCTCGTCAAATGTATAATAATCAGCTAAGAGATCTTTGACCTCTTTCCATTGATCCAAACGGAAATTATCTATTAAAATGAAAAACAACTTTTCCCCTTTATCTAACATGGGGAATATTTTCTTCTTAAAAAGATCCGGACTCATCAACGGACGATTGTCCGGATTCTGAATCCAATCTTCATAATGCTTTTTCACAAATTTACCAAAAGCATTATTTGCCTCCTGTTTTTGCATGCGAAGCATATCTGTCATTGGGACTTGACTGCTTTCTAACTCCAATTCCCAATAAACGAGTTTTTTATACACCTCCATCCAATCGTCGGTTGTCAATGAGTCATTGATCTGCATACCAATACGGCTAAACTCTTGTTGATAACCTACAGTTGTCGTTTCTGAAATGATGACATTCTTATGAACATTCTTCTTGATAGACAAAAATAACTGATTAGGATTGACTGGTTTTATCAGATAATCGGCAATCTTGTTACCAATTGCCTGATTCATAATGCTTTCTTCTTCGCTTTTGGTTACCATGACTACCGGAACATTCGGGTTGATTGTTTTTATCTGTGCCAATGTTTCCAATCCTGTTAACCCCGGCATATTCTCGTCTAGAAATATAATGTCAAAAGATTCCTCTTTACAACACTCTATGGCATCTTGCCCACTGATCACTGGAACAACTTCATATCCTTTATCTTGTAAGAAAAGAATATGAGGCTTCAATAAATCTATTTCATCGTCTGCCCAAAGTACTCTGTCTTTCTTGATTCCCATAATAACCTGTTTGATTTTTTAGGAACTTATATGTTCTTCCCTACAAATGTAGGATTTTATAATGATATTAATTGTTGTTTTGTATAATCTTCCCTCTTTTTCACGCACTTTTACATTCATTCCCCTTTTCTTTTCTCCCTTTAAATGATCTATTCCAATGATTATATTCTATTTATTTGTAAATTTGCCCTGCTTAAAATAAAATAGATATGGAACATCCATTAAGTATTTACAACACACTGACAAGAAGAAAGGAACAGTTTATCCCTTTACATGAACTTCATGTGGGAATGTATGTTTGTGGTCCAACCGTTTATGGTGATGCCCATTTAGGACATGCACGTCCGGCTATCACATTCGACCTCTTGTTCCGTTATCTTACTCATTTAGGATATAAAGTACGCTATGTACGCAATATAACAGATGTAGGTCATTTGGAACATGATGCGGATGATGGAGAAGACAAAATTGCAAAAAAAGCACGTCTTGAGCAGTTAGAACCGATGGAGGTAGTTCAATATTATTTGAATCGTTACCACCATGCGATGGAAGCTTTGAATGTACTTCCTCCAAGTATTGAACCGCATGCTTCCGGTCATATTATCGAACAAATTGAATTGGTTAAACAGATCTTAGATAACGGATATGCATACGAAAGCGAAGGATCGGTTTACTTCGATGTTGAAAAGTATAACAGAGATCATCGTTATGGTATTCTTTCCGGAAGAAATATCGATGATATGTTGAATACCACTCGTGCATTGGATGGTCAGGATGAAAAGCGTAACCCTATCGATTTTGCTTTATGGAAATGTGCACAACCGGAACATATCATGCGTTGGCCGTCTCCTTGGAGTGATGGTTTCCCCGGTTGGCATTGTGAATGTACTGCCATGGGTAAAAAATACTTAGGAGAACATTTTGATATTCATGGAGGTGGAATGGATTTAATCTTCCCACATCACGAATGTGAAATAGCACAAGCTGTTGCTTCTCAAGGGGATGATATGGTTCACTATTGGATGCACAATAATATGATAACCATCAACGGTCAGAAGATGGGTAAGTCTTTAGGAAACTTTATCACGTTGGATGAATTCTTTACTGGTAATAACAAGACTTTAACTCAGGCTTATTCGCCGATGACAATCCGTTTCTTTATTCTTCAAGCGCATTACCGTAGTACTGTGGACTTTAG
>JAFYOM010000302.1 GCA_017560165.1 Parabacteroides sp.
AAAAATCTATTACCACGCTTGAAACAATTGGCAACCGATAGTCAAAACTACTTAGCAGATTATAAACATTGGATTAACTATATACATTTTTGGAAACAGGGTGGTTTTGATCATACAGTTGACCTCTTAGCTTCTGAAATGAATAACCTTATCGAAGAATTATCAAATTCAGATCAGAATCTGATTTTGAACAAATTAATGGACTATCCCATTATCAGCGGGCACAATCAAATTCTTTCCAAAATAGGTGGAAAAATAGGGTTAATTATAGCTATTTTTATACCGATAGGATTACCCATTTACCTACTTGCAACCTATCAACGAAAACTTTTACGACATGATATTCAAATGATACAAAAGACAAGTCATGATCTGATTGAAATAATTGAAAAAATAACTATATCTTTGTGAGATAAGAAATAATAAACACAACAATATGAGCGAGATTAAATTAAACACCATAGAAGAGGCGATTGAAGACTTCCGAGAAGGTAAGTTTGTCATTGTAGTAGACGATGAAGATCGTGAAAACGAAGGCGATTTAATAATCGCAGCAGAATTGGTCACTCCTGAAAAAATCAATTTCATGCTTAAGCATGCAAGAGGTGTCTTATGTGCTCCGATTCTAATCTCCAGATGTAAAGAGTTAGATTTACCTCATCAGGTAAGCAATAATACATCCGTTTTAGGAACACCTTTTACTGTAACCATTGATAAATTAGAAGGATGCACAACCGGTGTTTCAGCAGCTGACCGTGCAGCAACCATACGAGCATTAGCTGACCCGAATTCTACACCTGAAACATTTGGTAGACCCGGACATATCAATCCATTGTATGCACAAGAAAAGGGAGTACTCCGCCGTGCCGGACATACAGAAGCCTGTGTAGATATGGCTCGTTTAGCCGGACTTTATCCTGCTGCTGCTCTAATGGAAATCATGAACGAAGACGGAACAATGGCTCGTCTTCCGGAATTGAAAAAGATGGCAGACGAATATGATTTGAAACTCATATCCATTGCCGATTTGATTGCTTATCGTTTAAAACAAGAATCAATTGTTGAAAAAGGAGTAGAAGTCAATATGCCAACTGAACATGGGAACTTCCATTTAATTCCATTTCAACAAAAAAGTAACGGATTAGAACATATTGCAATTATCAAAGGAGATGTCAGCGGAGAAGAACCGGTTCTTGTTCGTGTTCACTCTTCTTGTTCTACAGGAGACATTTTTGGTTCTAAACGTTGTGATTGCGGTAATCAACTACATAAAGCTCTTCAAATGATTGAAGCAGAAGGACGTGGAGCTGTCATCTATTTAAACCAAGAAGGACGCGGTATCGGTCTTATGGAAAAGATGAAAGCTTATAAATTACAAGAAGACGGAATGGACACAGTTGATGCGAACCTTTGTTTAGGACATTTGGCAGATGAACGTGATTACGGAGTAGGAGCTCAAATCTTACGCCATTTAGGCATTACCAAGATGCGTTTGATGACAAACAATCCTGTTAAGCGTGTAGGATTAGAAGCATACGGCCTAACTGTAGTCGAAAACATTCCAATTGAAGTAGATTCTAATCCCTATAACGAGTTCTATATGAAGACAAAGAAAGAACGTATGGGACATGTATTACATAATATCAAATAAACAATAAAATGACACAAGTTTCTGCTCGTTTAGCAAGCCTATCGCCTTCTGCAACAATGGCGATGTCACAAAAGAGCAATGAATTAAAAGCCCAAGGGGTCGATGTAATCAACCTTAGTGTTGGGGAACCCGACTTTAACACTCCTGACCATATCAAGGAGGCAGCCAAAAAAGCAGTTGATGAAAACTTTTCCCGCTATTCACCAGTAGCAGGTTATCCAGCATTGAGAAATGCCATCGTAGAGAAATTACAGAATGAAAATGGATTAACATATACGATTAATCAAATCTCTTGCGCTAATGGTGCGAAACAATCTGTTTGTAACACCATTATGGTATTGATTAATCCGGGAGATGAGGTAATTATCCCGGCTCCATTTTGGGTAAGCTACCCTGAAATGGTCAAATTAGCAGAAGGGAATCCTGTTATCATATCGGCAGGTATCGAACAAAACTTCAAAATTACACCTGCCCAATTGGAAGCAGCTATTACTCCTAAGACAAAAGCAATCATCCTTTGTTCTCCATCGAACCCAACAGGTTCTGTATATAGCGCAGAGGAGCTAAAAGGTTTAGCCGAAGTATTGAAAAAATATCCGGAAATCATAGTCATCGCAGATGAAATCTATGAACATATCAACTACGTCGGAAAACACAGCAGCATTGCTCAGATTGAAGGCATGCAAGAACGTACAGTAATCGTTAATGGAGTTTCAAAAGCATACGCGATGACAGGTTGGCGTATCGGTTTCATTGCCGGTCCGGAATGGATTGTAAAAGCGGTCAACAAACTACAAGGACAATACACCTCCGGTCCCTGTTCTGTTTCTCAAAAAGCAGCTGAAGCAGCTTATACAGGCACACAAGAACCGGTAGAAGAAATGCGTCAAGCCTTTGAACGTCGCCGTAATTTAATCGTGAAATTAGCTAAAGAGATACCGGGATTTGAAGTAAACCTTCCGGAAGGAGCTTTTTATCTTTTCCCGAAATGTGATTCTTATTTTGGAAAGACAGATGGCACACATACCATCAACAATGCTGATGATTTAGCCATGTATCTTTTAGAAATAGGCCATGTAGCATGTGTAGGAGGAACCTCTTTCGGTGCACCGGAATGTATCCGTATGAGTTATGCAACAAGTGATGAAAATATCCTTGAAGCCATCAAACGTATCAAAGAAGCATTAGCGAAACTACACTAAACACTTCCTATAATAAAAAAAAGGGTATCAAATTGATACCCTTTTTTTATATCCTTTGCTAAGCA
>JAFYOM010000303.1 GCA_017560165.1 Parabacteroides sp.
AGGGGTTATTGGTCAAAAATGAATAAGAGATATTCATTTGTTTCAACTTTTCAAGAAAAGGAATGGTATATGGGAAAAGAGAATCTCCCATATAAATTGTACCATCCATATCAAGCGCTACGTGCTTGATCTTTGCTAATTTATTTTTTACAACACTATCCATTATGCTTTTTCAGTTTTAGATTCAACATGTTCATCTTCATATCCATCGGCCTGTGCCCCCCACATCATTAAGAACACCAACATTCCAATTACTGCAATACCAATCATACCCATGAATACATAATCCCAACTCTTATCAGGATTAGTCTGATTGATTAAGTCAACCATATATCCTACACCTAAACCGGAAACAATACCGCTAGCATATCCGAACAAACCGGTCAAACCGTTTGCTGTAGCAGCCGCACGATTGGTTGCCTGATTAGCAGCCGCAATACCAATCAAAGCCTGCGGACCATAGATGAAGAAACCAGCCATTGCCAAAACTATTACCATCAACCACATAGGTGTTCCTATCGGCATATATAAGAATAGTGTCATAAATACAGCCACACCTACCATACAAAATACACAAGTACGATGAGCTTTACCTTTTAAGAATCGGTCAGTAAACCAACCACTTGCCAACATACCGATGATACCAAAGATTTCAAAAATAGCTACAGTCCATCCGGCATTAGTCAAAGACATACCACGTGCCTCTTTCAAGAATGTTGGTCCCCAGTCCAATACTGCAAAACGAACAATATATACAAAGAAATTAGCAATACCTAAGATCCAAATCCACTTATTACGGAATACCTTTTCACGGATAAATGCCTTATATTCTGCATTGTTTTCTTTTCCTTTTTTATTAATCTTATGAATTTCCGGTAAACCTACAGATGATGGAGTATCACGCAACATCATAAACAATCCGATAGCACCCGCAAAAGCCAATGCACCCGGAATCCAGAAACACCAACGCCATGCACCAATATGAGCTGCCGACTCCATGACACTTTGCATACGCGCAGTATCACCCATATCGATATTTAGATTTTTTGCAATATTAAGAACCACATCCGGATTGGCACTCAAGTTTGTACCTAATGTACCCATGATATAACCACACAACATTGCAGCCAAACTTGCACCAATGGAATGAGAGGTATTCCAAACTGACATCTTAGTAGCCAATTCCTGCGGTGGAATCCAGTGAGTCAACAAACGGGCACACGGAGGGAAACCACTACCTTGTAAAAAGTTATTCAGAATCAATACTACCCCAAAGAAGAAGATTAATGTATTGGTAAATTGTGGACCACCGGTTTCTCCACCTGTAATCAACGTACTGATATCCGCACCAAAACCAAATGCAAAGTTGGCAATCGCACAAAGCAACAAACCAATAGCCATGTGATAACGGGCATTCAAACGGTCTGCAACCAAACCATTCAAGAAACGAGAAACACCATAGACTATGGTAGTCAATGTCATGATTATACCAAAACTAGTCTTGGTAATCCCATATTCAGCACTTAACCCAGGTATTGCAAATGAAAAGTTCTTACGAACAAAGTAAAACAAAGCGTAACCAATCATCGTTGCAATGATTGTACGCCATTGCCAATATTTAAATAACTTATTTGAATCCATCTTTTAGTATTAGAATTTAAATTTTAATTAGTCTATAGGCCATACCCCATCTTTACCAAAGATATTATTGGTCCATTCATCGATCTTACAAGCACGAATAGCCAAATCCAAAATAGTAAAGCGACGACGGATATGTTGAGACTCAATGATACTATCACGTAAACGTTTTCTTGAAATGCCGATCTGTTCCGGTTTAGTTGGTGCACCAACAGCATCTAAACGCTTGACAGCCTCACTTACTGAAACTAACTGCTTACTTAAACGTTCTTTAATGCCATCCCAATTCTTTACTAACAGTGTCAATTGTTCACGCAATTCATCATGTGAAATATATTTGGCTTTGATTTCTGTAGCTCCAATCATCGGGAAATCTGTATCCTTAAACATTTCGATTGCCTTTGCTTCTGCCTCTTCCAAAGTAGGCCAAGCAGCTACACAAGCGTCAATATCAATCGCCTTCATATCACTCTTCATCAACTCTTCATAGAATGCCAATGAAACCAAAGTACCGATACTTACTTGGAAACCATGAGAAGGAGTCACGCCATTTTCCATCACATGATTCTGCATATTCCATAAATGGCTGAACTGATGTTCTGCTCCACTGGCCGGACGACTTGATTTTGGATAGGCCTGCATGGCAAAACCTCCCAACAACAAACCTTCTATCAAGCGACTCAATGCTTCACGATCTCCATTACGAGCTCCTACAGGATCACTCAATGCTTCTTGCAAACCATCTTGCACGATTGAGAACGCCAAATCATCAATTGGTTCAACATCCAAACCGTCAGCAATAATCCAGTCAGCTCCAGCCGGAACTTTCGCAAATAAATCACCAAAACCGCTGGCAGTCATATCTTCTGGTGCAGTAGCAATGATATCGATATCAGCCACCAATGCCTGAGGTGCAGGACAAGCAAATGTCTGCTTCGCTCCATCCTTAGTAATAGAGGCACCAAATGCTGTATAACCATCCATCGAAGCAGCTGTCGCAACAATCATATAGCGACGATCCGTATGAAAAGAAGATAACTTTGTTGTATCATTAATTGTACCCGAACCAACCGCTACTGGAATAGCATCGGTTGTTGCCAAATGAGTATCCAATCGTTCAATAAATTTCCACTCGGCATGCATATCCGGATCATTAAAAATAAAAGGTGTATCCTGTTCTACTCCTCCTTTTTGCAAAAAATGATAAACAGCCTCTCCTGCTACTTTATATGTAGTTGTATCAGCAACAATAATTGCTCGTTTTCCGGGAAATTGTTCTTTAAATAGAGTAGCAATGGAAGACAAGACACCTTTACCTAAAAGAAGAGCCTTCGTCTGCGTTGCATTCTCTAATGCGATTTTTACTCTGTCCATAGTATAATTGTATTATTTTTATTCTTTATTTGTTTAATCGTTCAGTTTCTTCAATATCCAACGCATCAGCCAAAATACAAATTGGATTTTCCACAGTGACTCCTGCACTCATTTCGATTTGCCATTTACAAGTTTCGCAATCAGTAGCAACCAAATCCACATTCAATTCTTTAATTTGATTGAATAATGGCTCTCCTATCTTCTGAGAATAGGGATAATTCTCCTTTTTGAAACCGTAAGTGCCGGCAATACCACAACATAATGAATCCAGCATCACAAAATCGACACCCGGAATCATTCGTAATAAAGAGGTTGAATAGATTGACCATCCCAATTTTTCCATGTGGCAAGGCGTATGATAAGCAATGCGTTTACGATAATCCTTCTTAAATGCTAATTTTATCTTTCCTTCGTCCACCAGTTCAAAGATAAATTTGGTAGCCAACATGATTTGTTCACGTACATCTGCATTATCCACCTCCAAGATATGTGGATATTCATCCCGCATGGTAAATGTACAGGTTGAACTGGTTGTCAACACCGGTTGACCGGATTGAACTGCCTTTCGGATTGAACTGATATTGATTTCGGCCTGTTTTTTCGCCTGACCTGCCATATTATTGGCAATCAAAGCAACACCGCAACATTTCTCTTTCTCAAGCATGTGAACTCCATATCCGATGGCGTTCATAATTTTCACCAAGTCTTTTCCCTGTTTCGGAAAATTGTAATTCACATAACAACCATGGAAATAGCTGACATGCTGTTTATAGGTTTCCTGTTTGTCTGCTGCATGTTTCTTGAACCAAGTCTCAAATTTCTGTCCGCTATAAGCCGGGAATGTACGATGATGGTCTATCGCCAACACTTGATCCATCACACTCTTAACAGGACTCAATTTCAAGGAACTATTCACCAAAGGAGCAAATGTTGTTGCCAACGAACCCATAATATCCGTATTTGCCAACATATAGTCACGCAATTTCGGTTTCTTCTTGCTATATTTTAATCGAGCAGACTGGATAATATCACCAATCTTCACATTCGACGGACAAGCCACTTCACACCGTTTGCAATTCAAACAGTAATCCAATGAATCATCATAAAAATAGGGATTCTTCAAACGATAACGTTCCCCATCAGGACCGGCCTGTTTAGGTCCCGGATATTCAGGATTGACAGCTGTTACAGGACAATAAACGGTACATACGGTACACTTAATACACTGCTCAAAACTCTTGTCGTTTTTATTCTGTTCCATATTCTTTATCCTGACTTTTATTTAAGAATTTCTTGGGACACATGTAATGAGGTTAAGATTGAAACACCGGCTCCACATCCCTCCTTGATAGGATTGAATCCACTCAAGATTGCTCCCACAGCATACATATTAGACAAGGTCTTACCCTCTTTGATTACTCTGAAATTCTGATCTGTCGCCACACCGAAATTCATATATGGTTGGGCTTTAAATAAATTGCGATCATACCACTCCGAACGAGTTCCGGGAGCAACAACATCCAAGCCTAAAATCGGTTCGTAAATTCGCTCAGATGTAGCTACGATACCATGACTAAAGAAACTACCGGTAGCCAATACAAATTGATCTGC
>JAFYOM010000304.1 GCA_017560165.1 Parabacteroides sp.
ATTGGCATGAACATCCGGAACTTCGTCGAGTACCGGAAATGGTTTGTGATAATGGTTGGAAAACGGCTCAGTTGATGGTTTATGATTACTCTAAGCCGGTTGCTTATCAGCATCATTTGGATTTGGTACGTGAATTACTTACACGTTATGATGTGGATGGAATCGAATTGGATTGGATGCGTAATCCTTATCTGCTTTCTCCGGGAAAGGAACAGGAACAAAGTGGTATCTTGACGCAATTTATGCGGGATGTACGTGCGATGGTTGATTCATGTCAAAAGGAGAGAGGTCATACTTTAGGAATTTCAGTGCGTGTGCCGACAACGCTTGAAATCACCGATGCTTGGGGATTTAAGGTGGCTCAGTGGGCAGAGGAGGGGCTAATCGATATGTTGGTTCCCACTGCTTTTTACAATAGTATAGATACAAAGATGCCGATTGAAGCTTGGCGAAAATTACTAAGCAAGGCTTCTAAACCGGTGGCGTTGGTTCCAGGAACAGATTATCACATGGCCTCTTATGAAGGAGGACCGAGAATAGAGATTCCGGCTGCAGTCTATTATGGATGGGCGGCTGATTTGATGCAGCGTGAGGTAGATGGACTTTACTTTTTTAATATAGCCTATTCTAATCCGTTGAACCCTCATTCTCCGCTTTATACGATGTTGTGTACAGGATTTACTCCGGAACAGATGGGACAGGTACGTCGTCGTCATCCGGTGACCTATCCGGACTGGCGAATGCCGGATAATAGCTTTACTTGTCAGTTACCTTGTGCAACGGATCAGGTAAATAAATTTACGATTTATACAGGTAAACGATATGCTGATAAAGGATATGTCTCTTTGTTAGTAGGTTTACAGAAGTCGGAAGATGTGGGTCAGGTTATGTTACCTGCAACATTGAATGGAGTTTCGGCTTTACGACAATTTACGTATGCCGGAAATATGGAATATTTCAGTTCAAAAGTGGCTCGCTTTATTCAATATATTTTCCCGATGGATGCATTGAAAGAGGGTAAAAATGAGGTGGAAGTAGGAACTTGGTCAACTCCTCAACTAATCGAATGGGTAGAGTTACAGGTAAATCCGGCTGATGCTCCAGAATATTATGACATATAGAAAAAGGAAAAGTGTATAAAAAGAAACAGCCTCTTAATTACTTTTAGAAAAGAAGTTAAGAGGCTGTTTGTGTATATTAAAACCTATAGAGGTATTTTATCTATTCTGCGTTGATGACGTCCTCCTTCAAAGTCTGTATTGAAAAAGGCTTCTACTATTTGTTCCGCTTTTTCGTGGCTAATAAAGCGACCGGGCATAACTAAAATGTTTGCATCGTTGTGAGAACGAGCAAAAGAGGCTAACTCTTCATGCCAGCAAAGAGCAGCTCGTATTCCTTGGTGTTTGTTTAGTGTCATTGCTATGCCATTTCCTGTTCCACAAATGGCAATACCTGGATATACTTCATTTGCTTCAACAGCTTTGGCAAGTGGATGGGCATAGTCCGGATAATCACAACTGTCGGGAGAAGATGTCCCAAAATCTTTGTATGCAATTCCTTTTGAGTCAAGTAGTTGTTTGATAAACTCTTTTAACTCAAATCCTGCATGATCGCTACATAAACCTATTGTTTTCATATAGATGGTAAAATGAAAGGAGTATGCTTTTTCGGCATACTCCTTTAGGGTTATTATGCTAATAATTCTTTAACTTGATTGTATACATTCTGTCCGGTGAAGCCTAACTTTTCATCCAAAACTTTGTAAGGAGCAGAGAATCCAAATGATTCAAGTCCCCATACTTTACCGTTTGCTCCAACCAATCCTTCTAAAGTAACAGGTAACCCAGCTGTAAGTCCGAATACTTTGCTACCGGTAGGGATAACAGATTCTTGGTATTCCTTGCTTTGGCTACGGAATAATCCTTCAGAAGGAACAGAAACAATACGAGTTTTGATTCCCTCTTTACGAAGTAATGCTGCACCTTCAATCAATGTAGATACTTCTGAACCTGAAGCAACCATAATTACATCCGGATTTTCATCTTCTTCGACGATATATGCCCCTTTTTCAGCTTGTAAAGCCTCTTCGTAACGGCATTCTTTAGCTGGTAGGTCAGTGATATTTTGACGAGAAAGAATCAAAGCAGTAGGAGTCGCTGTGTTTTCCATTGCCATCTTCCATGCAACAGTTGTTTCTGTAACATCTGCCGGACGCAATACCAACATAGAGTTGTGTCCCTTATGGTTCTTTAGTTTCTCCATCAAACGAATTTGTGCTTCTTGTTCAACAGGTTCGTGAGTTGGACCATCTTCTCCTACACGGAATGCATCGTGTGTCCAGATGAATTTGACTGGTTGTTCCATCAATGCAGCCATACGAACTGCCGGTTTCATGTAATCAGAGAAAACAAAGAACGTACCGCAAGCAGTAATCACACCTCCATGTAATGACATACCGATACAGATACATGCCATTGTTAATTCAGCTACACCAGCTTGGAAAAATGCACCACTGAAGTCACCTTTTGTTAATGCATGTGTTTTCTTTAAGAAACCATCTGTCTTGTCAGAGTTAGAAAGGTCTGCAGAAGCAACAATCATATTTTCAACCTGTGTTGCTAAAGCGCTCAAAACAGTGGCAGAAGCTGCACGTGTTGCTTGATTTGGTTTTTGTTCGATAGCTTTCCAATCAATAGTAGGAACTTCTCCTGAGAACCATGATTTCATTTTAGCAGCCAATTCAGGATTAGCCTTAGCCCATGCCTCTTCAGCTTGGTGACGTTCAGCTGTGATTGCTGCTAATTCTTTTGCACGGTTTGCATATAGTTCGATAACTTCCGGGAAAATTTGGAATGGCTCTTCCGGATTTCCTCCTAAGTTTTTGATTGTTTCAGTGATAGATGCACCGGCTGCTGTGATTGGTTGACCGTGTGTAGAAACTTTGTTTTCATAACTGCTGTTATCTGCACCTACGGCTCCTTTAGCCATGATGGTCTGACCTATGATAAGAGTAGGACGTTCCTTTTCTGCTTTTGCTTCTGTAAGAGCTTGACGGATTTCAGTAACGTCATGACCATTAATAGTGATGACTTTCCAACCCCAAGCTTCATATTTCATTGCTACATTTTCTGTTGTAACTTCTTCTACAGTTGTTGAAAGCTGGATATTATTAGCATCATAGAACATGATAAGATTATCCAAGCCTAATGTTCCGGCAATACGGCCTGCTCCTTGAGAAATCTCTTCTTGGATACCTCCGTCTGAGATATATGCATAAATAGTTTGATCCATTACATCTCCAAGACGTGCTTTCAAGAATTTGGCTGCAATGGCTGCACCTACTGCAAATGTATGTCCTTGTCCTAATGGACCGGATGTATTTTCGATACCACGCATTACGTCTACTTCTGGATGTCCAGGTGTAACACTTCCCCATTGGCGGAACTCTTTCAATTCATCCATTGTGAATTTACCGGCAAGAGCCAATATCGCGTAAAGCATTGGTGACATGTGCCCCGGATCTTGGAAATAACGGTCTCTTCCTTCCCAAGTTGGATTTTGTGGATCGTAAACAAGAAATTCAGAGAACAGTACGTTGATAAAATCAGCTCCTCCCATTGCACCACCTGGGTGACCAGATTTAGCTTTTTCGACCATGGATGCAGCAAGAATACGGATGTTATCTGCTGCTTTGTTCATTAAATTGATATCGTTCATTACTATGAAGTTTTGTAGTTTGCTGCAAAGATAGCTAATCTCTTTGTATTGATTTCTATTTATTAAATAATTCCTTATCTGTAAATGCCCCTAATTGGAGATATTTTTCATAAATTTTCTGATAAATCAGATGTTTTTCCGGATTTGGGTAATATTCTTTGGCAAATCCTTGGTTCATTTTTTCTTGTGCTTCTTCGACAGTTTGATAGATACCGGCTCCGACAGCTGCGAATATTGCGCTACCTAACGCACATGCTTGTTCGGCTTTAGATACCTGAATAGGCATATTCAATACGTCTGCCAATGTTTGCATGATGAATGGTGATTTGAGCGCAATACCTCCGATTCCGATGACACTTTCGATGGTTTGTCCGTTTTTCAAGAAACGATCAATGATTGCTTTTGATCCAAATGCTGTAGCTTCAACCAATGCTTTAAAGATGAGAGGGGCACTGCTCGCTAAGTTTAATCCGGTGATACTTCCTTTTACCAAAGGATCAGCATCCGGTGTACGGCGACCATTCATCCAATCTACTGCTAAAATAGAACTTTGATTAACCGGGATTTGCTCAGCTTCTTTGGTTAAAGCCGGAAGTATATGATCTATGGTCTCTTCAATTAATTTCTTTTTTGTCTCTTCATCTATAAGTGTGCTTTGGGCAAGTATATTTTCTATAGGCCAGGCCAATACTCTTTTAAACCATGCGTAAATATCTCCAAAGCTTGATTGTCCGGCTTCCATACCAATCATGCCCGGAAGAACGGAACCATCTACTTGACCACAGATACCGGGTATCAATTTGTTTTCCATTTCTTCGTAAGAAGATACCATGATGTCACATGTAGAGGTACCGATGACACGAACCAATGTACGAGGTTTGATTCCTGCACCAACAGCTCCGGTATGGCAATCTAAGGCTCCGACAGAGATGGATACTGAGGTAGATAATCCAAATCGTTCGGCCCATTCTTGGTTTAGTTCACCTATTTTTGTTCCCCCTGTATAGGTGTTTTGGTAAAGGTGTTCTCGGAATCCTGCTAATGACGGTTCGATGGCTGTAAGAAACTCTTCCGGTGGTAGGCCATCCCATTCTGCAGACCACATAGCTTTATGGCCGGCTGCACAACGATTGCGATAGACCTCTTCAGGTTTTGTTTTACCGGAGATAAGAGCTGGAAGCCAATCGCATAATTCAATCCAAGCGTATGCTTTCTTGTGTAGATCTTTATCTACTCTTAATAAATGAGCCATTTTAGCCCAAACCCATTCAGAGTCATAAATACCACCTTCATAAGCCGTATAATCGATATCCCATTGTTTGGCAAGTTGATTGATTTTGGCAGCTTCTTGAATTGCTGTGTGATCTTTCCATAAGACAAACATCGCATTAGGGTTTTCTGCATACTCAGGAAGAAGAGCAAGGGGAGTACCTGTTTCATCGGTTAGTACGGGTGTACTTCCTGTTGTATCAAAAGCAATTCCAACGATATGATTTACGACTTCTGTTGAACATTGAGCTAACGACTCTTTTATTGTCTGTTCTAATGTCTCAATATAATCTAGGGGATGATGTCTGTATTGATTATTGGATGGATCACAGTATAGACCATCTTTCCAGCGAGGATAATACTTTACGGCGGATGCCATCACGTCTCCTGTCATAGCATTTACAACAATGGCTCGTCCGGAATCACTTCCGAAATCTAAACCGATTACATATTTTTTGTCAGTCATGGTATTTTGAATCTATGGCTTATTATAAAATAAAAATGCAACGAAGAGATTCATTGTTTATTGAAAATCTTCGTTGCATGAAAGGTTGTAAAACAATTATGCTAATTTACGAGCACCGTCACTGATCACAACTTCGTATAATTTTGGTTCGTGACCAAATTTCTCAGTATAAGACTTAAATGCTTCTTTAATAAATGCATCATATTTTTCTTCTTTTACCAAGTTGATGGTACAGCCACCGAAGCCTCCACCCATTACTCGTGAACCAGTCACACCGCATTTCTTCGCAATGTCATTCAAATAGTCAAGCTCTTCACAGCTAACTTCATATTGTTTGCTCATGCCATAGTGTGTTTCGTACATTTTCTGACCTACTGTTTCGTAGTCACCTTTTTCCAATGCATCACAAACATCTAAAACACGTTGAACTTCACCGATTACATATTCTGCACGCATATAATCTTCTGCGCTGATATCGTTCTTTACTTCATCCAACATATCCATAGTTGCATCACGTAAGAATTCTACTTCTGGGTGATTACGACGGATTGCAGCAGCTGCGTTTTCGCATGACTGACGACGTTTGTTGTAAGCTGAAGAAGCTAATTCGTGTTTTACGACAGAGTCAAGTAATACTAATTTATAACCAACCGGATTGAATGGGAAGTATTTATATTCAAGAGAACGACAATCCAAACGAATCAAGCTACCTTTTGCTCCAAATACAGATGCAAACTGGTCCATGATACCACAGTTTACACCGCAGTAGTTATGTTCGGTTGATTGACCAATTTTTGCTAATTCAAACTTATCAATATTTAAATTATATAGATCATTTAAAGCAAAAGCATATGTACTTTCCAATGCTGCAGAAGAGGACATACCTGCACCTAGTGGAACATCACCTGCAAATACAGTATCGAAACCTTTTACATCTCCACCGCGTTTGATGATCTCACGACAAACTCCAAAAATATATCTTGCCCAGCTTGCTTTTGGTGCATCTTCTTCTTTCAAACCGAATTCAGCATAATCATTCAAGTCAACAGAAAAAGCACGTACTTTATCTAAACCGTTAGGTTTAATTTCTGCAATCATACCTTTGTCAATTGCTCCCGGGAATACAAAACCACCATTGTAATCTGTATGTTCACCAATCAAATTAATACGTCCAGGAGAAGCATAAACACTACCTTCTGTTGCGAATAATTCTTGAAATTTATTTCTGATTCTTTCTCTCATGATATTAATGTTAAGATGAATTTTTATTGATGAAAGGCGTGCCATTTTATTATTGACACGCCTTTTATTTGTTGTTAGATTATTCTGCAGATTCTTTATTTACGTTTTTAGAACCGATTAGAGCATAGAACAATATATAAGCAGCACTGAATAGAACTACCCAATAGCTGGTCATATAGTCAGTCATTTCTGCAACTTGAGCTTGGATTGCCAACATTACTGCACAACCGAATACCATAGTCATGAAGATACCAGAAGCAACCGCTGTATATTTACCTAAGCCTTCTACAGCCATGTTGAAAATACCACCCCACATTACAGAAGTACAAAGACCTACCAATAAGAATGCGAAGATTCCAATTGGAACTTCAGCCCAAATCAATGTCAAAGTACCCCAATCAATACCCGGAACATTTACTTTAATGTCTGTTGGAGCAAACATACCAAATGAAACAAGGATTAAAGTA
The DNA here is from genome assembly GCA_017560165.1 of Parabacteroides sp. Taxonomy (GTDB): domain Bacteria; phylum Bacteroidota; class Bacteroidia; order Bacteroidales; family Tannerellaceae; genus Parabacteroides. The sequence goes on from JAFYOM010000304.1 coordinate 7,162, forward strand.
ATGATAGATACAGTTGTAATCATGACACGGCTAGAAACTTTACCACCGATACTTGCACCTACGAAACGGCCGATAAGCATCATGAACCAATATACCGCAACAATCAAACCAGCTGTAGCAGCAGAAATACCCAATTCCGGAGTGTTAACCAAATACATGTTGATGTAAGTTGGAGTACCTACTTCTACACTCATATAAAGGAAAATAGCAAGTGCTCCTAATGCGAAATGGCGATATTTCAAAGCACCTTTAATTAAGCTAGTATCAACCGGAGCCTGTTCAGGTTCTTCAATTTTAGTGAAGATGATAACAACAAAAGCAATGATGAAAATAGCCAAAGCAATCATCAAAGCAGGAGTTGCATCTGCTATTTTTGTTTCAGGAGTGATTTCACCGATCAAAGCACACATGATGATATAAACAGCAA
>JAFYOM010000305.1 GCA_017560165.1 Parabacteroides sp.
CTCCAACTTCCCCTTTATCATGGAACGCAGGTAAGAAATATATCTATAATATTACGATGACTCCAGCTTTGATTCAGGTAAATCCTTCTGTAGAGGATTGGAGTACCCAAACCCCATCAGACGTGACTCTTAATTAGTCTTATCATATCTGTATGATATATCAACCCGGGCAGACAATCAAGTCTGCTCGGGTACAAAAATATAAACATAATATATACTTAGAACACTACCTTAAAATGATTCGGATTTTGAAACATACTGCATATATGGTTTTCGCCGCTATTCTACCTCTTGCGTGTAGCAAGGAGGAGGTGCCGGAAAGGGAGCAGTGTGCAATATCTTTCAATATTAATACCTCCCAATATACCTCGAAAGCCACTTTCTTTGATGGAAACAATTATTTAATAGACAAAACGAAAGGTGGAGGAGATTTTCGTTTGAATGCTTATATAAACGGAAGCGAAGAGGTTGTCATAGATCATGCAAGAGTCAATTATATTAACTCGTCTTGGCGATTCAGAGATGAGATGGAAACTCCCAATAACGATTTGGACGATGTTCTGATTAATTATTATTGGCCTTTTGACACTAACTTGGATTTTTATGCCTATATGCCGATGAATCTGACTAATACAGGTGTTACATTGGGCACATATTCCGCTACAACAGGCCCGGCATTTTCGTGTGTGCTTCCCCTAACAAAGTCTGACCAAATGAATTATCAGGAATTTATCTATGCCTACACTACTGATAAAAGTGCAAAAGATCAGTCGGGTAGTGTAAATTTGAATTTTCAACACCCATTTGCCTGTGTGAAATTTATGATGGGGGATTCATACCGAATAAAAATTCATTCAGTAAAATTAACAAACATCTATTATCAAGGAAACTTCTCTAATTTGCAGTGGAGTAATCAAGGTGCTCCCGGAACTCTCGATATTGAAGTCGAACAATTTGTACCCGAAGATATTAACAACTCATTGATTGGTGGCCCATACGTTGTGTTGCCCCAGTCGTTTACCAATGATGATACGAAATTGATTTTGGAACTTACCCGAACAGGTGAGACAACTCCAGTTGCTCCCAGCATGCCATTGAGAATTTTGTCTGAAAAGTGGGAACCTGGAAAAATATACACATACACACTTAAATTTGGAGATTCAGGAGAAGAGGTTATTTTTGATGTGAAGGTTGAAGAGTGGAGTGTAGTAGAATATAAGGATGAAATTTATGTGGAATAAAATGAGAAGATTATATACCATATTAACTTGTTTGTCGTTGGTGTTGGTTTCGTGTAACGATTGTATAATCGATGATATGAACCCGGATTACAGCGTATATCTATCTGCGTCTATCGAAAAGGCGCTTCAAACACGTACACCGTATGTGCCTTCGGATGATGTGGATACCAATGCTGACACTCCAACCGATGCCAATCCTTTGTTATCGGCTATTTGGGCTTCTACCATTTCTGATACATTTGCCGATGGAGACAATCCGGGTAATCAAGGAGGGGTGTATGAAGTAGCTTATCATACCTCTGCCAATTTTAAGAATGGAGATAAACAACGTCTTAGAGATATCATCTATTCGCAAAGTGGACAATCTATCTATTTTGTTGGAATGTATCCTTCAACCAATTGGGAAACTCTGGAGGAGGGGAAAATTGCTCAATACACTTTTACGGGAAAAGAAGATGTTATGTTTGCACATCGGGTGTCCGGATATTATCAAGCAGGAGGATTATCTGTTATTCCTAACCTACTTTTTCATCACTTGCTTACATGGCTTAAGTTTGAAATAAAGGCTGAGTCTGAAGATGTAGCCAATATGTGGGGTCCTATTTCCGAGATAAAGATTAGGAGTAATGACAGGGTAAAGATTGGATTTGATTATACCGAATCGAATTGGGCTGAGAAGATTGTTTTTTCCGGTTCAACGGGGGATCCAAGACTCAATCTTTATAAAAAAGATACCGACGAGATTTTTCCGGGTGATCCTTATGTAATACCCTATAGTACCACAGAGGAGGTTGCATATGTGATGTGTGCTCCAGTTGTAGGTGCCAATCAAGAATATGATTATTATTTGGAGATAACCACTCAACACCGTACTACGACTGTCCCCATCAATTTGAAAAGTGCTCAGCATACAGCTTTCAGTGGAAGCACAATGGGTAAACAATTTACATTATCTCTTCTATTCAAAGCGGGAAATAATGTTGCAGTATCTACTGTCGTAACAGATTGGAAGAATGGTGGTGTCTCAAGTGGAACAATAGTAGAATAACGAGACGAAAGAGATGAAAAAGATAGTAACATATATATTAATGTCAGTTTTCTTGACTGCTTGTGTCAATGATATCGATGAATTAGAGAGAGCTGAATCTCAAACGATACGAATGTCAGCGGTCATTGGTAATCCTATCGTTGCCACAAAAACAAAGTCTGTGAGTGAGGCTGTTCCATGGAGAGGTGAGACACCTTCTGAAAGTGTACCGTTGGAGGTTAAACTTTTGATGTCACTTGAAAGTGGCTTATATAGTGCAACGCCTACCTCTTCCAATTTCTTACCTTGCCATACAAGTATTACCTATACAAATAGTTCTCCTCAAGACCCTGAAAATGTGACCTATCAGGGGATTAGTGGTAAACCTAAATATCCTACAACTATTGATGCAGAAGGGAATCCCTCTAAGGTTTATTGTTCGGGATTGTATCCGAAAGAGGGGTGGAATATCACAGAATCTGCTGGCCAAAGTATTGCGAATATTTCAATTGATGGGGCACAAGATGTGATGTATGCACCAGAGATTATGGGGGATTACCAACAAAATTTACCATCTCAAACCTACGGACATCTGTTGTCATGGATTAAAGTAAATGTTTGTTGTATCAATCAGGCTGCAACAGAAGTTTGGGGTAATGTAGAAAAAGTATGGATTACGAGCAACCAAACCTTACATATTAATTTGGATACTGAAGATGTATCCGGTGGTGCAACGGACAAAGATTTCCTAATACATGATTCAGTTATTCCACTTGAAACCATAGTGTCGTCTGTGGGGTCGATTTTTTGTGTTCCGGCTACATCTTATACCTTAAAAATAAAAGTGTCAAACGTCAATGAACCAAAAGAAATTACGATAGCTCCACCCGGTGGGGCGACGTGTTTCTTGCCTGGTAAAGTATATATACTTGAAGTCTATTTTAATACAACTGGAACAGAGAGCATCTGCTCATTGGTTTCATGGGACTATCAAGACGAGGATTTAAAACTGAATTGATAATGAAGAACCATATGGATAAAATATTGACCGCTATTTCGTTTGTAGTGTTGATTTTAGGCTTTTGTGGATGTGTAGAGGATCGATTAATAGACAAGCCATTCTATGGCGAACCGACTGATTATTTGCGATTCTCTGTGCTACATAGTCCGATGACCAAATCTGATTTGAATCATTCTCAAGAATTTGGTTATCTAACAGTGGAAGAGGAGGAGTTGAGTATGGGTAAGAAGAGGGATGCTATTCAAACACGTTCAATGCCAAATATTGAGTTGGATGGTCTTGATGCAAGTGTTTCGGCTTTTCTTAATACAGATGTTGTTGGTTGGGAGTGTACAAATAAGCATTTTATTTTTGACTATGAAACATTGGAACCTCACTCCGATGGTGATAAAATAAATTGGGGTGCTGTAGGTAGTGCCGAAAGCATGAAAATTTATGCTTTCTCTCCTCATCCTTCTAATACTTCTGCGTTAACACTTAATGTAACAGATAAAACAGTTACTTATGTTGCAGATGTTGAAGACCCAACTAAACATATAGATGTTATTACAGCGACTGCACAAGTGGAGAAGAGTATGTTTGGAAGAGTTATTCCTTTGACTTTTAATCATGCTTTTACAGGCCTACGATTCAAAATGGGGTTTGAATGTCAGGTAAAATCGTTAACTATAACAAATGTCAAAAACACCTATACAGTCAATCTGTCCAGTCCTATTCCAACTGTCTCAAATCCTGTTACATTCAGTTTTACTCCGAACAAGAAGATGAAGATTGGAGAATTTTTCAACTATGGAGAATCCACTTTAATGTTACCTCCTCAAAGTTTTAATGATGAGACTACTGTTACTTTGGTATATACAGAAAATGGAACAGATCAAACAATACAAACAACGCTCAATGGTAAGAGTTGGAGTCCGGGCAAATTGATTACCTATACGATAAACAAAACATTATCTACTACCGGTATGATATACTTTGATTTGGCTGCCGGTGGAGTAGAGTTGACTGCAAGTACATATAAAGGGTATCGATTCAATAATGGGATTTCTGAAGTAGTTTCGGGTACTCATTCACCTGCCAACACATACTATGTCTATCAATCAGCTACAACCAATAGAAGTGCGACCGGAGTGACCGAACGTCCGACTTATCCTAGAGTTACCTATGGTGGAAAATCATGGGCAGACTTTATTACCAATGGTGGAGTACCTATTGTTGATTCATTATTTGTAGAAAAAGTGATCCATGCTTGGGATAATAAAACGGGGGCTACAGGCACAACTGAACCGGTTACAGGTGCAGTTGGTGCTGTAAGAACTGCCGGTCGGGAAGGTACGTTCAATTGGATAAAAGTGACCGGTGGAAGTACTTTTAACCTCATTGTCGATAATATCTATTCCAAATATATGGAAAATAGTACTGGTCGGGTTGGTGGCGGAATTTCGTTTGTTCCGGGTAGTGGCGTGTCTAATAGTACGTTAACCCTCTATCTTGAGGGGGATAACCGAGTAGGCTGTGTTCATTACAACGGCGAGAAAAATACAAATAATAAGCTTGTTTTTGAAAACTATTTGAACGGTGATAATGGAGATTCTCCGGGTACGCTTACAGTTGCCGATGTAAATTATTACACGGGAAGTTATTCAGGAGATTACGGATTGCCCCAGCATAGTACTGAAGGATATTACGGTAATCATTGGAATTCGGCTATTGGAAGCCATGATAGTGGAACTGGAAATGCGCATGGAATAGCCATCAATAGTGGAATTATCTTTGCGGGTACTACGAAAGCCGAGAATTGCAGTGCGATTGGAGCGGGAGGAAATGGTAGTGGTGAAGTAACCATAAATGGTGGAACTGTTGTCGCAATAGCTACAACGACCGGAACAGCTATTGGTGGAGGTATCGGTTTTCACTCGCAAGGTGGAAACGGTACTGTTACAATTGCCGGAGGTAATGTGTATGCTTATAATTTCGCTAACAGATGGAACATTCCAAGTTCTGCCATCGGAGGAGCCGGTTCTATGGAAAAAACAGGTGCAGAAGGAAATGTGACCATAACCAATGGAAATGTATATGCCTATTCTGCACTGGGAACAGCCATCGGTGGGGGTAGCAGTTACTCTTCTTTTGGGGGGCAAGCCACAATAATGATAACAGGAGGTGTGATTACGGCAAAAAGTGATGCCGGTGCCGGAATTGGAGGTGGTACAGGTTGTAGTAGTGGTACAACAGGTCAATATGGTAATACACAGTATTATGGTGGTAATGCTCATATTAGGATAAGCGGTGCGCCTATTATTAAAACCGGAAGTGTTGGTGGAGGTGAAACTAAGGCCGAAGGATCCTATTTGGGTAAAGCAGATATTGAGGTGTCTGGTGGTGATATACAAGCTCAGTTTATTATGGAGGCTACCGGTAAAGGGGTTAGCAATATGCCTAAATTCGTTATGAATGGTGGAATAATCCATAATAATAATACACTAAGCGACGAATTTTATTATATAAAAAAGTATGGTGGTGCTGTATATATGAACGAAGGTTCTTTTACGATGAATGACGGTACAATTCGTGATTGTTCTGCAGAACAAGGAGGAGCTGTGTATATTTGTGGAGACAATAATCCTACATTCAGTATGAATGGCGGTACGATAAAGGCTTGTAAGGCATTGGGAAATACCGGATCAACCCCAACAGTTCCAAACGGAGGTGGACTCTATCTGCAAAATGGAAC
>JAFYOM010000306.1 GCA_017560165.1 Parabacteroides sp.
CCATCTCATAGCTTCTACCTTCATGGCGATAAACATTGTTCCAAACGCGTCCTACAGTTGGGAACAATACCGGTGAACGTCTGCCCCAAAATTTGGCATCACCTTGCCATAAATATTCTTTACCGTCTTTTTGAATGCTTTGTAGTTCAGCACCATGTTCTGCTATCTCTATGCTTAAGATTGAATTTTTGATCGTTTCCATAAATCGATTAGATATGTTTGTTAGAATATAATGAAAAGCAAATATAAAGATTTATTAAACACCTTATTGCATAATTATGAAACTTAATTTATGGATGGTATCTGTTTGATTAAAAATGGGTATTTAGTTCATTTGAAAATTTTATTACTTTTGTTCTCAAAAGGATTATGAAATGTTAACTTTAATCTGATAAGGGATATGAGGAGTCTGTTTTTTATTCTATACATTGTTTTATCATTTAATGTTTTAGCCACGGATAGGGTGGTGATAGTTGTCTCTCCAACGGGAAATGATGGCGCTTCGGGGGAGGTGACTCGTCCTTTAAAAACCATCGCAGCAGCTCTTGATAAGGCTAAACGAATAAGTCACGACATACCGATAGAGATTCAATTAAGAAAAGGATGTTATGAATTGGATCGAACGTTAGAAATATCCCGTAACAATGTATTATTGACTGCTTTTAATAACGAACAGGTTTCGATTTCCGGAGGTCGAAAATTAGCGATTCAGATGCTTAAAAAGGTAAAGGATAAAGCCGTTTCGAATCGAATACAACCTGAATACCATCAATATATTAGGGAAATAGACTTTGGAAAGTTAAATATTCCGTTTGAAGGACTACATGCTACAGGCTTTGGACGTCCTACACAAAGTGCATGGACTGAGGTCTATATAAATGGAAATCCTTTGCGAATAGCCCGTTGGCCTAATGATTCAACCGTCGCTATTCAGAAAGTCTATGAATCGGGTATCTCAACAAATGGAGAGTATACCGATTTTCCGGTTTTTGGTTATGGAGAGAATCGCCCCAATAAATGGAAAAACGTAACAGATCTATGGATAAGTGGTTATTTTGCCCATGGATATGCGGATGATATGATCAGAGTGGAACGTATTGATACCCTACAGAAGAAAATTCATACCGCACAACATACGTTATATGGATTTATGTCCGGAGCCGCTTGGAGAAGGTGGATGGCTTTAAATTTACTGGAAGAATTGGACTCTTCCGGTGAATTTGTGTTGGATACGCAGCTTAAAAAGATGTATTTGTTTATGCCCCATGAAAAAGTCAATGAGATAAATGTCTCTTGTCTTGATGCTCCACTACTTGCAATTGAGAATTGTCGTAATGTTAGGGTAGAAGGACTGATTTTTGAATATGGTCGTCAGATGGGAATTTATTTGGAGAATACACATGATGTTCTGATAAAGGAATGTGTTGTTCGAAATATGGGAGGAGTCGGAATCTCTGTCGGTAAAGGAACTTTCAAGCAAGAGAATACGGAAGGACATAAATATGGGGGTAAGGCTGTTTCTCGTGAGATTGGTGATTTGATGGGACGTATGTATGAGGATATCCTTTTTAATCGTCAAGGGGGTACGAATAACGGAATAGTGGATTGCTATATCTATCAGACAGGAGCAGGTGGTATCAGTTTAGGTGGAGGGAATAGAGCGACATTGACTCCGGCCGGGAATTATGTGGAAAATTGTCGTATTTATAACTATAATCGTATTGAGAAATCGTATCGTCCGGGTATTTGGATAGATGGAGTGGGAAATAGAGTTTCCGGTTGTAGTATTCATGATGCTCCAAGCATGGCCATATTGTTTCATGGAAACGATCATCTAATTGAGCTATGCGACATAACCCGTGTTTGTAATGAAGTGGATGATCAAGGGGCCATATATTATGGGCGTGATCCATCGGAGTTGGGAAATGTCATCCGTTACTGCTACTTTCATGAGCTAAGTCCAAAACATAGAGTGACGGCTACATATCATGATGATGGTGCTTGTGGGGCTGAAGTTTATGGAAATATTTATTATAAAGCCGGATCGATTCCTGTGTTGATTGGTGGAGGACATCAGAATCATTATAAAAACAATATTTTTGTTACATCTCCGGTTGCCATTCGTGTAGATAATAGGATGCAGAATTGGGGTAAGGATATGGTCGCAAAGGGAGGTATAATTGATCAGAGATTGGAGACGGTCAAATTCGATTCTCCTCCTTATAGTGAAGCTTATCCTTGGTTGCCGACTTATTGGGACTCTACGCCTTCATACCCAAAAGGAAATGTGGTGGAAGGGAATCTGTTTTATCAGATTGGTAATGTGATTGGTGGTCGTACTGAGTGGTTGGAGATGAATAATAATTGGATTACAAGTACCAATCCCGGTTGGATCGATCCCTCTGATCCATTGAAAGGTTTTGAAGTCGGTGCTCCTATCTATCGAATGATAAAAGATTTTCCTGTTTTACCTTTTTCTAAGATAGGAACAACTTTGCCTTTGCATTAGATTTTATTTTTTGCTTTTCCCAAAAAAGAGGAGAGACTGTAGAACGATCACTACCCACATCCAATTGGGTAAGTGAATCGGAGAGGCTGGGGACTGTTTAAATTGTTTCTCAAAATGGCTCATGTGGAGGGACTGTAGGTCGGAGTGAACTGATAACGTATCATGGACGGATGATTCGTTTTGTTCCCCAACTCTATTACGGATTAAGGTGGTGATATGTTGTCTGCCGGAGCTGTCCGGAACAGAAAAATGGATCTCTTCTCTATCTACTACGAACTGTTGTTTTTGGTTGATTTGGCGAGTGAGATAAAGAGTGTCTGTTTGTAGGGTAAATGATTTTTGATATAATTGCTCCTTTTGACTTCTCTCTTTGTGTAGAGCACAAGTTGGGAAGAGAAAGAGGGATGTCAGTAATAGGATACCGGCTCCCCCTTGAAGGTTATGATTCTTTTTCATGCGTTTTGTTGTATTTGAATTTATAACTATAATCGACACCGAAGAGTGCGCCGGCAAAGGTCGATACCTCCCCAAAGGCAACCAATACCGAGTTATGGATTTCTCCGGTCGGGTGTAGCCAGAACCCCATGAATAGCAGGATAATTCCGGATAGGGTTAAGACGAATGCTGTAATCAACTGACCGGTCAGATGATGGGGATTTCTCTTATAGGGATCCATATTCTTCCTCCGCATTAAAACAGGGACAAGCCTTGTGAGCACCTAAATCACGATGACCGCAAATACGTGAACCCGGATAGTGAGTAAGAAGTAAATGTAGCAGAATACGAATCGATTCTTTTTGCTTGATAGTACGGGTGTCTTTGGGTTTTCCGGTTACATCCAAACCGCCTTCGTAACAGATGGCGATGCTGTTGCGGTTAAATCCTTTGACATGAGCCGGAATAAGTTCGACCGGTCGCATGGAGACAATCTCGCCATTACGACGGATGTAAAAATGATATCCGGCCTGTATAAATCCACGTGCTTTATGATCCCGTTCGAGCTGTTCGGGGGAATAGGACTGTGTCTCTTTGGTTGCCGAACAATGCAATACAATTAAGTTGATTTTTCTCATACCTTTCAGTTTTTATTTGCCGTAAAGGTATGAATGGGCAGAAAGGGTAAGTCGCAGGTTGTCGCCGAAGGTAGATATGAATTGCGTTATTCTCAGAGAATAGCAACAATCCCACTGATAAGCATTGTCGAATAGACGATTTTCTTCAATAAAGAAGCACTGATTCGTTCGAAACAACGGGCTCCGATCCAAGCTCCGATCACTAAACCAACCAGACCGACACCCCACCAAAGGAATGTGTTTTCGGAGAAGAATCCTACTCGTAAGCGGAAAAGGGTATAGAAAATATTAAATAAAAAAGAATAAGCCTGTAAAGTTGCCAGATATTCACGATTATCCTCAATGGTCCCGATGCAATAGAGAACAACAGCCGGACCGGGCATCGCAAACATACCTCCCATGATTCCACTGGCTGCCCCTATGATTGCTTGTGCCAACTTAGATTTAAATAAAAGATTCAGCTTGCCTTCGCAAAATAGAAAATAGAGAGCAATCAAAATCAAGACCACGCCAAAGTAACGTTTCAGAGTGTCGTTACTTAGTGACGACATATATTCAATCGCAATAAAGGAGGCTATAACATTGAAAAACAACACAATCCACATTGTTCGCCAACGGATGAAACGCCAATTCCGGACAGCGATAAGTATGGCAGTTGTTCCTGCCAACAAACCGGAAATAGTGATTGACTCGCCGTAAGTAGGCAGAAAAAATGGGAAAAACATCATTACGAGTATCCCAAAGCCAAATCCACTTATCCGCTGTATGAAGCTGGCAGCAATCGATAAAAGGAATATGAATATAGTTGTTTCAGGCATTTTTTAAGATTCTGGCACAAAGGTAGAAAAAAAAATGGTCTTTGAAATTTTTTTCAAGTCCTTTGAAATCGATTCCTCCTTCATAAAGCTGTTCCAAAGGCAAACGTGATAGTCTAGGGTTACGGACACAAATTTAATTAGATGAAAACCGGGGAAGTTGAATAACCGGATAAAGCATCACCGGTAGCTTTTGTTATTTAACTTCCCATGTTTCGGGATCTCCCAAGTGGTCGATCAGAATAGCCAATTGAAGTGGGGTATAGAGGCGTTGTCCCTTTTTGTAACCCGCTAAAATTAGCTCCTCCATCAACTCCTCATCACGTTTGATCCAACGTCTCAGTTGGGTAGAGGCCGATTTCGGTAATACATGTTTGAAATAG
>JAFYOM010000307.1 GCA_017560165.1 Parabacteroides sp.
GATTATGAATTCATCGGTGGTTATTATGCTTTAATTTTCGCTCATAATCAAGAAAACATTGCGATTACAGGTAAAGGTGTGATCGATGGTAGGGGGCGTGAATTAGCTGATAATTTCTTGACACAAGCTGCTAATGGTTTCATTAATGATGAGTTGAAGTTAGGTCGTGTGTTTAACAGACCCAAACTTTTATACTTACGTTCTTGTAAGAATGTAACAGTAAAAGGTATCATGGTTAAGAATCCGGGTTTCTGGACTCAAACTTATGACCAGTGCGAAAACTTGTTGATTGATGGTATTACTGTTAATAGCCGTGCTACTTGGAATAATGATGGTATGGATATCGTAGACTGTAATGGAGCAGTTATTCAGAACTGTTTCGTTGATGCCACAGATGACGGTATCTGTTTGAAATCTCATTCTAAGGAAAGTATCTGTCAGAACATTGTTGTCAAAAACAATGTGATTACATCAAGTGCAAGTGGTATCAAATTCGGTACAGCTTCACGTGGTGGATTCAAAAATATCCAGATTATAAACAATACGGTTTATGATACATTCCGTTCTGCTATTACTATCCAAGCTGTTGATGGTGGTTGGGTAGAAAATGTAGTGGTTGATAGTCTTCGTTCAATTAATACAGGTAATCCTATCTATTTAGTTGTAGGTGATCGTATGAATCGTCGTGGACACATGGAGAATATTCGTATCACCAATATGTATGCTGAGGTTCCGGCTGATAAACCGGATGCAGGATATGAATATGAAGGTCCGACAAATGAATACAACCCACGTAACATTTCTCCGAACGGAATCGTTGGTTTGGCAGATAACAAAATCTTGAATGTCACAATTGAAAACTGTGAATTCGTATTCCCAGGTGGAGGTAATGAATTGTATGCGAAGGTTGGTTTGGATGAATTGGATAAAGTTCCTGAATTACCAAAAGCATATCCGGAATTCTCTCAGTTTAAAGAGTTACCGGCATGGGGATTCTATTTGCGTCATGTAGATGGTGTTACATTTAAAAACATCAAATTGACAGCAAAAGAAAAGGATTATCGTCCTGCTATTGTGTTAGATGATGTTCAGAATGGTTCATTTAAGAATGTAAATGCGAAAGTTCCTGCAAAGAAGCAGACGATTTACGTTCGTAATAATTGTAAGAATATCAAGAAATAAGGAATCTCAAATTCCTTCATTATGTATTTAAATTTCATGCCCGATGAAAATAATTTTCTTGGGCATGAAATTTTACTTATATTTAGAGCATGAAAAAACATCTATATTTTTTAATCTTAACATTTTTTCCATTAGTAGCGAGTGCTCAATGGAAAATAGCCGGTGATTATATTACAACCAAATGGGCTGATGAGATCAACCCTGAATCTGTTTTGCCAGAATATCCACGTCCTCAGATGGAACGTTCTGATTGGCAAAATTTAAATGGTCTTTGGGATTATGCTATTCTCCCGGTTGGTGCAGCTTGTCCTAATAATTTTGATGGAAAGATATTGGTGCCGTTTGCCGTTGAATCAGCTCTATCCGGTGTTGCTCAAAAGGTCGGAGAAGAGAATGAACTATGGTATAGACGCACATTTAAAGTGCCTTCCAATTGGAAAGGTAAAGATATTTTATTGCATTTTGGTGCAATCGATTGGCGAGCAGATGTGTTCTTGAATGGTATGCAGATTGGTTCGCATGAAGGTGGGTTTGTTCCTTTCTCTATCAATATTACCCCCTTCCTACAAAAAGGAGAACAAGAATTGGTTGTGAAGGTTTGGGACCCGACAGATAGAGGTTATCAGGCGTGTGGTAAACAGACCGTTTCGCAAGGAAAAATCACTTATACATCTGTGACTGGTATTTGGCAGACCGTTTGGTTGGAACCGGTGAATGCCTCCTATATTTCTTCTCTACGCATCGTTCCGGATGTAGATCGTAATAATTTGAAATTAACAGTGGATGTAGCTAATGGAGACGGATTGTTGGTAGAGGCTCGTTTGATGGATGAAGGTAAAGAGGTAGCTGTAGCAAAAGGATATACCGGTTTTGATATGACGGTTTGTGTTGCAAATCCGAAGCTATGGAGTCCGGAAAGTCCATTTTTATATGATATGGAGATCTCTTTGTGCAAGAAAGATGGAAAGGTCGTTGACCGTGTGAAATCATATACAGCATTTCGTAAGATCTCAATGTATAAAGATCGTCATGCAATATGGCGCATGCAGCTAAATAATAAAACCCTTTATCACTTTGGTCCGTTGGATCAAGGTTGGTGGCCGGATGGTCTTTATACAGCTCCAACAGATGAAGCCCTTGTTTATGATATCATAAAAACCAAAGAGTGGGGCTTTAACATGATCCGTAAACATGTCAAAGTAGAACCGGCTCGTTGGTATTACCATTGTGACCGTTTAGGTGTTTTGGTTTGGCAAGATATGCCAAGCGGAGATATAGGCGGTTATTGGGATAAGAATGGTGAGCAAGCAGTGCGTAATGCATGGGTACCTTATTCGTATGAAGGTGGAGCAGACCGTCAGAGAACAACTGTTTCTAAAGCATGCTTCTATAAGGAATGGAAAGATATCATGGATTTTTGTTATTCTTTCCCATGTGTGGTTATCTGGGTGCCTTTCAACGAAGCTTGGGGACAGTTCGATACAGAAAAGGTGACAGAGTGGACTAAGAATTATGATCCATCTCGTTTGGTGAACCCGGCCAGTGGTGGAAACTTTTACCGTTGTGGAGACATGATGGATATGCACCATTATCCGAATCCAAAGAAATTCTACTTGTATGATGCGATGCGTGTAAATGTATTGGGTGAGTATGGGGGTATTGCGCTTCCTACTCCGGGCCATACTTGGTTTAAAGACAAGAATAACTGGGGATATATCCAATTTAAGGATAGTAAAGAGGTAACAGACGAATACATAAAATATACAGAGGAATTAAAGACACTGTCTCGTCAAGGTTATTCTGCTGCGGTCTATACACAGACAACCGATGTGGAAGGAGAGATCAACGGTATCATGACCTATGACCGTAAGGTGATTAAGATGGATGAAGAACGTATTCGTAAAGCGAATCAAGAAGTTATTAAAATATTAGGTGAACCTTTTTAAAATAAAATTATCATGAAAAGAATGTTTGTAATGTTAGGATGCGGGTTATTGACTGCATCTGCAATGACAGCTCAAGAAAAAGTAATTCAAGATGTTCAGTATGAATTGATGGAAGGATACTCTTCTTCCCGTGCATTTAGTCGTCATACTTTATCTATTCCTGATATCCCAGGTTATACTACTATCAAGTGTGACCTTCACTTGCATACACAATATTCTGATGGACAGGTAACACCGGTGATGCGTGTTCATGAAGCTTATGTAGAAGGATTGGATGCGATTGCTCTTACTGATCATCAGCCGACACCACGTGCTAAAAGTGAATCAGAAGACTGTAATATCTCATATGAAAAAGCTAAGAACTTGGCTAAATCTAAAGGAATCATGTTGATCCGAAGCTTGGAGATTACAGGTGCAGAACCGGTAGGTCATTTGAACGTACATTTTATCGAAGACTGTAATGTTTATATGCCGGCAAACAAAAGACTGACAGATGCTTTGATTGAAGAATACATCGAAAAAGCAGCTGCAGAGGGTGCTTATATCACAACTAACCACCCGGGATGGCCGGATAGAAACAGTATTTTACCGGAGTTGATCGTTCGTCAGATTGAAAAGAAAAACATCAGAGGTATTGAAATCTTCAATAACGAAGAGTTTTATCCATTGGCAATTGACCATGCAAATAAATATAATTTGTCACACATTGGTGCAACAGATGCCCATTGGCCAACCTCTTTCCTTTTTGATTTGAAGGAGACTCATCGTCCGATGACTTTGGTTTTTGCGAAAGAAAAAACTCAGGAATCAATGAAGGAAGCGCTTTTGGCAGGACGTGCAATTGCATGGGCTAATAATACTTTGACCGGTAATGAAACATTGTTAAAAAGCTTCTTGAAAGCCTCTTTAAAAGTAGAATCTTTAAAGGTTGAAAATAATAAACTTACGGCTTGTGTAAAGAACGATACTGAAATCTCTTATTTATTGGATAATGGCGATTACGATCAACGTATCCGTATCCCGGCACATGGTTCTTGTATGATTACACAAGATGTGGCTTCTTTGCAGACATCTTACAAAGTAAAAAATATGTATGTCTCTTCAACTGATGTATTGGAAATTCCTTTGTCATTCTTGTTGGCTAAATTGGAAGAAAGTGAATTCCCATACGTTCAAGAACGCTCTATCAAATTGACAGATGAAGGTCTTTCTTTCAATTTGACTTGTCCGGAAGGTGAAACTTATTATACATTGGACGGAACTGAACCGACTAAGGCTTCTACTCGTTATACCGGAACTGTTATGTTGAAGGAATATGCAACATTGAAAGCTTGTTCATATAAAGATGGCAAACGCAGTCCTATTTATGAACGCGTAATGGGCTTCTCTTCTCCGGTGAAGTGTAAAGCAAAGAAGAACGGTCTTTCTTATAGCTACTATGAAGGTAAGTTCTCTAATATTTGGGAAGTAGAAAAGAAGGGTGAGTTGAAGAAAACAGGTATCGCTGATAAACCAACTGCAAAAACAGAAGGACAGACTAACTTTGATTATTATGGTTATGTTTACGAAGGGTTTATTTACGCACCTGTTACAGGTTTGTATACCTTTAAGTTAGGTAGTAATGATGCTTCTAACTTACAAATTAGAGACATTATCGTGGTTGATAACATTGATGGCGTAACTGAAGCTTATGGAAAAGTTTATTTGCAAAAAGGTTATCATCCGGTTAAGTTCCGTTTCTATGAAGGATGGGGAGGTGAGTTCTTCAATGCTTACTGGGCTGTACCTGGAAAAGATTTGATGGAAATTATCCCGGCAACTCAATTTTTTATTCAGTAAATAATCGATTTAGATAAATTATAGGACGCATGGATAAGAAGCTTATTGTTCTTTATGTATTAGTGTTGGCATTTTTTGTGCCAACACTACAAGCCCAAATCAAATGGCCGGAAGGAAAGAAAGCTGCTGTTATATTAACGTATGATGATAATCTGAAATCTCATCATGAAGTGGTTATGCCTCAGTTGGAAGCGAAAGGATTCAGAGGTACATTCTTTTTGTATGGCTATCCGATGAAAGCTGAAGATATTCCTCAATGGCGTGATGTTAGTAAGAGAGGACATGAATTAGGCAATCACAGCATGTTTCACCAATGTGCTACAGAGGTGACTGATGCCCCTTTGTGTCGCTCCTTGAAATGTTATACCATCAAAGATATCTTGGCTGAGGTGCGGATCATGAAGAGCCTGCTTTATGCCATTGATGGCAAAGAACAATATGCCTATGCTTATCCATGCGGCCATTCAGAAACCATCGATGGTGATTACTCGGTACCTATGATGGAAGCGGGTTTGGCAAACTACGGACGAGGCGCCGGTGTGGTTGGGATTGTTTCTGACTTCCAATCACTCAATTTGGCCAGAGTACCGACAATCTCTACACGTGCCGGTTGGAGTGGAGAAAAATTAATCTCTTATGTGCAAGAGGCATTGGATAAAAATGGAATGGTAGTCTTTATTTTCCATGGAGTAGGAGGAGACTATATGAAGGTAGAAGCCGAAGATCATCAGGAATTGGTGGATTTTTTGGCTAACCATCCGGAAATATGGGTAGGTACTTTTACAGAAGTGTTGGATCATATTGCACCTCAAATAAAAAAATAAGTAGTCTGTCGTTATGAAGAAATATATTGGTCTGTTAGGGCTTTGTTGTGCCCTGTTTATGTTCGTGGTTTCTGCTTTTGCAGAACCGATTGACCGAGAGTCGTTGGTGAAACGTCATCGAATCTCAACTACCGGAACATTATTGATGAGCCCGGCACAGGTAGGAAATGGAAAGTTTGCTTTTGGTATGGATATTACCGGATTACAGACGTTTGCCCCCTTTAATATCCTTTCTGACTGGGCTTGGCATAGTTTCCCACTTCCGGTAGGAGTACGGTTGGAGGACTATCAACCGAAGGTAGTAGAGACCTATGGAAAGAAAATTGCATATATAGATACCGATCAGGAACATCCGGAGGTATCAGCCTACTTGGCACGTAATCCGCATCGATTCAATTTAGGACGTGTTGCTTTCCGCCTTTTACAAGACAATGGCAGGGTAGCCAAGGAGTTTGATTTGAGAGCGACTCGCCAAGAGACCGATTTATGGTCCGGTATGGTTTACAGTCGTTTCGAACTGAATAAGAAAGAGGTGAAAGTTCGTACCGTTTGTCATCCGGATAAAGACATGATTGGAGTCACAGTGGAGGGCGAACAGTTGAAAGAGGGTAAAATCGCAGTCTATTTGGATTTCTCTTATCCTGAAACACGTCAGTTCCCTCATTATATGGGACGTTATGATACGATCTCCGGACATCAGTCTACATTAGAAAAAATTGCAGCGAATACAGTTCGCATCAGTCGCCAACTGGACGATATGCGCTATTACGTGACACTCTCTTGGGATGGTCAGGCAGAGTTGACACGTGAAGGCAATACACATCGATTTATTCTACAGCCGACAGGTGGTGAAAAGTTGTCTTTCTCTTGTTGCTATTCTCCTGTACAAAGAGAGGATGATGTAGAATCGTTTGCATCGATACAAAAGAAAAGTGCTGAAAGTTGGGAAAAATATTGGCGTTCAGGAGCCGCAGTCGACTTGTCAGGCAGTAAAGATCCTCGTTGGTTAGAGTTGGAACGTCGTATCATCCTTTCTCAATATGTGATGCGAGTAAATGAAGCCGGTCTGTTCCCACCGCAGGAATCAGGCTTGGTAAATAATGGTTGGTATGGTCGTTTCCATTTTGAAATGATCTGGTGGCATGGGGTACATTATGGTTTATGGAACCGCATGGAATATTTCAACAACTATTTGAATATTTATAAAGATTTTATGCCGGAAGCATTGGAGCGTGCAAAATTGGAAGGTCGTTCCGGTGTTCGTTGGCCGAAGTGTACAGGCAATATCAATCGAGAGTGGCCCTGCGATGCGCATGCATTCTTGATTTGGCATCAACCACATCCGATCTATTTTGCCGAGATGGAATATCGATTGAACGCAACAAACGAAACCTTAGATAAATGGAAAGAGGTTGTGGTCAATACAGCCGATTATATAGCCGATTATCTGTTCTATGATAAAAAAAGAAAAGAATATGTTTTGGCTCCTCCGGTTGTTATTGTTTCGGAAAACACCAAACCGTATGAAACAATGAACCCTATTTTTGAATTAGGCTATTTACGCTATGGATTACGTACTGCTTTGGCATGGGCTGAACGTCTGAACCTACCGGAGAAACGAACCAAAAAGTGGAAAGAGGTATTATCCAAGATGGCTCCGCTACCGATTCAGGAGGGCGTCTATGTGACGTATGAAGGAATCCCGAATATGTGGACCGAAAAGACATACGAACATCCGGCTTTGACAGGGGTATATGGAATGTTACCGGGTGACGGTGTAGACTTGGATACTTTTAAACGTACATTGGACAAAGTGAATAAAGAGTGGCAGTTCCATCGCATTTGGGGATGGGATTTCCCAATGATGGCAATGGCAGCAGCTCGAACCGGTCAGCCGGAGATGGCAATCGATTTCTTGATGCATTCATCACTAAAGTTCCAGTTTGACGAACATGGGTTAGCGACAGGTGGTCCATATCCCTATTTCCCATCCAACGGAGCATTGTTGACCGCTATCGCTATGATGTGTGGTGGTTGGGATGGTTCAGTGGGTGATGCCCCGGGATTCCCGAAAGATGGAAGTTGGGTGGTTCGCCATGAAGGCTTTGCCCCGATGCAATAATAATCGAATATTCATTAAATAAGTATAAATAAATCGTATGAAAAAACATTCTTTGAAGCAATATTTATGTTGCGGTTTGATGTTTGC
>JAFYOM010000308.1 GCA_017560165.1 Parabacteroides sp.
ATACATTCTTTGACGATTTTTACCTATCTAGACCCCTTCTAAATCAATTATTTTCACTACATTTGTTACGTTTAAGGCGAATAGATAATTACAGAATTTAATAAGAATAAAAAACTCATGAGTGAAGAAATTAAGAATACTTCTTCAGAATATTCTGCAGATAGTATTCAGGTACTTGAAGGTTTAGAAGCAGTACGTAAAAGACCGTCAATGTATATTGGCGATACCAGCGAAAAAGGTCTCCACCATTTAGTATATGAAGTTGTTGACAACTCAATAGACGAAGCATTGGCTGGGTTCTGTACACAAGTAGATGTTGTCATCAATGAAGATAATTCCATCTCTGTCACAGATAACGGTCGCGGAATCCCCGTTGATATTCATGAGAAAGAAGGTGTATCTGCGCTTGAAGTTGTATTAACTGTACTCCATGCCGGAGGAAAGTTTGATAAAGGCTCATACAAAGTTTCCGGAGGTCTGCATGGTGTAGGTGTATCTTGTGTGAATGCACTTTCCACTTATCTAAAAGCAGAAGTACGTCGTGAAGGTAAGATTCACATGCAAGAGTTTTCTTGTGGGAAACCTCTTCATTCTATCGAAGTAATAGGAACGACCGATACAACCGGAACAACAATCTCATTCAAACCGGACGGTAGTATTTTCTCTGTTACTGAATACAAATATGATATTTTAGCTACTCGCCTACGTGAGTTGGCATTTTTGAATGCAGGTATAACCCTAAGTTTAACAGACAAACGTGTCATCAAAGAAGATGGCAACTTCAAATCTGAAGTTTTCCATTCAGAAGAGGGTTTGAAAGAGTTTGTTCGTTACATCGACCGTTCTAAAGAACAATTGATTCCGGACGTAATTCATATCGTAACTGAAAAAAATGGTATTCCTGTAGAGGTTGCCATGACTTATAATACCTCTTTCAATGAAAGTGTTTTCTCATATGTAAACGATATCAACACAATTGAGGGAGGTACACATTTGGCTGGTTTCCGTCGTGGTTTGACTCGTACGTTGAAAAAATATGCAGACGACTCCAAGCTATTGGAAAAGGCTAAGGTTGAAATCTCCGGTGATGACTTCCGAGAAGGATTGACTGCAGTCATCTCCATAAAGGTAGCTGAACCTCAATTTGAAGGACAGACAAAAACTAAACTTGGAAACAATGAAGTTACCGGTGCTGTTGATCAAGCGATTGGTGAAGCATTAGGTTATTATTTAGAAGAACATCCGAAAGAGGCAAAAACCATTGTTGATAAAGTCATTTTGGCAGCACAAGCTCGCCAAGCAGCTCGTAAAGCTCGTGAATTGGTTCAACGTAAATCACCAATGACAGGTGGCGGACTTCCGGGTAAATTAGCGGACTGCTCTTCTAAAGATCCTGCTCTTTGTGAATTATTCCTTGTCGAAGGGGACTCTGCAGGGGGTACAGCTAAACAGGGACGTGACCGTAACTTCCAAGCAATTCTTCCGCTTCGTGGTAAAATCCTAAACGTAGAAAAAGCGATGGACCACAAAGTATTTGAAAGTGAAGAAATCCAAAATATCTTCCGTGCAATGGGTG
Organism: Parabacteroides sp.; assembly: GCA_017560165.1. Classification (GTDB taxonomy): domain Bacteria; phylum Bacteroidota; class Bacteroidia; order Bacteroidales; family Tannerellaceae; genus Parabacteroides. The sequence goes on from JAFYOM010000308.1 coordinate 1,577, forward strand.
TTACCATTGGAACAGAAGAAGATCCAAAAGCTCTAAACTTAAGTAAATTACGCTATCATAAAGTCATTATCATGACCGATGCGGATGTGGATGGAAGCCACATTGCTACTTTGATTTTGACCTTCTTCTTCCGCCGTATGCGTGCATTAATTGAAAATGGTTATGTCTATTTGGCGACTCCTCCATTGTATCTTTGTAAGAAAGGTAAAGTAGAAGAATATTGCTGGACAGACCAACAGCGTCAAGCTTTCATTGACAAATATGGTGCTGGAAACGAAAATGCTATTCATACACAACGTTACAAAGGTTTGGGTGAAATGAACGATCATCAGTTATGGGATACAACCATGAATCCGGAAAACCGTACGTTGAAACAGATTACCATTGATAGCGCAGCAGAAGCGGATCAGATTTTCGCCATGTTGATGGGTGAAGATGTAGGTCCTCGTCGTGAATTTATCGAAGAAAATGCGACTTACGCAAATATTGATGCTTAATAGAAATCTTCATGAAAGTTCGTTCTACGAATTTAGAAGCATTATACAAGGAGGTTGACCTGTTTATTCCGGCTAAAGGGAATCAGCAACCTCCTCGAATTGGTATATCATCCAATCGGAAAGAGGGGCTTTCTTGTATTGCCGATACATACGTACAAGCCGTTTTAAAAGCCGGAGGTGTTCCTGTTTTAATCCCGGTCATCACCGATATAGAGGCTTTAACCTCCATTATAGAGGGCATAGACGGTTTAATCATGAGCGGAGGTGGGGATATAAACCCTCTCTATTTACAAGAAGAGCCTATTCCCTCTTTGCAAGACGTAGACACCTATCGTGATGAATACGACTTGATCTTGATTCGATTGGCAGCGAATCGCCAAGTTCCAATGATGGGAATTTGCCGAGGACATCAGATGATAAACGTTGCTTTTGGAGGTAGTATCTATCAAGATATTCACACACAACACACAAATACCCCTATTAAACATAGCCAAACACTCCCTCGTGAACAGGCCTCCCACTCTATTGCGGTTAGTCAACCTTCCAAACTATCTACACTTCTGAATGATGAAAAGACTATTTTCGTCAATTCTTTCCATCATCAGGCGATTCAAGAACCGGCTTCGGAATTTATTTCCACAGCAATAGCAGTAGATGGTATTAACGAAGCAATGGAGCATATCGAAAAAGAAATTTTCAGTGTACAATGGCATCCGGAAGCGATGGCTGCAAACGATGATGAACAGATGTTGAAACTTTTTAAGTATCACATCGAAATGGCACGTATATTCAGAGAAGCGAAACAGATTCATCGCCGTCATATTACACTAGATTCACATACAGATACACCGATGATCTTTCCCGGTCAATTCAATATTGGCAAAAAGGAGGGTGGAAAAGTAAATCTTCCTTTTATGGAAGAGGGAATGATAGATGCTTCCATTATGGTAGCTTACATTCCTCAAGGGGCAAGAGATGATGATTCTTTACAAAAAGCGACTCTTTTTGCATGTGATCGTCTACAAGAAATCCATAGACAAGCAGATATTAATGCTTCCCGCATGGGAATTGCTTATTCAGCTCAAGACATTCAAAACTTAAAAGTTGCAGATAAAAAGGCCCTTTTATTAGGACTTGAAAATGGATATGCTATAGGAAAAAATTTAGAAAACATCTCTCGTTTTAAAAATTTAGGAGTTTCCTATATCACGCTTTGTCATAATGGAGATAATGACATTTGTGATTCGGCCAAAGGTAACGGAGAATGGAATGGATTGAGTCCATTTGGGAAAGAGGTCATTCGTAAAATGAATGAATTGGGAATATTAGTCGACATATCTCATGCTGCAGAAAGTACTTTCTATCAGGCCTTAGAATTTAGTTCTACTCCAATCATAGCCTCTCATTCTTCAGCCCGTTCTTTATGCAATCATCCTCGAAATCTGACAGATGAACAGTTAAAAGCGTTAGCTTCCCAAGGAGGTGTTGCCCAAATCTGTCTATACAAAGGTTTTATCAATGAGGATGCAGAAAAGGCTTCATTGAGTGATGCGATACGACATATTAACCATATCGTAGATTTAGTCGGTATCGACCATGTTGGAATAGGTTCCGATTTCGATGGAGATGGAGAATTAATCGGATGTCGTGCAAGTAATGAACTGATTAACATTACTGTTCGTTTATTAAAAGAGGGATATACAGAAAAAGATATTGCTCAAATATGGGGTGGTAATTTTTTACGTGTACTTACCACAGCACAAAACGCTTCGTCCTATAAAAGATAAAGATATGACTAAACTGATATTACTATTTTGCTCTGCAATATTACTATCCTGTAGTTCAAAAGGATCGGTAGAAACAATTCAGTCAACATCTGAAATAAAAAAGACAGAGAATCAAACTAATACACCAATCTTTCATGCAGACAGTGCCTATTCGTATATAGAAAAACAGGTGGCTTTTGGTTATCGAATCCCGAATACACCGGCACATAAAGTCTGCGGAAATTTCTTATCTTCTGAACTAAAACGATTCGGAGCACAAGTTTTTGAACAGGAAGCCAAACTTACTGCTTATAATGGAACTCCTTTAGAAGCACGTAATATCATAGGTTCTTTTAATCCTGATCATAAAAAAAGAATCCTACTTTTTGCTCATTGGGATTCTCGCCCCTATTCGGATCACGATCCAAATCCGGCTAATCATAAAAAGCCTTTGGATGGAGCCGATGACGGAGCAAGTGGTGTTGGAGTTTTATTGGAAATTGCTCGCCAAATCAGTATAAAAGCCCCCAATATTGGAATCGATATTATCTTTTTCGATGCAGAAGACTATGGAACTCCTGAATTTGCCAAAGATCAATACAGTGCATCCAATGATACTTGGTGTTTAGGAAGCCGTTTTTGGGGGAAGAACCCACATATTCCAAATTACAAAGCAGAGTTTGGAATCTTATTAGATATGGTAGGAGCCAAAAATGCAGTCTTTTACAAAGAACATTTATCTATGCGTTACGCTGCTCGTTATGTAGAAGAGGTATGGAACAAAGCACGTAATTTAGGATATGGAAAATATTTCATCAATGCCAATGGAGGTGGTGTTATTGATGATCATGAAGCAGTAATTGAAGGTACCGGTATTCCCTGTTTGGATATTATCAATTTTGATCCTTATACCAGTAAAGGTTTTGGAGAGCACTGGCATACACAAAAGGACAATATGGAAAATATCGACAAGGAGGTATTGAAAGCTGTCGGACAAACAGTACTGGAAGTGATATATACAAGATAAAAATATAAAAAAATGACAATCAACGAACTACAAGATCAAGTCATCGAAGAATTTGCTGATTTCGAAGACTGGATGGACAAATATGCATTATTAATTGATTTAGGAAATTCACTTGCTCCTTTAGACGAGAAATACAAAACAGAAAGTAACTTGATTGAAGGATGCCAAAGTCGTGTTTGGTTACAGGCCGATTATGTAGATGGGAAAATTATCTTTCAAGGAGAAAGTGATGCTGTAATTGTCAAAGGAATCGTTTCTCTTTTAATTAATATTTTATCAAATCATACTCCTCAAGAGATCTTAGATGCTGATTTGTATTTTATTGAAAAGATTGGTCTAAAAGAGCACCTGAGCCCAACCCGCTCCAACGGATTAGTCGCAATGGTGAAACAAATGAGAATGGACGCATTAGCTTTTAGAACAAAAGAAATGGCTTAAGATCAAAAATCAAGCGTAAGTTGCTCAGGTAATAACGTAAAAGTTTTTCGGTGGTATGGAGTGATTCCATACTTCCGAATAGCTTCTCGATGTGCTTTTGTCGGATAACCTTTATTATCTGTCCAATGATATTCCGGATACTCCAACGCTAACTGATTCATATAATCATCTCGATAGGTTTTAGCCAAAATTGAAGCTGCTGCAATACTTAAGTACTTACCATCTCCTTTCACTACAGTCGTATGTGGTATATTCGGATAAGGAGTAAATCGGTTCCCATCAATCAATAAATGTTCAGGTTTTTGGCTTAATTGCTCTATCGCCCGATGCATCGCCAAGAAAGAGGCCTTTAATATGTTTATCTTATCAATCTCTTCAGGAGTGACAATCCCTACAGCCCATGCTATAGCTTCACGTTCAATAATAGGGCGAAGAGCATAACGTTTCTTCTCGCTCAACTGCTTGCTGTCATTCAAATCTTCATTGTAGAAATCTGGAGGAAGAATCACAGCTGCCGCATAAACTGAACCGGCCAAACAACCACGACCGGCCTCATCACAACCGGCCTCAAAACGATTTGCTTCTAAATAGGGTAATAACATATATTTCTATCAAACTATTTGCATATCCAACGACGAAGAACCAATAAAGAGAAGATGGTTGCCGCTCCTATACCACTGACATTCGCTACCAGATCCAACCAATCTCCTCCTCTATGTCCTGTACAATATTCTTGTAATATCTCGATAATTCCACTGAATAAGATGGGGCACAAAACTGCACCAATCCAGGCATGCCACAACAGACCTTCTGAATTCTTATGATTACGGAAAAATTCTAACCATAACATCCCGGACAATCCTCCATACATACAAAAATGAACCACTTTATCTATCCCTTCAAATATAGGGACCTCTAAAGAGGGAGGATTAAAGAATGAAAGATAGATAA
>JAFYOM010000036.1 GCA_017560165.1 Parabacteroides sp.
GGTTGTATGACATGCTTCCAACACAAATGTATTACAAGCTGAAGGCGAGGAGTTTTGGAAACAAACACTGAGATCTTTAGGCAGTCAGTACGAAACATGGACTAAGTATCCCAAAGATCCCAACCTCAATTAATCGGCTTTTGTTATTCATCTATTATTCATTGATTCGTTGCATCACGATTACATCTGTATATCCTTTTTCTGATGTGATCCAATCTTTTAACACACCGGTTTTAGTAAAAGAACAACGGGTAAATAAATGTATGCTTGCTTCATTTGTTTCCGGAATATGTGCATATAATTGATGTAACTTCAAAAAAGAGAAAGCATAGGTTATCAATAAATTCAATGCCTCCGTAGCCAATCCTTTTTTTTGAGATAGTGGATCAATCAAAATCCCTACCCCTGCCCGTCGATGATATGGATCAAAATCATAGAGATCCACCATACCGATAGTCTTACCCTCTTCGATAAGATCGACCATCAAACGCAATTGTTTTATATCAAAAATATCTCGATGAGCCTCCGCGATATATTCTTTCAATTGATAACGAGAATAAGGAACCAACGTTCCTCCTACATTCCACCATTGCGGATTATTTTCCCATTGGAACAGCAGCTCCAAATCTTCCGGTTCAGGTGCACGAAGAGAGATTCTTTCACTTTTTAGCAAACTCATATTAAAACCTGGCTATCCTTATTATAAATATGATATGTAATCTTCTTATTGACCATCTTATCCATCAACAGCAACATTTGTTCAAAACGTACACTAGGATAACAAAAAGCAATATCGGTAAATTCTTTCATTTGATTTTTGCGACAAATCGCATCCATCACACGTTCTTCATTCAGATTCCACAAATTCACATATTCCAAATCAGGCATCTTTTCAAGACATGCCGCTTTTACCTCCTCAAATTCTTCTTTATGACAAAGAATCAATAAACGGCTATGTTTCACGCGAGGTTTACGCTTCAGACCTAACCAACCACCAATTGCAGACAACGAAGCTTTCAAGAATACAGCCAACTGAATCAACAGACTCATCAACCAACTGGCTTGCGGATAATATTTTCGATAGAAAATCAACATGGCTCCATAAAAAGCCTTCACATATTTGATGTCACCATGTTTTGTACTCTCTCCTTTATAATGCAAAAGACGTTCCGGTATATAGTAGTTAAGATATCCCCCTTGAACCACACGATAGGATAAATCAATATCTTCTCCATACATAAAGAAATCTTCATCCAACAGACCCACCTTATCCAAAGCCTCACGTCGAAGCAACATAAAGGCCCCGGCCAATACCTCTACCTTATGTATTTTTTCTTTATCCAAAAAAGGAAGACTATATCGTGCAAATGTCTGAGAATTTGGGAAAAATTTGGATAGTCCAAAGATCTTACAAAAAGAAACCCATGGCGAAGGAAAACTACGTTTACTTTCCGGAAGAAACTGCCCATGTCCCTCTATCATCTTCACACCGATACCACCGGCTTCCGGATGTTCATCCATAAAATAACACAGAGAACGTAGACTGTCCTCTCCTACGACTGTATCTGGATTCAATAAAAGAACATACTCTCCCTGACTGATTCGAATCGCTTGATTATTCGCCTTAGCAAAACCGGGATTATCTTGGTTTTCAATGAAGTTTACCTCAGGAAAACGAGGACGAAGATATTCGATAGAACCATCTGTTGAATGATTATCAACAACCCAGACTTCAGCCTCCAAGCCTGCAACAGCAGCACGTACCGAATAGAGACACTGTTCTAAGAAATACTTGACATTATAATTGACTATAACGATCGATAGCTTCATATTTTTATAGAATCGTTAAAACTGGTACGGTTTAGGATAGACCGCCCTAAAGTAATCTCATCTGCATATTCAATCTCATCCCCAATAGAAACCCCACGGGCTATCACAGAAATCTTAACCTCATAAGCAGAGAGTTTACGATATATAAAGAAATTGGTGGTATCCCCTTCCATGGTTGTACTTAAAGCCAAAATGACCTCTTTAACCTCGCCACTTGACACACGCTGAACCAAACTATCAATCTGTAAATCACTCGGTCCGATACCTTCTATTGGAGAGATTATTCCCCCTAACACATGATATACACCTCTAAATTGTCCGGTATTTTCAATCGCCATTACCTCCTTGATATTTTCTACCACACATACGATTGAATGATCTCGATGTAAATCTGCACAAATCGAACAGACCTCTTCATCACAGATGTTATGGCAGATCTGGCAATACTTTATATCCTTACGCAATGCAAGTAATGCAGATGTAAAACCTTCAATGTAATTAACATCCCTACGTAATATATTTAATGCCAATCGTAAAGCTGTCTTACGTCCAATCCCCGGCAATGTCGATAATTCATTGACCGCATTTTCTAATAAAACAGATGGATATTTCTGATTCATTCTTTTGTTTCTTTGGGTACAAAGTTAAACATTTTATTTTTCTTCCTATATTTGTTCCCATAATAACCTCATAATCTATAAACATGGCGAATAATCGTTTTAATTCTATCTTAGATTCAATTGAGAGAGTTGGGAACAGACTGCCACATCCTGCAACTCTTTTTTTCTTAATGGCGGTAATCGTGGCAGGAATCTCAGCAATCGGTGCACTTTTTGAATTATCAGCTTTACATCCGGCAACAGGTGAAACCATAGAGGCCAGAAGTTTGTTGAGTGCAGATGGGCTCAGATGGATTTATACCAATGTCGAACATAACTTTGTCAAATTTCCACCTCTCGGACTTGTTCTCGTAATTATGATAGGAATTGGAGTTGCCGAAGGATCCGGATTGTTTACCGTATTAGTCAAACAATTGGTATTAGGTGCACCCAAAAGTTTAGTCACCTATGCTGTTATTACAGCCGGAATCTTCTCTCACTTAGCTTCTGAAGTAGGTTATGTCATCCTTATACCATTAGGTGCTATGATTTTCCACGCCTTAGGAAGACATCCCATGGCTGGTTTTGCTGCAGCATTCTGCGGGGTAAGTGCCGGTTTCGGTTCGAACTTTATCATCGGTTCGGTAGATCCAATCTTAGCCGGTCTTTCTACTTCTGCCGCACAAATCATTGATCCCAATATGTACATCAATCCACTTGTCAATTACTTCTTCATGGTTGTTTCAGCCATCATGATTGTATTTGTCGGTGGTTGGGTTACAGAAAAGATTGTTGAACCCCGATTAGGAGAATATAAAGGTAATACTGAAGCATTGAAAGTTGACCAGATATCCCCTATCGAAAAGAAAGGGTTGAAATGGGCAGGTATATCCACCTTTATCTTTATTGCCCTTATGGCTATGACCATCATACCGGAAGACGGACTTCTTCGTGATCCGGAAACCGGCAGTATACTTCGTTCTCCATTCTTCTCCGGTATTGTAGTTGGATTGATGCTTCTTTTCTTTATTCCCGGTCTTGTTTACGGTATTATTGTCAAAACCATCAAGAATGACAAGGATGTAATCAAACACATGACAGCCTCTATGAAAGGACTAGCTTCCTATATCGTATTGGTGTTCTTCGCTGCACAATTTATCTATTGGTTTAACTATAGCAATTTAGGACTAATATTAGCGATCCATGGAGCAGAGTTCTTAAAGAATATCGGATTTACAGGTCTTCCACTGATTATCTGTTTCATTCTTTTGTCAGCATTCCTCAACCTATTCATGGGAAGTGCTTCTGCTAAATGGGCAATTTTGGCACCGGTATTTATACCAATGTTCATGCTTTTGGATTTCCATCCGGGATTGACACAAGCCTCTTTCCGTGTAGGTGATTCAGTAACCAACGTAATCACACCTATGATGAGTTACTTTGCCCTTATCGTTACATACGCACAGCGTTACGATGAAAAGTTTGGTATAGGAACGATTATATCCCTCATGATTCCTTACACAATCATCTTCTTATTGGCATGGATCATCATGATTACCGGATGGGTATTCTTAGAATTACCGTTAGGTTTTGACGGACCATTATATCTGAACTAAGAAACGAAATTTAACCTCATACGCACAAGCGAGTAATCAGACACATACATCTGATTACTCGCTTTGTTATTAAAAACAAAGACATAGAAGTATACTTGCAAGGTTATGATAAATCATGTACATTTGTCCGATTGAACAGTTAACTCAAATTAATTAAAAACATATACCATGAGTAAAGAGAATGAAGAAAAGGCAAGTGGGCTGCCTAAGAATGCTTACAGAGAGTTAAAAGAGGGGGAAGTGTATCAACCTCTTATGTCACCCGACAAACAGTATAAGGAAGTTACCCCTTGGTCAGTCTTCTGGGGATTGGTGATGGCTGTGATATTCAGTGCAGCAGCGGCTTTCTTAGGATTAAAGGTCGGACAGGTTTTTGAAGCAGCTATTCCTATTGCTATCATCGCCGTTGGTTTGTCAAGCGGTTTCAAACGTAAAAATGCGTTAGGCGAAAATGTCATTATTCAGTCCATCGGTGCAAACAGTGGAGTAATCGTAGCAGGAGCTATCTTCACATTACCTGCATTGTACATCCTACAAGACAAATATCCGGAAATTACCATCAACTTCTTTGAAGTCTTCATGAGTTCTTTATTAGGTGGTATCTTAGGTATCCTTCTATTGATTCCTTTCCGTAAATATTTCGTATCTACTATGCATGGTAAGTATCCTTTCCCGGAAGCTACTGCTACCACACA
>JAFYOM010000037.1 GCA_017560165.1 Parabacteroides sp.
CGGGCGGACAGGCCAATGGATACAAAGAAGAGACCTTAAACAAGATTTGGGCTGACTGGGAAAAGTTTGCCTCATACGCATTCAACAAGAGTCATGCGACCTGTTATTCATGGGTAGCCTATCAAACAGCCTACCTAAAAGCGAACTATCCGTCCGAATACATGGCTGCGGTTTTGAGCCGAAGTTTGTCCAACATCACAGATATTACCAAGTTCATGGACGAATGTAAAGCGATGGATATTCAGGTTCTTGGTCCGGATGTAAACGAATCCATCCTAAAGTTCAGTGTAAACAAAAACAAAAACATCCGTTTCGGTTTAGGAGCCGTCAAAGGAGTTGGCGAAGCAGCTGTTCAAAATATCATAGATGAACGCAAAAAAAACGGACCATTCAAAGATATTTTCGATTTTGTAGAACGTGTCAATCTGACTGCTTGTAATAAAAAGAACATCGAATCCTTGGCTTTAGCCGGTGCATTCGACAACTTCAACATTCAACGAGAACAGTTTTTTGCTGAGACCGGAAAAGGTGAATTATTCATCGAAACATTGGTTCGCTACGGAAACAAATATCAAACCGATAAAAACACAGCCACCAATTCCCTATTTGGAGGAGAAGACTTTATCGCCATTGCCAAACCGGAGATTCCTAAATGTGAACGCTGGAGTGACTTAGAACGACTAAACAAAGAAAAAGAATTAGTAGGTATCTACCTCTCCGCCCATCCATTGGATGAATACCGCATTATACTGACGTACGCATGTAATACCGGAGTTGTAGAACTAAACGATAAAGATAGCTTACTAGGGAAAGACCTGATGTTTGGCGGAATCGTTACCGATTACCGAGAGGGGATGACTAAAAAAGGAAGCCCATACGGAATCATTAAGATCGAGGACTTCACCGGCAGTGGAGAGATTGCCCTATTTGGAGCCAACTATATCAATTACAGTAAATACGGCAAACAGGGGATGTACCTTTTAATCAAAGGACGCATAGAGGATCCATACAACAGTGGTCGTCTCAGCCTATCCATTGGCTCCATCAACCTATTGCAAGAGGTGAAAGATAGTCTGATAGAAAAGATCCATATAACCGTTCCAATCCATGATTTGGACAAACCGATGCTGAATGAGCTTTCGACTTTGATAAAAAATAATCCCGGACAATGTATGTTATACTTCAAAGTGATTGATGGAGAGAACCATATCACACAGAACTTTTTCTCTCAGAACATCCGGTTGAATATTACACGTCAATTAATCGATTTCTTACAAACAAACGAAAATATTGACTTTAAAATTAACGGTTAGATTTGTGCAGAGTAGAAAGAATTTGTATTTTTGGCAACCTAAAAGAATTATAAATTTAAACAAAGTATAAAAAGATGGCATTACAAGTAACAGATGCAAATTTTGAAGAGTTGGTAAACTCTGGAAAACCTATGGTTCTTGACTTTTGGGCAGAATGGTGTGGTCCTTGTCGTATGGTTGCACCTATTATCGATGAATTGGCTACTGAATATGAAGGTCGCGTAACAATCGGTAAAATGGATGTAGATGAAAATAATGATGTTGTAGCACAATTTGGTGTTCGTAACATCCCTACCGTTCTTTTCTTCAAAGATGGCAAGGTTGTTGACAAACAGGTTGGTGCAGCTCCTAAAGCTACATTTGTGGCTAAAATTGATGCGCTTCTATAATTTTATAGCGCGAAGCATTTCACGTTTTCCAGGGGGGCCGGGTATTCTTTCCACAGAGTATCCGGCCTCCTTCATCATACGCCGTACCACTCCTTTGGCACAATAGGTAGTCAGTACACCCCCCTTTCGCATATGGGCATACAAACGGTTGAAAATCTCTTGATGCCACATTTCCGGTTGTTTATCTGGGGCAAACGCATCGAAATAGACCAAATCGATCTCCTTCGGCAACAAACACTGATTACTATCTCCCTCTATTTTATGCAAAACAAAATGGTCTGTAATGCTCACAGGTGTATCCCATGGTGCCTCATGCAAAGCCTCCAAACATGCTTTTCGTTCTGCACAGATCAACTCACCATAATTTAACGATTGAATCACCTCCATACTCAACGGATAGCGTTCGACCGAATAATAGGTTACATGTAGCTGACGCTGTTCGGCATCCAACAATGTCAAAAAGGCATTCAATCCCGTTCCAAATCCAACTTCAAAAACTGTAATCTCTTTCTGATCCAACTGATGCAATCCTGCCTCTAAAAAGACATGACGAGATTCTTGAACTGCTCCATTTACCGAATGATAATGTTCATCCATCTCAGGGATGAACAACGTATGGCTACCATCTGCCGTTACCTGTAACTCACGCTTTATTTGATTCATTTCATTTTGCATAGTTTGGCAAATATAGCGTTTCTAAAGTATTTCTTTTATATTTGTAAGGTAAAATAAATAAACAATGTACAAGCTGCTACTGATAGTGTTAGGGATTTGTTTGAGCGGGAAAATGTATGTATCAGCACAACAATGGACCAAAAAGGATTCTATTTGGTTAAAAAAAGTTTTATCTGGAAAAGAGAAACTGGAACTAAATCCGGAAGCCAAAAAAGCCATCGAATCCGGAGAACTGATCAACTTAGAAAATCCGGCCAACCACATGAAGTTGGCTCCAACTGAAAAGTTACCCGTTACTCAAGACTTCTCCGAATATATCCGTCCCGACACGATCAAGCGAAAAGTAGCATTGAAGCAATTACCTCCGGCCGTTTTTTGGCTCTATCATCCTCCTCGTGGAGTTGAGTTCCGAATTTATCAACACATGCTGGAAGCTTGGAAAAAAGATCCGGCATCGAAAGCTGACAATGGGGATGTCAAATTGGACGTAGCTGAGATGACCAGTAAAAAGGCTCGTACACACAAACAAAATCAAAAACGTAACGGAACCAGGAAGAATTACAATAATCTTCCTACTCCAGATATCATCAAAAAAAGAAAAACATATATCGAACAAAATCCGCAAGCTGCCGGACAAGTTTCAAAGGAAAATCATTCAATCAATTAACATTATGTCTGATACATTTAGAAAGTTTCTACTATTTACCACATGTCTTTGCCACACGCTTTTTATCAAAGCTACAGCAGAGTCACCCTCTCTCTCCCACTCCTGCATGGAAAGAATCGAATGGAATAACTCATTGACACTTCCAGAAGTAGAGGGAATAGAACCTATTGGAGTTGCAGGTGCTTTCTGTGGATTTATCAACAACTATTTGGTCGTAGCCGGAGGAGCCAATTTCCCAGATGCAACACCTTGGAACGGCGGACATAAAACGTGGTGGCGAACTTTATATTTCATAGATGTAAAACAATCCAACAGCAGGTGGAAGGTTTTACCGGAAGGATTACCCAAAGCATTGGCATACGGTCAATCGATTGAACTTCCTACCGGGATTTTATGTATCGGAGGGTGCGATTCCACCCAATGTTATTCCGATGTTTTTCAAATCCAATTAAAAGACAGCACTCTACACATCGATACAAATTGGCCGGCATTACCTGTACCTTTGGCTAATGCCACCGCCACTTTAGTTGGAAATAAAATATACATTGCCGGAGGACAAAGCAGTATGTACCAACAAGAGGCATGTAACCATTTCTTCGCATTAGATCTCAAAAATCGGAAAAAGGGTTGGGAAACGCTTCCCTCTTGGCCGGGTGAGCCACGTGGATATGCAGTCAGTACAGCCCAAAGCGATGGGTTCGATCTCTGTTTTTACCTGTTCAGTGGACGTAATTACAAAGCAGACGGATATGTGCAGGTTCTAACCGATGGATTTGTTTATAACCCTCGTTTGAACATTTGGAAAAAGCTACAAAATGAATTTCCGGTAATGGCCGGAACAGCTTTGGCTTCCGGAGCCAACCATATCCTACTATTAGGGGGTGTTCCCCAACTTCTACCGGGTTCCGATAAACATCCGGGATTTGACAATAGGGTTCGTGTATTCCATACCATCACACAAAGTCTGATTGAAAAAGAGACTGCCCCCTATCCCATTACTGTTACAACGCAATTGGCAAAAAAAGGACATGTTTTTTACATTGGTAGCGGTGAGATCAAACCGGGCATTCGTACCCCACATCTTTTACGAGGAGAGATTATACCTTTAAAGAAGGGTTTAGGTTGGATAAATTTTTTGGTTATTTTCTTCTATTTCCTGTCTTTAGCTTGGATCGGTTACCATTTTTCCAAAAAGCAAAAAAACACCAATGACTATTTCAAAGGTGGTGGACGATTACCTTGGTGGGCTGTTGGTCTAAGTATTTTCGGAACCAGCCTCAGCGCCATAACCTTCATGTCTATTCCAGCCAAAGCCTATGCTTCGGATTGGAGCTATATGTTGGTAAATGCCGGAATTCTAATGGTTGTCCCCATTATCTTATATCTGTTCATTCCATTCTATCGTAAGCTGAACGTAACAACCGCCTACGAATATTTGGAACAACGGTTTAATTCGACCATTCGTGTCCTTTGTAGCCTCTCTTTTATTCTTTTTCAAATCGGCAGAATGGGGATTGTACTCTTCCTGCCGGCTATTGCCCTGAACGTCATCACCGGTTTTGATATCTTCCTTTGTATCGGATTGATGGGTGTTTTAAGCCTAATCTATACGATGATGGGCGGAATTGAAGCGGTCGTTTGGACCGATGCCTTACAGGTTGTCGTACTCTTAGGTGGCGCTATACTGATTGTGTTCATAGCAGCATTTCACCTACCGGATGGATTCTCCGGAATCATACAGGAGGCAGCAACAGACCATAAGTTTGATTTAGGTAGTTTAGATTTTGATCTCAGACAATCTACCATGTGGACAGTCTTAATTGCAACCTTTTTCACCAACTTAACCACTTATGGAACAGATCAAACCATGGTACAACGTTACATGACAACAGAGACAGAACAACAGGCACGTAAAAGTGTGTTAACCAATGCCGTTTTGACCATTCCTGCAACCCTCTTATTCTTCTTTGTCGGAACTGTTTTATACATATTCTATAAGCATAATCCTGCAGATTTAAGTTTGACCATTACAGATGGAGACGCCATCCTCCCTTGGTATATTTATACCCAGCTTCCAGAAGGAGTGATAGGTCTGCTTATCTCCGGAATTTTTACGGCAGCTATGTCTACACTAAGTAGCAGCATGAATTCTGCTGCTACCGCCTACATAGTAGATATCCATACGAAGATTAAACCAAGTCATTTACATACGGCCAAAATAGCGACACTGATTCTGGGGATAGCCGGAATAGCCTTTGCATTCATGATGGCAACTTGGGAGATTAAATCGTTATGGGATGAATTCAACAAAATACTAGGAATAATCTTAGGTAGCTTAGGAGGATTATTCTTATTAGGGATGTTAACACGAAGAGCAAATGCTGGAGGAGCGATTTGTGGTATCATCGGAAGTACGATTGTACAGTTAATCATGATCCGATATCAATCGGTACACCTTTTATTGTACACAACAACCGGTTTCATTTCTTGTTTCATCATCGGATATTTAGCGAGCTGGTTCTTCCCATCTACCTCTCCTAAAACCGATCATCTGACTATTCATAAAACAAATTCAAATAGATAAAATATGAAAAACTATCAACGTTTAAAAGGGTTAATAGCCGCAACGTTTACCCCAATGTTTGACAACGGGGAGATTAATTTACCGGTTATTGATAAATATGCCGACCTAATGGCTCGTTCTGGGATGGCAGGTGTTTTCGTATGCGGAACAACGGGAGAATCTCATTCTCTTACAACCGAAGAACGTAAACAGATATTGGAACGCTGGATCACTGCAGCATCCGGTCGTTTCAAAGTAATCGCTCATGTCGGAAGTAATTCTCAATTTGAGGCGATGGAGTTGGCTCATCATGCAGCAGAGAAAGGAGCAGATGCAATTGGCGCAATGGCTCCCTGTTTCTTCAAGCCGAATAGTGTCAAAGATTTAGTCGATTTCTTTGCACCCATTGCGCAGAGTGCAGAAGCCCTTCCCTTCTATTATTACAACATGCCATCCATGACAGGCGTATCGCTACCTGTTGCCTCTTTCTTACAAGAGGGGAAAAAGGTGATGCCTAATTTGGTTGGAACAAAATTCACACACAACAACCTCATGGAAATGGGAGAATGTTTAGCTCTAGACAATGGTGCCTTTGAAGTACTTCATGGATATGATGAAATCTTAATATCCGGATTAGCATTTGGAGCTGTAGCCGGAGTAGGAAGTACCTACAACTATCTGCCGGAGGTCTATCTCGGAATTTTAACAGCGATGGAAGAAAAGGATCTCGAAAAAGCCAGAGCTCTACAGATGAAATCCATCGAAATGGTAAAAGTCATTATCAAATATGGAGGAGGTGTACGAGGTGGTAAAGCCATCATGAATCTAATCGGCATCGAATGTGGTCCATGTCGACTTCCGATTTCCCCCATGAGCCAAGAGGAATACAATACGCTTAAAGAAGATTTGAAAGCGATCAACTTTTCATTTTAAATTCATTCTTACAAAGATAAAACCATGATTAAATTGAGTAAACTTATACAAACGGTTCTGTTCATCGGATTATGGACATCCCTGCAAGCACAGGAGATAAAACCCAACCTTCCTTGGATAGACATATCTAACGAGAAAGAGAAACAGATTGTTATTGCCAAAGGGACTGAGGAGCTATACAACGGACATCCGACAACAGTAATGATGGAAGATAATCAGACTATTTTCTGTACATGGAGCTATAAACATGGAGGTAAATGCGGACTTATGGCGGTAAGTCGGGATGGCGGTAAAACATGGGAACAGGTGGAAACTCCGGCCGATTGGCAAACAACAGCCAACTGTCCAAGTATCTACCGTCTGACAGATAAAAAAGGGAAAGAACGGTTGATGATTTTTGCAGCCCAACCCAATATGTCGCAAACCTATAGTGAAGACGGCGGAAAAACATGGTCACCGGTTCGCAGCCTAAACAAGCCATGTGTCATGGCATTTGCCAGTATCATTCGCCTCCAGAACGGAGATTATTTAGGTATGTATCACAGAGGAGATAAGGATCAAGATCGTTCACCGCTTACGTTGTGGCAATCCATCTCTACAGATGGAGGATTGACTTGGGGAGAATCAACCAAAGTAGGAGAAGTGGCAGGAAAAGATCCCTGCGAACCCTGCTTGTTGCGTGACCCATCCGGCAAACAACTGATCTGCATCACCAGAGAAAACCGACGCAAAGGACATTCCTTAATCATGACTTCGGACGACGAAGGAAAAACATGGAGCAATCTAAAAGAGACTCCTTGGGGAATTACCGGCGACAGACATGTCATCAAATACACCCAAGACGGACGATTGATAGCAGTCTTCCGTGATATGGCTCCTAACAGTCCGACCAAAGGTCATTTCGTTGCTTGGGTCGGAACACATAGTGATTTGAAACATGGACTTTCCGGACAATACAAAATTAAACTCTTGCATAGCTATGCCGGTTGGGACTGTGGCTACCCGGGATTGGAAATCCTTCCGGACGGCACGATCCTAGCGATTACCTACATCAAGCATAAGCCGGGAAAAGCGAAACATTCCATAGTGGGTGTCCGATTCAATTTAGATGAAATCGATAAACGATTTTAGTTCACCATTAATATCATAATACAGATAACCATGATTCGATTAAGTAAACTTATACTGACAATCCTATCCTTCGGACTATGGGGTTCCATACAGGCACAGGAATTACTCCCCAACCTACCATGGATAGACATATCTTATGAGAAAGGAAGACAAACCATCATCGCCCAAGGAACGGAAGAGCTATACAACGGGCATCCGACTACCGTCATGATGGATGATAATCAAACCATCTTCTGCACATGGAGTTACAACCATGGCGGTAAATGCGGTCTGATGGCTCGTAGCACTGATGCCGGAAGGAGTTGGGAACAAATAGAAACGCCGGCCGATTGGCAGACTACGGTTAACTGTCCGAGTATCTACCGCCTGACGGACAAACAGGGGAAAGAACGGTTGATGGTATTTGCAGCTCAACCGAATATGTCTCAAACCTGCAGCGAAGATGGCGGGAAGACATGGTCACCGGTTCGCAGTCTGAACAAACCATGTGTCATGGCTTTTACAACTATAATCCGTTTAAACAACGGAGATTATTTAGGAATGTATCATCGAAGAGCAAACGAACAAGATCCTCTCTCCCTTACATTATGGCAATCCATTTCGACAGATGGAGGATTAACTTGGGGTGAATCTATTAAAGTTGGAGAAATGTCGGGAAAAGCATCATGTGAACCTTACATTTTCCGAGACGCACCCGGTAAACAGTTGATTTGTATTGCCAGAGAAAACAGACACAATAGCACCTCTTTAATAATGACCTCTAACGACGAAGGAAAAACATGGAGCCACCTAAAAGAGACCCTTTGGGGTATCACCGGTGACAGACATATCATCAAATATACCCAAGACGGTCGTCTCATTGCAGTCTTCCGCGATATGGCCATTAAGAGTCCGACAAGAGGACATTTCGTGGCTTGGGTTGGCAGATTAGATGATTTGCTTTGGGGATTCTCCGGACAGTATAAAATCAAACTATTACATAGTTTTCATGGTATGGACTGTGGCTATCCGGGATTGGAAATCCTTCCGGACGGAACCATTTTGGCTATCACCTACATCAAACATAAACCGGGAAAAGAGAAACATTCCATCGTCGGTGTACGCTTTAACTTAGACGAGATAGACAAACGGTTTTAACCATCCTCTCTAAAAGAAATGCCCATCACCTCTTGATTGATTGCTAATCCAATCTGAAAGCGATGGGCATTCCTTTTTTAACAACCGATATTATTGTTCCAACCACCAATCGATCATTTTTCGAGCCAAACTCAATTTATGAGGAATCTCCGGTAAGTTCTCTTTTGAGAAGAACCCGGCAAAACTCAACTCCTCATCCTGTAACCGAATCTCTCCTCCTGCATAGTCAGCTATAAAGCCAATCATCAGACCACTTGGATAGGGCCATGGTTGATTACCAAAATAGGAAATATTCCGTATGTCTAAGCCGGTCTCCTCTTTCACCTCCCGTACGACACACTGTTCCAACGTCTCACCGGTCTCTAAGAAACCGGCAACAAGACCATAAAAAGATCCTCGAAAATTACGAGCCCGTACTAACAAAATCTCCTCCCCTTTCCGTATCAAAACCAGAATAGCAGGAGAGATCGCAGGGAACATCTCGTTTCCACACCGAGGACATTTTTTCATAATCAGCCCCTGTTGTTCGGTAGGCGTACCGCAAACCGGACAAAAGCGGCTATGTTGATCCCAATAGACTATTTCATACGCTTTGCCCGCCTGTTCATAGAAATGACATTCCAAGTAATCATACGAAGCCCGAAGCCCCATCGGTAAAAAGGCCTCCGTCTCTTCCAACGGTTCATCCGTATAAGCCGCCATTGCCCTTGTTCCATCCGGCATCTCTACCGGTAAAGTCTGCTCCACCCGTACCGGACACTCACACATACAAGGAACGGAATATCCCTCCCCTTGCTTTTGCAATAAAAGCTGATCCTTATAAAATATATACCAATACATACCTGTTAGACACTACCTCTCTCTTTTTTTCTTTTTTTATTGACAAACATACAAGAACAAAACCATAATCTTTATATTTGCCATAGACAACAAAACACGTTTTTTATGAAATACATGATTCTTTCCGATATACACGGTTGTGAAACAACCTTAAAACAGGCATTAGATGCTTTCCGAGAAAAAAACTGTGATTACCTGCTTCTTTTAGGTGATGTACTGTATTATGGCCCTCGTAACCGTATTCCCGAAGGCTGCAATGCACAAGGAGTTGCAACCCTATTGAATCAGATCAATGACAAAGTTATGGCAATTCGAGGAAATTGCGATGCTGAAGTTGATCAAATGTTGTTAGATTTTCCCTGTATGAGTGACTATGCCTGGGTTATGGATGAGGGGAATCGGTTGTTTTTAACTCATGGTCATATCTACAACGAAGAACATCTACCTAAAGGCAAGATTGATTTCTTCTTTTACGGCCACACCCATCTATGGAAATTAGAAAAACAAGGCGAAACTGTTATCTGTAATGTGGGTAGTATTACCTTCC
>JAFYOM010000309.1 GCA_017560165.1 Parabacteroides sp.
AGGTCCTTGTGGCCCTTGCTCAGAAATCCATATTGACCTTCGTTCAGAAGAGGAACGTGCTGCTGTCCCAGGACAGGATATGGTAAATAAAGATCATCCTCAAGTGATTGAAATATGGAACTTGGTGTTCATGCAATACAATCGTAAGGCGGATGGCTCATTAGAAGGACTTCCTGCACGTGTAATCGATACCGGTATGGGATTTGAACGTCTTTGTATGGCTTTGCAGGGTAAAACTTCTAACTATGACACTGATGTCTTCCAACCGATTATTAAGGTTATTGCAGAGATGGCCGGAACAACTTACGGTTTAGATAAACAGAAGGATGTGGCAATGCGTGTTATTGCTGACCATATTCGTACGATTGCTTTTGCCATTACAGATGGTCAGTTGCCTTCTAATGCAAAAGCTGGATATGTGATTCGTCGTATTTTGCGTCGTGCTGTTCGTTATGGTTATACATTCTTGGATCGTAAAGAGTCATTCATGTATAAGTTATTGCCTGTCTTGATTGAAACCATGGGTGATGCTTATCCGGAATTGAGTGCACAGCAATCTTTAATAGAGAAGGTGATTAAAGAAGAAGAAGAATCATTCTTGCGCACATTGGAAACCGGTATTCGTCTATTGGATAAAAAGATGGAAGAGACAAAGGCTGCTGGTAAGAATGTGTTGAATGGGGTAGATGCCTTTACTTTGTATGATACTTATGGATTCCCATTGGACTTGACTGAATTGATTCTTCGTGAAAATGGCATGGAAGCTGATATCGAGGAGTTCAATAAAGAGATGTTGAAGCAGAAAGAACGTGCACGTAATGCTGCAGCTATTGAAACAGGTGACTGGGTTGTATTGAAAGAGGGCGAATGTAAGTTTGTCGGATATGATCAGTTTGAATGTGAAGCAGAAGTTTTGCGTTATCGTCAAATCAAGCAGAAAAATAAAGTGTTATATCAGATCGTATTGGATCAGACTCCTTTCTACGCAGAGATGGGTGGTCAGGTCGGTGATGCTGGTTGGTTGATTGCTGACGAAGAAAAGGTAGAAGTAATCGATACTAAGCGAGAAAATAACCTGCCGGTTCATTTGGTAGCTAAATTGCCATCAGATATCACTGTTACATTCACTGCAAAAATAGATGAAAAGAAACGTATTCAATGTGAAAGCAATCACTCGGCTACTCACTTGTTGCACGAAGCTTTGCGTGAAGTGTTGGGTACACATGTAGAACAGAAAGGTTCATACGTTTCTCCTCAGTCTTTACGTTTCGACTTCTCTCATTTCCAAAAGGTGACAGATGAAGAATTACGCCAGGTAGAGGTGTTGGTAAACCAAAAGATACGCATGAATATTCCATTGGAAGAACATCGTAATATGCCTATCGAAGAGGCAAAAGCTTTGGGTGCAATGGCTTTATTCGGTGAAAAATATGGAGATGAAGTACGTGTTGTTAAATATGGCAGTTCTATCGAATTGTGTGGGGGTACACATATCCCGGCAACAGGTATGATTGGTTCTTTGCGTATTGTAGGTGAAAGTTCGATTGCAGCAGGTGTACGTCGTATTGAAGCTGTAACAGCAGAAGGTGCTGATCAGGTATTTTATTCTCAGCAAGACTTGATTCGTGAGCTACGTGCATTGATGAACAATATGCCAAACTTGGCGCAAGCAATGAAAAAGTCTATCGAAGAAAATGCGGATATGAAGAAGCAAATTGAAGATTATATCCGTGAGAAAGCAATGCGCTTGAAAAATGAAATCGTTGCAAAAGCTACTACTATAAATGGAATCAAAGTCATGGAATTCTTAGGTAAAGGTAATCCGGAAGCCATGAAGAATGTCGCTTTTCAGATTAAAGCTGAAACAACAGATAGTTTTGCATTTGTAGCTGCTATCACAGATGATGCTAAGTGTACATTGATGGTGATGTTGAGCGATGATTTAGTGAAGGAAGGTTTGCATGCAGGTAAGATTGTGAAGGAAGCCGCTAAACATATTCAAGGTGGTGGAGGTGGTCAGCCTCATTTCGCAACTGCCGGAGGTAAAGACTTGAACGGTATGACCATCGCTTTGGGTGCAATGAAAGAGCTGATTGGAGTAATGTAAAAATACTATACTCGTATATAATAATATGACAAAACAAAAAGTAGTCATTTGTAAAGATATGAGACAGGAATTGCAAGAATTCCTGTCTCTTCTTGATTATGACAAGATGTTTATTTTAACAGATACGAATACAAGGGAAAAATGTTATCCTTTATTACAAGATATTCCTGCTTTTAAAGAGGCGCAGCTTATAGTAACAGAAGCTGGAGATGTGTATAAAAGCTTGGACTATTTGGCTAATATTTGGACCTATTTATCGAATCATGGCGCCTCACGTAACTCTCTCTTGGTGAACTTAGGAGGAGGAATGGTGACAGATATGGGGGGCTTTGCCGGAGCAACCTTTAAACGAGGTATTCGTACCATCAATATACCGACAACATTGATGGCATCAGTCGATGCTGCTGTGGGAGGAAAGACAGGAGTTAACTTCAACGGTCTGAAAAATGAGATAGGTGCATTTTACCCTCCTTTGTGTGTTTTTATCGATAGTGAGTTTTTGCGTACATTGGATCGTGCTAATATTCTTTCCGGATATGCAGAGATGATTAAACATGGGTTGATTAGCTCCATGGGAGAATATGCTTCGGTGATGTTGTATGATATTGATACGATGAATTATGGCTATTTGAATCAATTGGTGGCACAATCAGTTGCAGTGAAAGAACGGATTGTGGAAGAAGATCCGAAAGAACAAGGTATTCGTAAAGCCTTGAATTTTGGTCATACCATCGGACATGCTTATGAAAGTCTTTCTTTTAAAAAGGGACGACCTTTGCTACATGGTCATGCGGTTGCAGCTGGGATTGTGAGTGAATTATATCTCTCTCATAAATTGTGCGGTTTCCCTATGGAGAAGTTAAGCCAGGTTGTTTACTATCTAAAAGAATATTATACACCATTTGCCTTTGATTGTAAAGATTATGAAGCGTTGTATGAACTGATGACTCATGATAAGAAAAATGAGGCCGGTATTATCAATTTTACCTTGTTGGCACAGGTGGGAGAGGTACGAATCAACCAACAAGTTGGCAAGGAAAAAATACTAGAGTCTTTAGATTTTTATAGGGAAAGTTTTGGCGTATAACGAAAAAAGGATACCTTTGCACCCGTTAAAAGCGGGATGTAGCTCAGCCCGGTTAGAGTACGCGTCTGGGGGGCGTGTGGTCGCTGGTTCGAATCCAGTCATCCCGACTGAGGAAAGCATTGATAATCAAATGATTGTCAATGCTTTTTGTTTTTTTAAGAAAGTTATCAAATACTATGCGGTTGACTTCTTGGTTGACACGAAAAGTCAACCAAGAAGTCAACCAAGATTTTATAAAAGCATCAGTATCTGTAATCTGCTACAAGCATAAAGTGTATGCAAATGGTGAACACCCACTAATGCTACGGATAGCGCAAAGCGGAAAGAGTAAATGCAAGAGTCTTTTTATGCTTATAAGGAGAAATTTTAGATGTATCGTATATAAGTGAAAAAAATTAAAAAATATTTATAGAGAAAGCATTGTTTTTAAAAGGTTGTTCGTATATTTATTGCACGAAACGAAATAGGGACGTAAAAAGACCTGTTTTTAGATGTGAATATTAAAAAAGTAAGAAGTATAAACTCAAAATTAAAACATTATGGCATTAATTCACAACAATGAACTTCATTTGATTAATCCGGCAGAGATTCGTAGCGCAACTCGTAAATTGGTTGAGTCATTAAATTTGACAGCAGGTTCTACAGATGGTTTTGATATTTATAAAGTTGTAGAAGTTTATTTTACTGATTTAGACAAGCGTAAAGAAATCAATGAAATGCTTGAAATTAATGACTAAGCAACAAATGAAAGAAAAATAAAAAAGGAGATAACCGATTGGATATCTCCTTTTTTTATGGGAAACTGGTAAGTAATTACTTACCAGCTAATTTTTCTTTCAAAGCAGCCAATTCTTCAATGTCACCTAATGTAGTTTTTTCAACTGCGTTAGTTACGATTGCAGAATCTTCTTCTTTTTTGTTGCGTTTAGCAGGAGCTTTCTTTTCTACAACTTCTTTCTTAACGCTCTTCTGTTCGTCTTCGAAAATACGGCTGTGAGAAAGGATGATTCTCTTAGCTTCTTTGTTGAATTCGATTACCTTGAACTGAAGTTTTTCGTCAGCTTGAGCTTGAGAACCGTCTTCTTTTACCAAGTGTTTCGGAGTTGCGAAACCTTCAACACCGTAAGGTAAAGAGATTACAGCACCTTTATCTAATACTTCGATGATAGTTCCTTCGTGTACAGAACCTACTGTGAAGATAGTTTCAAATACATCCCAAGGATTTTCTTCCAATTGTTTGTGACCTAAGCTTAAACGACGGTTTTCTTTGTCGATTTCCAATACTTGAACTTCGATTTCTGAACCAATCTGAGTGAATTCAGATGGATGTTTGATTTTCTTTGTCCAAGATAAGTCAGAAATGTGAATCAAACCATCAACGCCTTCTTCGATTTCAACGAATACACCGAAGTTAGTGAAGTTACGAACTTTAGCAGTGTGGCGAGATGCTACAGGGAAACGAGCTTCGATGTTTTCCCATGGGTCAGCTTTCAATTGTTTGATACCCAAAGACATCTTACGTTCGTCACGATCCAAAGTCAAGATAACAGCTTCGATTTCGTCACCAACTTTCATGAAATCTTGTGCAGAACGCAAGTGCTGAGTCCAAGACATTTCAGAAACGTGGATCAAACCTTCTACGCCCGGAGCGATTTCAATGAATGCACCGTAGTCAGCCATTACAACTACTTTACCGCTTACTTTGTCACCAACTTTTAATTCAGCATCCAAAGCGTCCCATGGGTGCGGAGTTAATTGTTTCAAACCTAAAGCGATACGTTTCTTTTCGTCATCGAAGTCAAGGATAACCACGTTGATCTTTTCATCTAACTTAACGATTTCTTCTGGATGAGAAACACGACCCCAAGATAAGTCTGTGATGTGGATCAAACCGTCTACGCCACCCAAGTCGATGAATACACCGTAAGATGTGATATTCTTAACTGTACCTTCAAGTACTTGACCTTTTTCAAGTTTAGAGATAATGTCTTTTTTCTGTTGTTCAAGTTCAGCTTCGATAAGAGCTTTATGAGATACAACAACATTCTTGAATTCTTGATTGATCTTAACAATCTTGAATTCCATAGTCTTACCTACAAATACGTCATAGTCACGGATCGGTTTAACGTCAATCTGAGAACCTGGCAAGAATGCTTCAATACCAAATACGTCAACGATCATACCGCCCTTAGTACGACATTTGATGTAACCTTTAATGATTTCATCTTTTTCAAGAGCTTCGTTAACACGATCCCAAGAACGTGTAGCACGTGCTTTCTTGTGAGAAAGGATCAACTGTCCTTTTTTGTCTTCTTGGTTTTCGATGTAAACTTCTACTTCGTCACCAACTTTTAGTTCCGGATTGTAACGGAATTCAGACATAGGCACAACGCCGTCTGATTTGAAACCAATGTTAACTACAACTTCACGTTTGTTCATTGCAGTTACGGTTCCCATAACAACTTCTTTGTCTTTTACTGTGTTCAAAGTGTTGTCATACGTTTTTACAAGGTCGTCCTTGCTTACTTGACCGTAAGATTCGCCCTGTTCAAGAGCTTCCCAATCGAAGTCTGCGATTGGCTGAATGTTCTTTAAATTTTCCATTCTTTAATTGTTAATACTTAAGTTTGTTTTAATTAGTAAGTTAGACATTATATTGTCGTTTCTCAAAAATCGGGGGCAAAGGTAATGTTTTTTTTTATACTGACCTTTCTTTTTTATATTTCTTTTTATATATCTCTCTGAATTTGTGGTCGATTCCCAATAAAATAAGTGCTAAAAATCCTATATAAAAATAAAAAGGGAATAAACTTAGGTCTAGGATGGAAATTTCCGGAAGTGTTAAACTGTAAGTTCCTTTTATATAATAAAAGATTCCGAGTGCTGTTCCAGCCATTATTGTTCTTTTATTTGGAGGGCTTGGGCTGATTGTAGCTTTTATTGTTGAAATGAAAGTGAAGAAATCAGAATAATTGTCGAATTTGTAAACAAAAGGAGGTCTCTCTTCACAGGGAGACCTCTTTTGTATTGAAAATAACCAATAAACTTTCCAATACGTTTTATTATCTTATATGCTTACATAATTAGCATGGTTTTGGTATAGCGATTATACTAATAGTGTTACTTTTCTTAATGACAAGACAAAAGTACAATTGTCTAATCCTCTATACAATACCTATTTTTGAGTAAAAAAAAGAAAGGATTACCTAATCAAAGGTATATTGGGGGAATAAGTCCGTATTTTGATGTTTTAAAGATTGAAACAATAAAAATAAATCCTTATTTTTACAATCAATACCATAAAAACACGAATCAATGAACTTGATAAGGAAAACATATCATACGACAGAGGTACAGATAACCTCTTTTCAATCACAAAAAGGTATAACAGAGTTTCATGTTTTGCTCCAGCAGACAGATTGTATGGAGGATTTTATGTCGCAGTTGCAACATATTCAAGAGGCATACAATCAATGTGTTGCAGAACTACCCGGAAATCCGGTTGCTGTTTTTCGACGTTATTTTTTGAGTGATGTGACAAATCAAACAAATGAGGTGATGGAGTTAGAACGTTTGTCATCTTATTGTGCTCTATCGATTGTTCAACAAGCGCCAATGAATGGGACAAAAGTTGCCTTATGGGCTTGGTTACAGACTGGAGTTCAGACGCAAGTATTGCCAAGTGGTTTATTTCAAGCGCATCATAATGGATATAGTCAACTGCTAGGTGCTAATCAATGTAACAGAGCTGCCAACTCAGAATATCAAACCCGTTTGATTTTTAGAGATTATATCATGCAATTAACTGAAGCAGGCTGTACATTAGCTTCAAATTGTTTACGAACTTGGATATTTGTTCAGAATGTAGATGTGAACTATCCCGGAGTTGTGAAGGCTAGAAAAGAGATTTTTGCAACACAAAATTTGACAGAAGAAACACATTATATCTCTAGTACAGGAATAGAAGGACGATATGTTGATCCAATGGTTTTTGTTACGATGGATACTTATGCCATATCCGGAATTCAGCCGGAGCAGATTCGGTATTTGTATGCTTCGAAGCATTTGAATCGTACGTATGAATATGGAGTAACATTTGAACGGGGTACAGCTGTTACATTTGGAGACCGTCGTCATGTGTATATTTCAGGAACGGCAAGTATCGATCGATTTGGAGAAATTGTTCATGCAGGTGATGTATTGAAACAAACTGCTCGAATGATTGAAAATATATGTGCATTGCTAGAGGAGGCAGAGGCTACTTTAGAAGATGTTATGCAAGCTGTTATTTATATTCGTGATACAGCTGATTATGCGCGAGTGAAGCAATACATGGAGACACATTATCCGAATTTACCCTATTTGATCGTGAGAGCTCCTGTTTGTCGAACCGGTTGGTTGATTGAAATGGAATGTACGGCAGTAACAAACAAAGGAGATGAAAAGTTTGTTGCTTTTTAAAAGTTTCCATTTCTCCTTAAAATGATAAGAATAGAAGATTATGTATAAAAGTGGGAAATATCGGGAAACCGATAAAATGAGTGATCTGATTTGTGACAATTATCCGATGGTTTTAGTCCTAAATCGGTTTGGTATTGATTTAGGTTTTGGAGAACAGAGTATTAAAGATGTTTGTCTTCTGTATGATGTAAATCTTTGTACATTTCTGACTGTAGTCAACTTTTTGGTTGAAAAAGTTTCAAATCCGGTAATGAATATAGAACAAGACTTTTCATTAGAAGCTTTGATTTCCTATTTACATAATGCGCATGCCTATTTTATAGATTTTCGTTTGCCTCATCTACGTGAAAAGTTGGTTGGTGCAATAGAGGGATGCCCGGAAGATGTTAGAATTGTGATTATTAAATTCTTTGATGAATATTCTTCAGAGGTATATAAACACATGAGTTATGAAGAAACAACAGTTTTCCCATACGTGCGAGAGTTATTAAAGGGAGATAGAAATTCAAAATATAGTATTTCGATCTTTAGTAAACGGCATGATCAGATTGAGATGAAGATTGTTGAGCTGAAAAATCTGTTAATTAAATATTATCCGGGTCCGGGAAATCATTTGTTAAACAGTGTGTTGTTCGATCTTTTTGCGACAGAAGAGGATTTGGTGTCTCATAGTCATGTGGAAGATTTTCTGTTTATCCCTGCAATTCGAGAATTAGAAAAAAGAGGTGTAAAGATATGAATAGGCTTTTAACTATAGCAGTAGCTGATACATCTGTGATTATCCGCAATGGATTAGTATCCCTTTTGAGGCATCTAAATGGGATTCGTGTTCAGATTATAGATATTGCAACGGCTGATAGCTTACATGAAATATTGACGTTACATAAACCGGATATATTAATTGTTAATCCGTTATTAATAGGCTATTTCTCTTTGCAACAGATGAAAGAAACCTGTAAGTGCTTAAATATGAAATGTATTGCACTGGTTTCTACGATTATGGATCAATTGTTATTACGCCAATATGATGAGCAAATCTCTCTTTATGATACTTCTGAAGATTTATATAAAAAGATAGAAAGACTGCAAGCGTTATCTATAGAAGTGACTGTTAGCGAAGAACAACAGTCTTTAAGTGCACGGGAAAAAGAAATTGTCATTTGTGTAGTGAAGGGCATGACCAATCGCGAAATAGCAGATAAGCTGTTTCTTTCTACTCATACAGTTATAACACACCGCCGGAACATCGCTCGCAAGTTGCAGATACGTAGTGCCAGCGGTTTAACTGTGTATGCAATAGTCAATAAGTTGGTAGAACTAAATGACGTAAATCTATAATACTTGTCCTTTAAAAATAAATTTCTCCAAAGAAATCTGGGCAATGGAAATTAGGAGTAGGCAAGTTGATAGGACTCCAACTAACAAAATGTGGAACTTCTGTATCATCTGCACATTTATAAAAGTTTCCTCTTATTTTTTCTGGTAAGTTTTCAGGATCAAGTCCCATGACTTTGAACGGAATCGCGATTAATAATTCCCAAGAATAAACTCCTGTTTTTTCATCGAAAGTCTGATCTCCAACTGTTGAATAACGACGAATGGAAGCATATTGTTCCAGAGTTAATGATTCTTTGATGTCACGGGATTGTCTATATGCTGCATCACAAGTCCCAATACAGTTAAATTCAAAATTATAATAATTTGAATCTTCTTCTCGTTTCATAAAGAATTCAACACAACTATCAGTATAAACAGGTGAGCCATCTTCCTTATAAAGTGCTTTCAATGAGTAACCTTTGACGAAATAACGAAGATAAAGACTTGTTTCAGAACGAGCAATATCTATTGCGACAATGGGTTTATAAGGATAAGTATCCCAGTTAATACAATCAATCGATTCGCGTTGGGCATTCTGTTCCATAAGGTTAAGAACAGCAGGTAAATCCATTGTATCTAAAGATGCAATAAAAGGTACTTTTAGTTTTTTCATAAAATATCTATTTAAAGTAACGGTATTTGAAAATAAGAAGTTAATACTACAGATAGTGCTCCAATAACAGCTAGTGAGATAATGACTGTTCCAACAATTCTGTTTAAAAGCCAAATCCCTCGAACATTAAACCATTTGCTTAATTTGGCAACAATATAAGTGATTCCGAACCACCATAGAATAGCTCCTATTCCGATAAAAATAATGCCAAACAATGACATCCAAATGGAGTGGTCGGGTAATACAAAACCGAAACGAGCAAAAAGTCCGATGTATAGAAAGACAATCAGAACATTACTGAATGTGAGCAGAAATGCAGTTATGAAATCTTGTGTAAAAGATAATTTTTTTTCTTGTTTTTTTTGTAGACTTCGAGTGGGATTAGATCGAAAGATATAGAAACCAAAAATACCTAGTACGATACTCCCTACTAATTGAAGTGGTGCCTGATTTGCTTCTATAAAGTTCACTACAACTCCCATCCCTAAACAGGTCAAAGCAGCATAAATCACATCGGATAGGGCTGCTCCTAAACCGGTAATAAACCCATGCCAACGTCCTTTGTATAATGTTCGTCGTATACATAACATACCAATCGGCCCCATAGGAGCTGATACCAATATGCCTATAATAATTCCTTTTATAATCAATCCGAGCATTAATTTTCTCTTTTCTGCCTAAATATTTTGCAAAGATAAGCCGTATTCCTAATAAAAAAAGAAAAACAGCAGTGGTAATGTTTTTTTAGATTATTATCTTTGCAACGTATAAAAGTATGGATATACATTTTGTTTAGTTGAAATACTATAAATAAATCAATAATATGATTCTATTCTTTCAATCTCCAACAAAAACGGTGTTAGCTGTAGAAGCTACACACGCTTTTTCTCCTGAAGATGTAGAAAAATTAGTTTGGGCTTTTAGTGAGGCTACTCCTTTACAAACTGAAACATTAGAGGGTTGGTATGTTGGTCCACGTCGCGAAATGATTACTCCGTGGAGTACAAATGCCGTAGAAATTACTCAAAATATGGGTATTAGTGGTATTACTCGTATCGAAGAGTATTTCCCTGTTTCTTCAGGTGAAGCTGAACATGATCCGATGTTGCAACGTATTTACAATGGTTTGAATCAAGAGATTTTTACCATTAGTAAACAACCGGATTCGATTGTTTATATCGAAGATTTAGAAGCTTATAACTTACAGGAAGGTTTGGCTTTAAGTCAGGAAGAAATTGCTTATTTAAATGATGTAAGTCAAAAATTAGGCCGTAAGTTGACTGATAGTGAGGTGTTTGGATTTTCTCAAGTAAATTCAGAACACTGTCGTCATAAAATCTTTGGTGGTGTATTTGTAATTGATGGTGAAGAAAAGGAAAGTTCTCTTTTCGGTTTGATAAAGAAAACTTCAGCTGAAAATCCAAATAAATTAGTATCAGCATATAAAGATAATGTCGCTTTCAATGAAGGTCCAACAGTAGAACAATTTGCTCCAAAGAGTGGTGATCAACCTGACTTTTATGAAGTAAAAGATATAAAGACTGTAATCTCATTAAAGGCAGAAACTCATAACTTCCCAACAACTGTAGAACCTTTCAATGGTGCTGCCACTGGAACAGGAGGTGAGATTCGTGACCGTTTAGGAGGAGGTAAAGCCTCTTTACCTATTGCAGGTACGGCTGTTTATATGACTTCTTATCCTCGTACGGAAGGCGCTCGTGAATGGGAAAAGATACTTGATCCACGTCCTTGGTTATATCAAACTCCAGAACAGATTTTGATTAAAGCTTCAAATGGAGCTTCTGACTTTGGTAATAAGTTTGGACAACCGCTTATCTGTGGTTCTTTATTGACATTCGAGCATTCCGAAAATGATAAAAAGTATGCTTATGATAAAGTAATCATGCTTGCTGGTGGTGTTGGATATGCTAATATGCGTGATGCATTGAAAGGTGATCCAGAACCAGGAGAGAAAGTAGTAATCATTGGTGGTGATAACTATCGCATTGGTATGGGTGGAGGTGCTGTCTCTTCTGTTAATACAGGACAGTACACTAGTGGTATTGAATTGAACGCTGTACAACGTGCTAATCCGGAAATGCAAAAACGTGCAGCAAATGTGATTCGTGCGATTGCTGAATCTGATCATAACCCGATTGTCTCTATCCATGATCATGGTGCAGGTGGCCATTTGAACTGTCTGTCTGAATTGGTTGAAGCTACAGGTGGTCATATCGAT
>JAFYOM010000310.1 GCA_017560165.1 Parabacteroides sp.
AATTAATTTTCTATTAGCAGTTGGAGGTGGTTCAGTTATTGATGCGACTAAATTTATTGCTGCTGCAACATTTTTCCCAGGAGAACCTTGGGATATTCTTTCTAAAGGTGGTAAAATCGAAAAAGCATTACCATTAGGTACTGTTTTGACATTAGCAGCTACAGGTTCAGAAATGAACGAACGTGCGGTCATTTCACGAGTATCAACTTGTGAAAAGCTTAATTTTGCATCACCATATGTCTTTCCTCAGTTTTCTATTTTAGATCCAGAAGTAACCTATTCATTACCAGCTCGTCAAGTAGCAAATGGTGTTGTCGATTCATTCATTCACGTTGTTGAGCAGTATTTGACTTATCCAGTCAATGCAAAGGTACAGGATGCTTTTGCTGAAGGTTTGATGCGTGTTATTTATGAAGAAGGTATTAAGGTTTTAGATAATCCTACCGATTATGATATTCGTGCCAATTTGATGTGGGCTGCAACTAATGCGCTCAACGTATGGATTGGTCAAGGTGTACCCCAAGATTGGTCATCTCATCGTATGGGATATGCATTGACTGCTCAGTTTGGATTGGATCATGCACAAACATTAGCAGTTCTTTTACCTGGGGTTATGACCTATATGTTCAAAGAAAAACAGATAAAACTAGCTCGCATGGGTGAAGTTGTTTTTGAAATCAAAGAGGGAACAGAAGAGGATAAAGCTCGTCAGACAATCATTGCTTGCGAATCTTTTTTCCGTCAAATGGGTTTACAGACTCGTTTGAGTGAATATGGTATTACAGAAAAGGATTTAGATGGTTTAGCAGCTCTTGTAGATAAACAGGGTTGGAAATTAGGAGAACATCATAATATAGATAGCAAGGTTGCTCGTGAGATTATGTCTCTGCGTCTCTAAAAGAGAGAGTGCTATTTTTACATAGAAAAAAGAGTATGGGAGAGATATTGAAAAATAAACATATCATTTTAGGAATTACAGGTAGCATTGCGGCTTACAAAGCGGCTTACTTGATTCGTGCATTAGTTAAAAAAGGGGCAGAGGTACAGGTGGTAATAACTCCTGCAGGGAAGGAATTCATCACACCGCTGACTTTATCGACGTTAAGTAGTCATCCTGTTATCAGTGAGTTTTTCTCCAATCGTGATGGAACATGGAATAGCCATGTAGATTTGGGATTATGGGCTGATGCTATGTTGATTGCACCGGCTACAGCTTCGACGATAGGAAAAATGGCCAATGGAATCGCAGATAATATGCTGATAACGACTTATCTATCATGTAAAGCTCCCGTATTTGTTGCTCCAGCAATGGATTTGGATATGTTTGCTCATCCATCAACTCAACAAAACTTGGATCGTTTGCGTTCTTTTGGTAATCATATCATAGAACCGACTTCTGGGGAATTGGCTAGCCATTTGGTAGGTAAAGGACGCATGGAAGAGCCAGATCAAATTGTGGCTGTATTGGAAACATATTTTAGTACTCAATCTCAACTTGAAAAAAAAAAGATCGTTATAACAGCAGGACCGACATATGAAAAAATAGATCCAGTCCGTTTTATTGGTAATTATTCTTCCGGTAAAATGGGGTTTGCTTTAGCGGAAACTTGTGCACAACAAGGAGCTGAAGTTACATTGATTGCAGGACCTGTTGCTTTGAAAACCAATCATCCAAATATCAAGCGGATTGATGTTGAATCGGCAGAAGAGATGTATCAAGCTGCTATAAAGGCCTTTCCAGAATCGGATGCAGCCATATTATGTGCTGCAGTAGCTGATTATCGACCAGAGGTACAGGCTAGCGATAAGATTAAACGAGAAACAGAAGGAGAGATGACTCTACATCTTGTACCCAATAAAGATATTGCAGCTTCTTTGGGAGCAATCAAACGGGATAATCAGATTCTAGTGGGATTTGCATTAGAAACCAATAACGAAACAGTCCATGCAATAGGTAAGCTAAAACGAAAAAAACTTGATTTCATCGTGTTAAATTCTTTAAGAGATGCAGGAGCTGGATTTCGTTGTGACACAAACAAAATTACAATCATAGATAAGAAAGGACATGAAACAGTCTATCCGTTGAAAAGTAAACAGAAGGTGGCTGAAGATATAGTTAATCAATTAGCGTCATCATTGAAATGAAGAAAATAATGAATTGGTTCTATGTAAGCCTGTTGTGCTTGTTTCCTTTGAGTATTCAAGCGCAAGAGTTAAATGCCCGTATCACCATTAACAGTGATAAGGTACAGGCTACGAACAAACAGGTTTTTACAACGTTACAGACAGCACTTACCGAATTTGTCAATAATAAAAAATGGACAGATGCAACATTTGCTGTAAATGAACGTATAGACTGTTCTATGACACTTATTATCAATGAGATGGTTTCAGATAACAGTTTCAAAGGAGAGATACAAATACAGGCTCGTCGACCGGTTTATAATTCAAGTTATACAACTACCATATTAAATTATCGAGATACGGAACTTTCTTTTGACTATACTGAATTTGAACCGTTGGAGTATACTGAAAATGTTCTCAATAGTAACTTAACAGCAACTATTGTTTTTTATATTTATACGATCTTAGGATTGGACTTTGATAGCTTTGCTCCCAAAGGGGGAAGTGCTTTTTGGCAACAAGCTCAACAGATTGTAAGTTTAGCACAAGCTCAAAGTTCATGGTCTGGTTGGAAAGCTTTTGAAAATGACCGAAACAGACACGCTTTGGTTACAGCTTTGACCGATAACACATCTGACATGTTTAGAGAAATGTGGTACACTTATCACCGCAAAGGTCTCGATGAAATGGCCGCTAATTCAGATCGTGGTCGTACAACTATCATTGAATTAATTCCTATTTTGGAACAAATAAAGAGTGCCCGTCCAACCTCTAC
Source organism: Parabacteroides sp. (assembly GCA_017560165.1). Taxonomy (GTDB): domain Bacteria; phylum Bacteroidota; class Bacteroidia; order Bacteroidales; family Tannerellaceae; genus Parabacteroides. The sequence continues at coordinate 2,900 of JAFYOM010000310.1, forward strand.
TGTTCTTCAAATGTTTGCGGATGCTAAACTGGATGAAATCGTACTTATTTATTCTAAAGCCACTTCTCAAGAGAAACAAGAGGGCTATAAAAAACTTTCGAATTTGTATCCTGCATTAACTACACGTATGGAGTCGCTTAAAAAGTAATCTGAAAGGTATGCTTAAATCATTATTCATTCAAAACTTCGTTTTAATCGATCATTTAGATATTAATTTTGACCAAGGTTTTTCTGTTATAACAGGTGAAACCGGAGCCGGTAAATCCATTATATTAGGAGCATTGTCTTTAGTTTTAGGACAACGAGCTGATAATAAAAGTATCAAAAATGGCTCAGATAAATGTATCATAGAAGCAACCTTTGATATTTCCTCTTACAAGTTAGAAGAGTTTTTCTTGACTAAGGATTTAGAATATGATGCTGAGACCTGTATTCTTCGTCGTGAGATGTATGCTTCAGGGAAGTCACGCGCCTTTATCAATGATTCGCCTGTTCCATTGACTGTAATGAAAGAATTAGGAAGTCGTTTGATTGATATCCATTCACAACATCAAAATCTTTTATTGGGAGACAATCGTTTTCAATTGAAAGTCATTGATGTAATGGCTGAAAATGAAATTCTATTAATTCTTTATAAAAAGGAATATAGCCGATATTTATCTTTGAAAAGAGAGTTAAAGAGTTTGACTGATAAGGCTGCTCAGACGCAACAAGAAGAGGATTATATTCGTTTTCAGTTGGAGCAATTAACTGATGCCCGATTGGAGGAAGGTGAACAGGAGGAATTAGAACAAGAATTGGAAACCTTGTCACATGCAGAGGAAATTAAAGGAGCATTATATAAAATCAATCAATTGTTAAACGGAGAGGAGCAAAGTGCTGTTCAACT
>JAFYOM010000311.1 GCA_017560165.1 Parabacteroides sp.
ACTTCTTTTAGGGAGTTTTTTTATTATTCTATATTCTTCCGTATTTTAGTTAAGTAATCTTTCATTCCTTCAGAATCTTTATTTTGGATTAATTCCTGTAGAATATCAAGCTCTTTTTGAATACGTGAAATTTGTTTGGGAGTTCGTGGGTTAAATAGAATTTCAGTTAGTAAATAATCATCTTCAGATAATAGACCACGAGCAATGTTCATGTGACGTTTGAATGTCGTACCTGGAGCATCCTGATGTTTCATAGTAGCTGCAAAAACCATAGTAGATGCAAACGGAATACCTAAAGAGTAGGCCACAACTTTATCATGTTCTTCAAATGAATATTCACAGATATGCAAACGAAGTCCGGCATAAATATCTTTAAAGAAAATCTTACCTAAATGGTCTCCTTCAGAAATGATAATTGTATTCTCATTTTCCAATTGTCCTAAATTGGCAAATGTAGGACCAAACATAGGATGTGTTGAGACATATCGGAAACCACATGTCTCATAAAATTCTTTTAGATGTGTTTTGACAGATGCAATATCTGAAATAATACAAGTAGGTTGTAAGTATGGAATTACACTTTGAAACGCATCAATTGTGTAGCTAAGTGTAACACAATTGATGACTAAATCAGGATTGAAGTCTGCAACCTCTTCTGGTTTTTGTAGACGAAGAGCATTGTAAATGAAGCGCATACGTTTAGGGTTACTTTCTAAAACGGCAACTTCATGATCAAAACTCAATAAATCTGTAAAAAAGGAGCCCATTTTACCGGCTCCTAATATTAATATTTTCATATTTATCTTGTTTGTTATTTATTCATAATAATCATTTGTTGTTGAACAGATTCTTCATGAATATTTTTTAGAATACTTTTAACAAATTCTGTGTTAAGATCCATCTGTTTCCCGATATTGGAGCGTTTTTCTAAGATTTCACTATAACGTGGCGATTGAAGAATAGGCATATTATGTTCTTTTTTATAAATACCTATTTCACGAGAAATACGCATACGTTTCGCTAATAACTCTAATAATTGTTCATCAATACCATCAATTTGACGACGTAATTCTGCTAAATTTTCTGTGCTCTGATTTGATTCACGAATAACAAGCAAGTTTAATACATAATCTAAGACTTCTGGAGTTATTTGTTGAGACGCGTCACTCCATGCTTTGTCTGGATCACAATGAGATTCAATGATTAAACCATCAAAACTTAAATCCATAGCTTGTTGACAAAGTGGAGCAATTAATTCACGTTTACCACCAATATGACTAGGATCACAAAATATAGGTAAGTTAGGAATGCGGCGACGTAATTCTATTGGTATATGCCAAAGTGGAGAATTACGATACATTTTTTTCTCGTATGAACTAAATCCACGATGGATTACACCTATGCGGCGGATTCCTGCATTATATATTCGCTGAATCGCTCCAATCCATAATTCTAAATCAGGATTAACTGGATTTTTGATTAAAACAGGTACATCAACTCCTTTTAAAGCATCTGCAATCTCTTGAACAGCGAAAGGGTTGGCACTTGTACGTGCACCTATCCAAAGAATATCAATACCTGCTTTTAAAGCTTCGAAAACATGATCTTTTGTTGCTACTTCAGTAGCCACATACATTCCTGTCTCTTTTTTGACACGTTTCAACCAACTTAAACCTTCTACACCAACACCTTCAAATCCTCCGGGCTTTGTTCTAGGTTTCCATATTCCTGCACGAAATATTTTAGTACCTCTGTTTGCCAAACATTTAGCAGTTTCCATAACTTGTTCTTCTGTTTCTGCACTACATGGACCTGCTATGACTATTGGACGTTGTTCATCAACTCCTGGTAATAAGATCGATTCTAAAACTATTTCCATATTGATATTTTTTAATTGTTCATGTTTAATTGTTTGATTCTATTTAAAGCTTCTTCTAGGGATTCATTTTTACTACATAATGAAATTCGAATATAACGATCTCCGCAACTGCCGAAAATAAATCCTGGTGTAAGAAAAACTTTGGCTTCATATAGAACTTTATCTGCGATAGCTTCACTGTTTTTTGCATTTGTCGGGATTTTACCCCAAAGGAACATCCCTACCTGTTTCTCATCATATTCGCAGCCTAATGCTTTCATAATCTGTCCGGCTAAATTACGACGGCTGCGATAAACATGATTCATGTTATCATACCATGTTTTAGGGGATGCTAAAGCTTCAACTGCTGCATATTGCATAGGTTTGAACTGTCCGGAGTCAATATTGCTTTTTACTTTGAGGATCCATTGGACAAATTGTGCATTGGATGCTAACATTGCCATACGCCATCCCGGCATGTTATGAGCTTTACTCATTGAGTTTAATTCAATACAAATATCTTTAGCTCCGGGAACAGATAAGATGCTTAAAGGTTGTTCATTCAAAATGAAACTGTATGGATTATCATTACAGATTATAATATTGTGTTTTTTCCCAAAAGAGACTAATTTCTCAAATAGATCCATACTTGCATTAGCTCCTGTAGGCATATTGGGATAATTGGTCCACATGAGTTTGATATTTGATAAATCCATCTTCTCCAATTCCTCGAAATCTGGTTGCCAGTTTAACTCCTCTTTTAGCTCGTAAGAGATTAGATTAGCCTCAACTAATTTACTCACAGAACTATAAGTTGGATAACCTGGATTAGGAACTAAAACACCATCACCCGGATTCAAAAAGGCTAGTGAGATGTGAAGAATACCCTCTTTAGAACCAATAAGTGGTTGTATCTCTGTTTGAGAATCTAGATCTACATGATACCACGTTTTGTACCAGTCGGCAAATCCTTTACGTAATTCCGGAATACCAACATAAGGTTGATAGCCATGTTCATTTGGGTTTTGAGCATGTTCACATAATGTATTTATAACCTGTTTAGAAGGTGGGAGATCTGGACTTCCAACTCCTAAATTGATAACATTCTTACCTGCCGCATTCATTTCTGCTACTTCTTTTAATTTTTTGGAGAAGTAGTATTCTTGCACATTGTTTACGCGATTGGCAGGTGTGATGTTACAAACTTTGTTTCCCTTCTGCATATTCTCCTAATATTTTTAAATCTTTTGTTAATGGTCTGATTGCATCTAATGCCTGTTTGTATCTTAAGTAATCGACAAATGTCAGATTGATATAAAATAAATATTCCCATTCACGTCCTATGATAGGTAAAGACTGGATTTTAGTGAGATTCATATCATAAAAAGAAAGAACGGAAAGAACTTTGGAAAGGCTTCCGGATGTGTGAGGGAGGGCAAATACCACTGATGATTTATTTTTTTCTTCTCCTCTTAATATTTCGTCAGCTATCCAACGATCTGCTAAGACTAAGAAACGGGTAAAATTACGTTTGTTTGTTTCAATGCCTTCAGCCAATACTTCCATATTGTATATTTGGGCTGCTAACTTTCCACAAATGGCAGCATGTCCTTCTAATTTATTTTCGGCAATCCAACGGGCACTCATGGCCGTATCTCCTTTTTCTACAATTTTCGCATGAGGTAATGTGTCCAAAAAATCGGTACATTGCATCAATGCGATAGGATGAGAGTTAATCTCTTTGATGTCATGAATGTTTGTTCCGGGAAGTGCTACCAATGAATGGGAAATACGAAGTTTGTATTCTCCTATGATTTGTAAACCACTTTCACGTATTAGTTCATGGTTCTGTAATAAACTACCAGCGATTGTATTTTCTATGGCCATTATTCCTAGTATAGAAGGGTCTTTTCGGATAGTAGTTATTACATCTCTAAATGTATTACAACCGATAATTTCAATATCCTCACCTTCAAAGTAATTATGGGCTGCTATATCGTGATATGAACCAGCTATTCCCTGTATGGCTACTTTCTTTTTCATCTTTGTTTTTTATATTGTAATTTATTTAGATAATTCTAAAAAAAAAGTCCTGCCATTTACGGCAGGACTTTATATCTTTTTAAACATACATTGACTTGTTTAAATTTTACATACAAATTCCTGCCTTTACCCTGCTAAAGTAAAAGTAATAAAAAAAGTATGTAAAGCTAAATCGAGTCATTTTATTTGTCTATTTGTTTTTATATTCGTGGCAAAAGTAATGATTTTTTTAAAACAGCAAATAAAAAGTAGCATTTTTTTAATGAACAATCTTTTTATTTTAAATCACCTTTAATCCAGCTTGTAGTGTACGCATCTCTTTAGGTACACATTTTTTTATGTTTTCAATTAAGATGCTGGCAATTGTATGTCGAATAAAATCTTTACGTGTTATCCAAACAATTTCTCGGGCGGGTTTAGGTATTGCAAACGGACGAACAAGTTCCTTCTGTTGTTCACTTAATTGGTACGTAGCTAATTCGGGGATAAATGTTACTCCATTACCACTTTCAACCATACGCATGAAGGTCTCCAAACTACCCAAACGATAAGAGGCTTGGTGTAGTTTCACTCTTTCCATTTGGCAGAATCTCATTAATTGATCACGAAAACAGTGTCCTTCATCTAATAACCACAGACGTTCTTCACTGATATCTGCAGATCGGATTCGTTCTTTCTTGAAGATACTTTCATTACGAGCGACATAACCATAAAATTGTTCATAAAAAAGAGTATCTCCTTGTATCTGTGTTTCGGTTGGTTGATTTGCAATGATTGCAGCATCAATTTCTCCTTTTATAAGAGCTTGAATTGTCGGAACAGTCTGCATTTCCAAAACACGAATATCTAAATCGGGATATTTCCCCATCATTTGCTGGAAGAAACGAGGCAGTAGATAGGGGGCTATAGTTGGTAATACCGCTAAACGGAAAGTCCCTTTCAATGATTGTTCTTCTTCATTTACGATATCTTTAATTAAAGAGGCTTGATGAAGGACTACTCGTGCTTGATCAATAACCTTTCTGCCCGCAGAAGTCGGACTAATAGGTTGACTGTTACGGTCAAATAGTTTGATACCCAATTCTTCTTCCAATTTTTGGATCATCATACTGAGAGTCGGTTGGGTTACACGACAATGCTCAGCCGCTTTTGCAAAATGACGATAGGTATCTACCGCTAATATGTATTCAAGTTGTTGTATATTCATGTTGTTCTTTTACTATATTTTGTACGAAGATAGGCAATGTTTTTCATATATAAAATTGTCTTTAATTTTCCAATTTAGGTAAATGAAGGACAAAACGAATTAGGGCGACGAATACTTTACCATATTTGTCCAATTTTAATTGTCCAACTCCACGTATATCACTAAATTCATCGAGTGTAACAGGTTTTTTTAACACCATGTCAGCCAAGGCATCGTCTGAGAATATGATATAAGCAGGAGTCTGTTCTTTTTCTGCAATCTGCTTTCTCAGTTGTCTTAAAGAATCAAGTAAAGTCTCGTCAATGGAATAGGATTGAAGAGGTCGGATGGGACGATATTTGAATCCCTCTTTTTTTGTGGAAAATTCAGATTCTTTAGCCTCTTGATATACTGCTAGAAAAGCTTGTTGTTCTCCGTAAAGAATTTTATTCCCCAAGGGAGTGACATTGAGGTGTCCGGAGGAAAGATAGTCTATTTCTATATAGCCTAATTGAAGCATTTGATAGAGATATTCTTTCCATTCTTTGTAACTTAAATCTCTGCCGACTCCGTAGGTTTTTAAAAGATGGTATCCTTTTTCTGTTAATTCGGCTTTAGCAGATCCCCGCAAAATATCGATGAGTAATTGCATATTTACCTGTTGGTGGGTACGATATATACCACTTAATGCTTTTTGAACTAAAATACTTCCATCGAATCGTTTGGGTGGATTTTTACAAACATCACAGTTCCCACAATCATGGTCAATTTCTTCTCCAAAATAACTAAGTAAGATACGACGACGACAGATGTCTGCTTCACAATAACGACGCATACGATCAATCTTTTGCAGATTAATTTCTTTTTGTCCGCTTTCTTCTGCAAAACGTCTATGTTGAATAAGATCTCCTACTGAATAGAAGAGGAGTGTATTACTTTTTATCCCATCACGTCCGGCACGCCCTATCTCTTGATAGTAGTTTTCGATACTTCCCGGCATGTTATAATGGATTACCCAACGGACATTGCTTTTGTCAATCCCCATACCGAAAGCAACTGTTGCACAAACAACATGAACACGATCATTGATAAAGTCATCTTGGGCCTTTTCTCTTTTTTGAGGAGAAAGTCCGGCATGATAAGCTACAGCTTGAATACCATAATCTGTTAACTCTTCTGCTAAAGATTCAGAATTGTTACGACTGATACAATAGATAATGCCACTTTGTCGAGGATGTTTATGAATGAAATGAATGATTGTCCGAATCTTTTCCTTTTTATTTAATCCATGCCGAATCGTGAGAGAAAGATTTGGACGATCAAATGAACTGATGAAGATTTTTGGATTTTGTAGATTTAATTGGTTAATGATGTCAGAACGGGTAACTTTGTCTGCTGTAGCTGTTAAAGCAACAATCGGAACCTTTGGGTAATGTTTCTTTAATATAGATAATTGAGTATATTCCGGACGAAAATCGTGTCCCCACTGAGAGATACAATGTGCTTCATCAATGGCAATCAATGAAATATCTATTCGTGGTAACAGCCAATGTAATTCACTCATTATTCCTTCTGGGGATATATATAAAAGTTTGATTTTCCCTTGTATACATAATTGTTTGACTTGCTGACGCTCTTCTTCTGGCATCATACTATTGAGCATGGTTGCCGGAATCCCATTAGCAACTAATTCCTCAACTTGATCTTTCATTAGAGCGATTAAAGGAGAGACGACAAGGGTAATTCCGGACATATAAATAGCCGGTAACTGATAACAAATGGATTTTCCTCCTCCTGTTGGCATAAGGACTAATGTATCTTTCTTTTGAAGTATACGTTGTATAATTTCAGCCTGTTGGGGACGAAAAGAGGTATAACCGAAGAAACGTTTAAGTAATAGATGTAATTCTTTCATGGTCTAAAAGGATTGAGTATTTAAAATGCTCACAAATATAAATGTAATCTTTTGGAATAAGCGTGATTTATTATAAATTTGCCTCCAAAGATTATTAAATGCTAAATAAAATATGGAAAACACTCGACGTTCATTCTTAAAAAAGGTAACTGCTGCTGGAATTGGAACAGCAGGTCTTGCTTTAAGTAATAATGCAGCAGCAACAGTTGCAGCTGATATGGATGCAGATAAAAAGAAAAAAACTGCTGGAAAAGATGACGGTAAATTACGCTTTGGTTTCATCGGTACAGGCTCTCGTTGTAAAGAACATATTAATAATGTGTTAGCTATCCCAGGTAATAAAATTGTAGCTATTTGTGATATTCAACAAGGCCCATTGGAAAATGCTTTGAAGCATATTGCAAAGTATAATGTGCCAGCTCCAAAAGTTTATACAGGTAGTGAACGAGCATTTGAACAAATGTTGAATAATGAAGAGTTTGACTGTGTAATTATAGCTAGTCCGTGGGAATGGCATGTGCCGATGTCTGTGGCTGCTATGAAAGCTGGTGTTCCTTATGTTGGTGTGGAAGTTTCTGCTGCTAATACATTGGAAGAATGTTGGGATTTGGTCAATGTATCAGAATCAACAGGCAGTCAACTATGTATATTGGAAAATGTTTGTTATCGTCGTGACTGTTTGGCGGTGTTAAATATTGTCCGTGAAGGTCTGTTTGGTGAATTATTACATGCAACATGCGGATACGAACATGATTTGCGTGATGTGAAGTTCAATAATGGTAAGAATTATACCTATAAAAAGGGAGATGAACTACGTATGGGACCAACTGCTTTTGCGGAAGCACAATGGCGTACTAATCACTCTATTCACCGTAATGGAGACGTATATCCAACACATGGTATCGGACCGGTTGCAAACTGTTTGAATATTAACCGTGGAAACCGTTTTGTTGCTATGTCTTCAATGGCAACACAATCACGTGGTTTGCATAAATATATCATTGATAATGGAGGTCCTAATCATGAATATGCCAATATTCAATTTAATTTGGGCGATATTGTAACCTCTATGATTAAGTGTGCGAATGGTCAGACGATTATAGTGACACACGATACAAACTCTCCACGTCCATATTCATTGAATTTCCGTGTACAGGGAACACAAGGTATTTGGATGAACAATGGTAATTATATCCATGTAGAAGGTATTTCTAAGAACCACCATAAAGATCCGGCGGATGAATGGTTTAAGAAATATGATCATAAATTGTGGGCAACATTAGAAGCTCAAGCAAAAGAAGCAGGTCATGGTGGTATGGACTACATTATGATGTATGATTTTATTGATGCGATTCGTAATAAGAAACCAGCACCAATGGATTGTTATGATGCTGCAGCATGGAGTGCTATTTCTGCATTGTCTGAAATGTCTATTGCTCGTGGTGGTGCATTGGTTGATTTCCCTGATTTCACACGTGGACAGTGGATTAATCGTAAACCAGCGTTTGCTCTATAAATAGACTAAAACTGCATCCGACTTAATTGTCTATTTGGAACTTAGATTAAATAAGGTTAGGTCGGATGTAATAAAAGAAAAGGTTGGTAGTTTTTTTCAAACTATCAACCTTTTCTTTTTTAAGGTATAAACGAATTATTGTTTACCTGCTGTTGTGACAGTTTTATTAATCTTTTTGACTAATCCTTGTAAAACAGCACCCGGACCTAATTCCATGAAATGATCTGCTCCGTCTGCAATCATATTTTGAACACTTTGTGTCCAACGTACAGGAGCAGTTAGCTGAGCAATCAAGTTCGCCTTGATTGTTTCAGGATTGGTTTCTCCTTTTGTGCTTACATTTTGGTAAACCGGACAAATCGGTTCGTGGAATGGAGTTGCTTCAATAGCTGCAGCTAATTCTGCGCGAGCCGGTTCCATAAGTGGAGAATGGAATGCGCCACCAACATTTAATTTTAAAGCTCGTTTAGCACCAGCTGCTAACATTTTCTCACAAGCCATATCGATACCAGGAATACTTCCTGAGATAACTAACTGTCCAGGACAATTGTAATTTGCACAAACAACAACTTCGTCAGTGATACTTGCACAAAGTTCTTCTACTTTCTCGTCGGCTAAAGCCAATACGGCTGCCATAGTAGAAGGTGTAGCTTCGCAAGCTTTTTGCATAGCCATAGCTCGTTTAGATACTAATATAAGTCCATCTTCAAAAGATAAAGCTCCTGCTGCAACTAATGCAGAGAATTCTCCTAAAGAATGACCGGCTACCATATTTGGTTGAAATTCTTCTCCTAATGTTTTAGCAAGAATAACTGAGTGTAAGAAAATGGCCGGTTGTGTCACTTTTGTTTGTCTCAAATCTTCATCTGTTCCTTCGAACATCAAGTCTGTAATACGGAAACCGAGTATCTCGTTAGCCTTCTCAAACATTTCTTTTGCTAAAGAATTGTTTTCATAAAGGTCTTTCCCCATACCAACAAATTGTGCACCCTGACCGGGAAATACATACGCTTTCATTTTTCGAATCTTTTCTAATTTTAGTTTTTTAAGAGTGGGCAAAGTTAATAATTTTAGAATAATTACTTTATAATTCATTTCAAATTGTATCTTTGCCAACCGATAAGAGGAATATTAACGATTTATAATTAAATAATATCATGGATCAATTATTATTTATTGGAAATTTAGGTACAGGTGAAATAGTCATCATTGCAATTATTGTGTTGTTACTTTTTGGAGGTAAAAAAATTCCTGAACTAATGAAAGGTATTGGTAAAGGTGTTAAAAATTTCAAAGACGGAGTTAAGGGTATTGAAGAAGATATAAAGATAGACGACGATACAGATAAGAAATAAGAGAAATGGAACAAGAAGAAATGTCATTCTGGGATCACCTGGAAGAACTTCGTTGGACTCTGTTTCGTTCTGTTTTAGCACTTTTTATTTTTGCAATCGCTGGTTTCGCTTTTATGAGCGGAAGCAATGGGCTTTTTGATCGTGTTGTATTAGCTCCGTGTAATTCGGATTTTATATTTTACAGATGGCTTTGTAATCTGAATCAGTGGCTGATTGATAAAAGCCCAATGTTTGATGTGTTGCCTGATTTTTGTAATGATAATTTCCATGTGGATATTATCAATATCAAGTTGGCTTCGCAGTTTTTTACGCACATGACCACTTCATTTTGGTTGGCGTTAGTTCTGACTTTCCCTTATTTGATGTGGGAAGTTTGGAAATTTATTCGTCCGGCTTTGTATGAAGATGAAAAGAAAAATGTACGTTGGGTATTTCTTTTGGGTACCATTATGTTTTTTATAGGATGTGCAGTGGGTTACTTTACTGTATTTCCAATGACATTGCGTTTTTTGGCAACGTATGAGTTGAGTGCTAATATAACGGAGCAGGTTTCACTGGATTCTTATATGGACAACTTCCTTATGTTGATTTTTGTAATGGGAGTTGTTTTTGAAATGCCGCTGGTCTCTTGGCTTTTGTCTAAAATGGGATTATTGAAGCGTTCATTTTTTCATAAGTACAGACGACATGCCATTGTGGGGTTATTGGTTGCAGCAGCCTTTATTACTCCAAGTAGCGATCCGTTCACATTAAGTTTCGTATTCTTCCCTTTATATGGATTGTATGAATTGAGTGCATTCTTTGTAAAGAATGATGAAGAGGATGAGGAAGACGAAGAGGATTAATAAATCATTTTTTAAGAACTACAGACCACATTAGGTAGTTATAAAAGAGACATACTTTTTGTATGTCTCTTTTTTATTGTCTAATTTAAATAGGTCTGTATGAATTTTCGATTTTTGTGGGGTATTCTTCTTTTGATAGGAATAGCTTGTTCGTCAGAAGAACAATTGGATGTAGTTGATTATTCGCATTATGTAAACCCTTTTATCGGTACGGATTTTACAGGTAATACCTATCCTGGAGCACAGTATCCATTTGGGTTGGTACAATTAAGTCCGGATAATGGCTTGTCGGGGTGGGATCGTATTTCAGGCTATTTTTATCCAGATACGATAATTGCCGGATTTAGTCATACGCATTTATCCGGAACAGGAGTAGGAGATTTATATGACATCTCTTTTATGCCGGTAACACGTCCTTATAAAGAAGCATTCTCTCCGTTAGGTGTTTATTCTACATTTTCTCATAACGAAGAAGCCGCTTCTGCCGGTTATTATTGGGTACGTTTAGCAGATTATCATATAGATGTAGAGTTAACTGCTACGGAACGTTGCGGTATCCAACGTTATACGTTTCCTAAGGCAGATGCTTCTATATTTCTTAATCTTAAGAAAGCAATGAATTGGGATTTTACTTTGGATTCTTATGTGGAAATTTTAGATTCGATGACAATACGTGGTTATCGTATCTCACAAGGATGGTCCCCTTTACAACATGTTTATTTTGAAACACGTTTTTCTAAACCCTTTGTCTGTTATTTTGTAGATACTACAGCTATCCAAACCAATGAAGGAAAACGAATAGGAACTGCTTATGTTGTACGATTTGACTTTGAAACGACTGATAAAGAACAGATTTTGATAAAAACTGGAATATCAGGAGTGAGTATGGAAGGAGCGAGAAAGAATTTACAGGCTGAAGCAGTCTCTGATAATTTTTCTTTTTATCGAAAACAGGCAGAGAAAGCATGGAATAAACAACTATCAAGGATTGAAGTGAAAAGTTTGCATAGTGATGATTTAGTCAAATTTTATACAGCACTTTATCATACAATGATTGCACCAACTATTTATGGTGATGTTGATGGAATGTATTATGGGGCAGATCAACAAATCCATAAAGCAGAGGGGTGGATTAATTATTCTACTTTTTCTTTATGGGATACCTACAGAGCTTCTCATCCATTGTTTACTTATACACAACCGGAAAGAATAAATGATATGATAAAAAGTTTTTTGGCTTTTTATGATCAGAGTGGGGCGTTACCTTTATGGAATCTGTATGGTTGGGAAACCAATATGATGATTGGTTATCATGCAATACCGGTAATTGTTGATGCTTATTTGAAAGGTATTGGAGATTTTGATCCTGAAAAAGCACTTGACGCTTGTGTTGTAACAGCAAATAGGGATGATTACCAAGGTATTGGTGATTATAAAAAGTGGGGTTATGTCCCTGCTTATAGCGATACTTCTAAAT
>JAFYOM010000312.1 GCA_017560165.1 Parabacteroides sp.
GCCTTTAAGAACAACCCAAAAAGAACTAAGAAAAGACCATATCCGGCATCCCCCACACAAAGTCCGAAGAACAATGCATAGAATGGAGCAAACAAAGGTGTTGGGTCAAATTCACCATAATCCGGCATACCATACATCTTTGTCAATACTTCAAATAGACGCGTTATCTTATTATTTCTTAGTTTAATTGGGGCATTATCTTCTTTCTCTGCCGGACGTGATTCATAATAGATACCACTCGCATCCAACATCGAACGAACAGCAGCATCGTTTTCAACCGGTACCCAACCTTCCAATAAGACAAGTGCTCCTTCTGCCTTTTTCTCCCCTCCTAACTTAACTTCCAACAAGTCTATTTCACCTTGTAATTGTGAAATACCGTTTTCTACAATAGAGATATGTGATGCACTAAAAAGATTCAACTGATTCTTTGAATCTTCTATCTCGGCAAGTAGAGAAGAACGTTTGGCTTCTAACTCAGATAATTTGTATTCCGGTAAACGAACCACCTCTGCCTCTATCTTAACAGTCTCTTTATTCACTGTAACAAAATAGACTTGACCGGCTTTTTTATTGATTACCGTTGCATTATATGCTTCTATCCATGTTTCTTCAAAGTTCTTTTCCGGACAACAGAAGAATTGCATCAACCAACCATTCTCTTTTAATCCTTCAATCACATTCCAATCAAACTCACCCCAGATTTCCATCTGAGCGATCTCTTTATCAAGAGCCGGAAGTTGTTGATTCAAAAGTTGCAAACGATCACGTAATGCTTCATACCCTTCGATTGTTTGTTCAATCGTTACTCCAGAAATAGAAGTTTGACCTTCTACCAAGGATGCAGAAACAGACATCTCCTTATGTAAGTTCTTATAAGAAGTATGTTTCAGCAAAAGAGCTTGTAGATCTTCATCCACTTCACCGGTTTGACGGATCTCTACATGTACAACACCTAATTCACGAAGTTTATCCAAAAACGTTTCATATTCCTTATGATAAATAAGAAACGAATATTTATTCATTTTCGTAATCATACTTCAGCCTCCTCTACTTCTTCTTTTGCTTTACGCTTTTCCTGATTAGCCCGCATGATCTTCTGTGAAGACTTAGAAAGACTCTCTTCATCTTCCATGAAACGTTTCACTTTGCGGATTGCATCCTTATAACCGGGAATCTGAACCTTCTCAAAAAGATTTACTTTCTGAGTCGTCTTCTTCCTAGCATGCTCCAATAACTCCAGTTTCATACCTGAAAATTCTGCTTCGATACCGGTACGAGCCAACTTCTTCAGCAACTCGATACCATCTGTATACCAAGCAGGGGTATTGAACAGGCTGTAATGACCTATTTCAAATTGAATTTCGTCTAACAGAGGAACAACAACACCGGCAATTTTCTTTGTAGAAAGGGAGACATCCTTTACCGATATCAGCTCCGGATTAAACTCATTCCACAAAGCCACCATGTTTTCATAACTCTGTATTTCCTGTTCAAGCTGAAGTTCCAATCTTGTCACCTCATCTTTGGTTCGCTTCACCTCA
>JAFYOM010000313.1 GCA_017560165.1 Parabacteroides sp.
AGGTTTGATGCAGGCTGCAGAATCGATTAAAAAGAATGGATTTGTTTATCTTGTTTGGAGTACAAAGGATTTGGTAACCATGTTTGCTGCTGGTTTTACCAATACAGTTGCATGTTGTTGTAAAGAGTTGACATTTAATCATATAGAACAGTTATCCAAATATACAAATCGAGTTGTTTTTATTTATCGTGATTCTGTTTTCAATGAGACTTTAATGACAAAGTCTATTATGCGTTTGAATCGCTATTCAATTGATGGTCTTCGTTTCTCGGTATATGGAAAGTTGCCAATCATGTTTAATTATATGGGTAAGTATCAGTTTGAATCTTTTATAAGTCAATCTACGCATATGATTTTTATGAGTAGAAAGAGAGATGAACTTATCGAAAAATTGGAGCAAATAGAAAAATCATTGGAGAAGGAGAACGATTTGACTGAAAAAATCAAGCAGCGTTCTGAAATGATTCAAATTCGGAAGGAGATTGATAAACTAAGTGAAATGTTGTCAGAATAAAGAATAAAAATACATCGGATGTTATTTTTGATATCCGATGTATTTTGTATAGCTCTGATGTGATTTTATTAGGTCTGCTTAAAAAACAGACATCTCATTTCGAACGGTAGTAACCCCAATCAAGCGGTCATAACGAGCGCCCATCGGGTGATAGTAAACATAGATTGAGTATTCATTCTCTGCTTGATAGAAATTTCCTTCTGCTGGTCCGGTTTCACCTTTAGTCGAGTTGTTTGGAACGAAAAGATACTGGTAATTGTAACTTCCTTGTTTGAGTAAAACCGCCTTTTCATATTGTTGGGTTTCAAAATTATATCCCATTTTACTCTTTTCATCCAAGACATTATTGAATAATTCCCCATTTAGGTAGATATTTCCGCCCAAAAAAGGGTTACATGCTAATGTGAAATGGACTATGTAATAATCAGCTTCTGTGTTAGGATCATTACAACCACTACAATTGATAAAGAAACGTCCATCTTGGTCTTGGTCATATTGATAAGTTTGCTTGTCACGAGGTTGATCAACCATTAATTCTACATTGTAATAGGGGGCATGATAGGAAATATGTTCGACGTGCATACCATTGTATTTGTTGCTTAAAAATTCCATTCGACGATATTCATTGCCTGCCGGAAAAATAAGACTACGATTATTGGTATAAGAAATCATGTTTTCTTGTATAGTTGTTGGTTGTATGTTTGTGACGGAATTATCTCTTCGATTGTTTTGGTACACAAATATCTTCAAATCAGTTTGAGGGAAAGAAATCGGAAAATTTCGGGTGTTAATCGTAAAACCAACCTGTTGATGGCTTTGGTTAGTGTCAATGTCTGTATTCCCACTGATAGTGGCATTGATATTGACCATTGGTTCTGCAACGGAAAAACAGGCTGTAAAAAGAATTTGATCTGGATTATCTTCGTTATATACTTGGATGGCGTAATTGCCTGATAATTTGAATTGTATATTGTCGTTTGGGAATAGCAAACGATAATTAGCATATTGTGTTGTTGTGCCAATGGCGTTAGTATAATCATCAATGGTTACACCTTGAAAACCATCCATATATTCAATCGGACTTAATTGGGATTTGGTCCAATCTGCATTACAATGGATGACATTATAGGCATATCGTGGGAAGCCGTCACCCATGAAGTCGAAGTTGATTTCAATTTGTTCTTCTCCTCCTAAAACAATATAGGGGTTAGAAAATTGTTCTCCTACAACTTTAACCTGAAGTGTTTTAATCTGTCTGTTGTTGATGTCTGTGAAGTATTTCACTTGTGCATTCGCCTTAATGGTAAGGACAGAAAACATTATAAATAATAGTTTGTATGCATTCTTTTTCATATTTCTCTCTTTTAATATACAAAATTATGGAATTATTTCTCTATTTATTTCCTATGTTGCTTCTTTAACGCATAAAAAATGTTTATTTTTGCAGGAAATTATATATAAACAATTTTAGTTCTATCATGGCAAATGTGATTAAGATTAAAAAGGGTTTAGACATTAATCTGAAAGGCAAAGCTTCGGATGTACTGTTAAGCGGGGGAAAAAGTGATAGTTATGCTATCGTTCCCGATTATTATAACGGTATTGTGCCTAAAGTTGTTGCAAAAGTCGGAGATAAAGTCAAAGCAGGTTCTGTATTGATGATTGATAAGAACCGCCCGGAAATCAAGTTTGTTTCGCCTGTTAGTGGCGAAGTTACTGCCGTAAATCGAGGAGAAAAGCGTAAGGTGCTGAGCATTGTAGTTAAGCCAGATGCGCAAATCGAGTATGAAGATTTCGGTAAGAAAAATGTAGCATCTCTGAAAGGAGAGGAGGTTAAAGAGGCTATCTTAAACGCAGGTCTGTGGCCTTTTATCAAACAACGTCCATACGATATTGTTGCGATTCCTTCTGAAGCTCCACGTGACATTTTTGTTTCTGCATTTTATTCTGCACCGTTAGCTCCTAATTTTGAATTTATTGTAAAAGGTCAGGAAGCAGATTTCCAGACAGGATTGGATGCTTTGGCTAAACTTACAGCAGGCAAGGTGTATGTTGGTCTTCGTAAAGGATCAGCAATCAGTGTAAAAGGAGTGGAAACTGTAGAGTTTGAAGGTCCTCATCCTGCAGGTAATGTTGGTGTACAAATTAATAACGTTAAGCCAATCAATAAAGGTGAAACTGTTTGGGTTATTAATCCGGATGATGTAATCTTAATTGGCCGTTTATTCAATAAAGGTATTGCTGATTTTACACGTTTGGTTGCAATAACCGGTTCTGAAACAACAGAAAGAGGTTATATCAAAACTATTGCCGGATGTACGATTGAAAGCTTGGTTGCAGGTAAAATTTTACAAGGCGATCAGAATATTCGTGTCATCAGCGGTAATGTATTGACTGGTACAAAGGTTCAGAACGATTCTTATTTAGGTGCTTATGACAACCAAATTACTGTAATTCCGGAAGGTGATGACAATAATGAATTCTTTGGTTGGGCTACTCCTGGTTTTGGAAAGTATAGTGTAAGCCATTCTTTCCCAACTTGGTTGGCTGGTAAGAATAAAGAATATGTCATAGATGCTCGTATCAAAGGTGGTAAACGTGCTATGATTATGTCTAATGAATATGACAGCGTATTCCCGATGGATATTATGCCGGAATATTTATTGAAGGCAATCATTGCATTTGATATTGACAAGATGGAAAACTTGGGTATCTATGAAGTTGCTCCGGAAGATTTTGCACTTTGTGAGTTTGTTGACACTTCTAAGATCGAACTACAGAAGATTGTACGTAATGGTCTGAATTTGTTATACAAGGAAATGAATTAATAACATTAAAATTTAGAATACATTGAAAGCGTTAAGGAATTACCTCGACAAGATTAAGCCTAACTTTGAGGAAGGCGGAAAGCTGGCGATGTTCCGTTCTGTTTTTGACGGTTTTGAAACATTCTTATTTGTTCCAAATCAGACTTCAAAATCAGGCGTACACATTCATGACTGCATGGACTCAAAGCGTACCATGACTATGGTTATTATTGCTTTGTTGCCTGCTTTGCTTTTTGGTATGTATAATGTCGGTTATCAGCACAATTTAGCTATTGGTTCTGATCCGGGATTTCTCATGACATTTATTTATGGTTTCTTGGCAGTATTGCCTAAAATCATTGTTTCTTATGTAGTAGGATTGGGTATAGAATTTACTGTAGCTCAATGGAAAAAAGAAGAAATCCAAGAAGGTTTCTTGGTTTCTGGTATCTTGATTCCGATGATTGTGCCGGTTGACACTCCGTTATGGATGATTGCTGTAGCTACTGCATTTGCTGTTATTTTTGCAAAAGAAGTATTTGGTGGTACCGGTTATAACGTGTTTAACGTTGCATTGGTTACTCGTGCCTTTTTGTTCTTCGCTTATCCGGCTGCTATGTCTGGAGATCAGGTCTTTGTTCGTACTTCTGATACTTTCGGTATGGGAGCAGGTCAAGTCGTAGATGGTTTTACTGGAGCAACTCCGTTAGGTCAGATTGCTATTGCCGGTAAAGATTTGATTGGTTCTTTCCAAGCTACTGACATATTGGGACAGCCGATTTCAACGATGGATTATTTCATCGGTTTGATTCCGGGTTCTATTGGTGAAACTTCTGTTTTGGCTATTTTAATTGGTGCTGTGATTTTACTTGTAACTAAGATTGCAAGTTGGAAGACTATGGTATCTGTATTCGTTGGTGGTGCTGTAACAGCGTTGATCTTTAATATGATTGGAACAACTGTTGTTATGAGTGTTTCTCCATTAGATCATTTGTTCTTAGGAGGTTTTGCTTTTGGTGCAGTATTCATGGCTACAGACCCTGTTACTTCTGCTCGTACAGAAACTGGAAAGTATATTTATGGTTTCTTGGTAGGTGCAATGGCTATTATTATCCGTGCATTGAACCCTGGTTATCCAGAAGGTATGATGCTTGCTATTTTGTTGATGAACGTATTTGCTCCGTTAATTGACTACTATGTAGTGGAAGCTAACATCAACCGTCGTTTGAAGAGAGCAATGAAGTAAATATATAATAAGGTAGAAATTATGAATAGAGATAGTAATGTATATACCGTTGTTTATGCTGCTGTAATGGTTATTCTTGTAGCTGTATTGTTGGCATTTACTTCACAGTCATTGAGAAGCTATCAGAAAGCAAATGAGGACAACGATAAGAGACAACAGATTTTGCGCTCTGTAAATGTGTCTGTACCGGCAAACGAAGCAGAAGCAAAATATAATGAATTGGTTAAGGATGCATTCTTAATCAATGCAAATGGAGAAAAAGTGGGTGATGCTCAGGCTGCATTTGTAGGTGGTCAAGAAGGTGCTTACCCTGTTTTTGTTGCAAACATTGATGGACAGACTAAATATATCATGGCCATGAATGGTGCCGGTTTGTGGGGACCTATTTGGGGATATATTTCTGTTGATGCTGATAAAAATACAGTCTTTGGTACTGACTTTAGTCACGCAGGTGAAACTCCAGGGTTAGGAGCCGAAATTACAAAGGTGGATTTTAGCTCACAATTTGCAGGTAAACAGATTTTCAAAAATGGAGAATTTAAGTCTATCGCAGTTGTAAAACCGGGTAAGAGTGTTGACGGCCAAGATTATGTAGATGGTATCTCTGGTGGTACTATCACAAGTCAAGGAGTAGGTAATATGCTCTTCGATAGCTTGAAGGGTTATGAAAAGTTTTTAACTTCTAATGAGTAAAAAGATGGGATTATTGTCAAATAAGAATAAAGAAGTTTTGTTAGGCCCGCTTAGCGTGAATAACCCGGTTGTTGTTCAGATGTTGGGTATCTGCTCTGCGTTGGCTGTGACTTCTAAACTTGAGCCGGCTATTGTAATGGGTATTTCAGTAACGGCTGTTGTAGCTTTTGCTAACGTGATTATTTCATTGCTTCGTAATACAATTCCTAACCGTATTCGTATTATTGTACAGTTGGTTGTTGTTGCAGCTTTGGTAACCATCGTTAGTGAAGTTTTGAAAGCGTTTGCTTATGATGTAAACAAACAGCTTTCTGTGTTTGTCGGTTTGATTATTACAAACTGTATCTTGATGGGACGTTTGGAAGCGTTTGCATTAGGTAATGGTCCATGGGAATCTTTCTTGGATGGTGTAGGTAATGGTATTGGATATGCTTTGATCCTTGTAATCGTAGGTTTCTTCCGTGAATTATTTGGATCAGGAACATTACTTGGTATTCAAGTAATTCCTCAGGCATTCTATGACTTGGGTTATGTG
>JAFYOM010000314.1 GCA_017560165.1 Parabacteroides sp.
GTTGAAGTTTACCTTGATGACGTCCATCTTGACGTTTCTATACTTCTTAGACAACGCAATTCTATATGCATTAGTACCCTCTCTATGAAGTACTGTAGAAAACAGTTCATGGTTCTGAAGCTGATCAATCAATATGTCAACTATCTCGAGCTGCATTGCTGCAGCTCTCATTGACATTTCAGGAAAATCTGTAAAATCTTTTCTGATGTTATTAATTCTACCAGCCCAATTTACGCGTTCTTCTTTTCTCATTTTCTTTACCTCCGTTTTATTTTGTTTATTCATTAATTCCCCAAAGAATCCATTTCCATAACAACATGATTATGGGGAATAATAATGACTCAATTAAATCACAAACACATTTATGCTTCATGATTGATAACTGTTTCTTTGCGAGTGTGTTTTTGGTTTTGTTAACCTTTCTTGTGGCATCGATAACCCATCCAATATTATATATGACATATGCACATGTCATAATAAATATTACACTGAGAGTAATATCTATCTTCTTAAATGGTGTCATTCAATTACCTCCATTAGAAAATAAGTCATATTGTATGCTATGTCTCCGAATGTGAATCGCATATCTATTTTACGATTCATCTCTCTATCATCTGTTATTATGATTATTGAATCTTTATTTCCTCCAGCACCATAAACGAGTGTACCTTTTCCGGTTATTATTGAACCATGTTTGAATTTGATTTTGAATTTGACAACCTTACATAGCATCGAGTCAAGAACATGAGAATTCACGCGATAGACACTCGATAATGGATCTGGAAAAGACAAGGGTGGCTCTTTTTCCATAAATGTGTCTATCGTTCCATCATGAATTATTACATATTGATATCTTGTCATTTTTCAAATTCCTCCCGTGCTTTATGTACATGGATTCTCCTTCCAGTACCGTGCCTTGAAATCCTCCAACTTCTCGTGATGGTATTCGATTCTTCTGAAATCTAAACCATACTCTTCTGTCAATTGTTTCTGTACATCTTCCATAGTAAGTTTCTTACCGAATAACTCACTGACTGAAGAGTACATCACAACCTTGTCGAATATATCCTTGATCAATGCCTTATCTTCGATACCAACACTTATGAGTGCGGAAAAGAATAAGGTAAAGTCCGCCGTACGTATGGATTCACCTGCAGTCTGTTCAAACTCTTCAAAGAACTTGTATTCGTTCTCTAAAGTATTTTCAACAATCTGTCTCTCGGCTTCTTCTTTCATTTTCTCCATACATCTCTGGCATTTGGATTTATTCATTGCTTTGACAGCATTCATGAATAAACACTTCCTTTCGTTTTTCTTTATGATAGGACCATAGCCTTCCGAATAATAATATATATTTATATTGTATAAAAAATGATCACAAACGACTCTGTAACTCTTGAAAGAAAGGAGAGTTTACTATGCCGAATAATGATTCACATCAGCATGTTGTAAGAACCACTGCTCAGTGGGATGAACGTGCTGTTGAATATTGGGTTGTACCTCGTGGATGTTTATGTGTTGAACTTACTCCCGAAGGTAAAACCAAATTGAAAATTGGTGAAGGAAACAAATACTTCAAACAACTTCCATACATATGCGATCATGGTGATTTGACGAATTACTATACGAAAGAAGAAGTTGACAATCTGTTTGACAATCTCAATCGTATGGCAATTATGTCTACTAACGTTTATGATTCAAAAGATGATTTGCCATTAATTGACAATAAACTTGGTGATGTTAGATTTGTTAAATCAGATACAACTGATCCGGATTTGTATGTGTGGATTGGTGATAGATGGATTGATGTAAATTCATCTGATATTGATCCTTCAGATTTTGTAACAAAACCAGAATTCAACGCAGTAAAAGATAAAGTTGATGAGATA
>JAFYOM010000315.1 GCA_017560165.1 Parabacteroides sp.
CTGGCGGAAAGCTTGAATAACACCTTCCTCTGTATATGGATCGTAATAAACAAAAACAGTCCACTGATTAGTTTCTGTACGATTATGCCATGGTGTTAATACATAGAAATCTTTAGTAATTAGATGATTGTATTTACGCCATTCACGAATGTTTTTTCGCATATTATCATAATCAAATATGATATCATGAGTATAACTTCCAGAAAAATTATATACAGGTAACCAAGATGCACGAGTTACATAGCTACTGCTACCTCCTGCTTGCCCTTCGTCTAGCTGTACATCAGACTCTTTAGTTGATGCACCACAGTAGGGAACCCATTTATTAAAAGTGGAACTCATGGAGAGTCGTAAAGCTGTTGTAGTACGATCTGCATCACTACGTAAAAAAGGGATACTTCTTCGAAGAGATTCAATATCATTACGACCTCCTCCTGACGCACAGTTATCTATGAATGTAGATTTATTGTTTTTAGCACAGAAATCAATAATACTATCCCATAAAGTATAATGCCCTTGTATTGATTTGTTTTCGGTAATACCTTTACGTGTTAGATTTGTTTTAGCATGTTCGATGCTGTCTCCTCTAATCCACGCCCCAATCCAATCACTATTATTGTCTTCTCTGTATAAATCAACACCGTTTTCTTTCATCATTTTGGTAATTCGTTGGATTGTCCATGCCAAACATTCTGGATTTCCGATGTTATTAAGATAATAGTTTCTTCGAGCATAGATGGCCCATTCTGATTTGTAACCGTAATTTTTAACTAAATCATCGATATGAGTTGTACGTTCTGGTTCAAACCAAACTAATACTTTAATTCCTTCTTTATGACATGCTTCATTTGATTCAAGGAAACTCTTTTTTGGCCATTTGATTGTATCTAATTCCCATGAACCGACAGTCCCCCATCAATCCTTTATTGTTGTTTTTCCTGATGGATCAAAATACCAGCCTGCATCAAACCATCGATAATCTGGTTTTACATTTTCATATACTAATCGATCTAAAGTTCTTCTCCATGTATAAAAACGTTCAGATATACTTCCGTCTGAATTTGGAAGCCCTGTATCACCGGCAAATGAACTTGTGGTAAAGGGTAGGATTGGATCTCCTAGTTTGTTCGCTTTTGGCATATTGTGTTTGATAAACCATTCACGCCATAGGTTGGATGCATCGTCGATATTACGTCCTTTGTAGGGCAATAATACGACTAACGCTGTTCGTATATTTTCACCGGGTAATAATACTGTCTGTAGATCATTACAATTTTGTGCAGTCCAGGTCGTTCTGGAACCTTTGGAAGAGAAGTTGCTTTCCCATGTACCGGCCCAACCTAAAGCAATCAGTGTTCCTCCGTTTCCATGTACTAGATTAAAATAAGGAAAATAGGTATGAGTTGCTCGTCCGCTATTAGAACGAAAATTGACACTTTCTTGTTTCAAATCTTTTTCGTAAGCAGCATAATAATTGTTGTGATCTCCTAAACATCCAGTAAGTATTGGATTGTTTCCATTGAATTGCATTACAGCAGTTTTAAGATTCTCAATAATGCCGCTAGTCGCTGTTTTACTAATGTTTTTAAACCAAACTGTATATTCAACTTCACCAAATTCTGAACACAGAGAGGCTTCTACATAAATATGTAGGTTCTCATCTAAAGCATAAGTAAGTTCGGCCTTTTTTCCGGTAGAAGTGGTTGATATTTGTCGTGAGATCTCTTTGAGAGAATTAAGATTCTTATATTCTCGTCCAGAATAGGTAAAAGAAATCGGAATAGTTTTGGAATGACTGATTGTTTTAAATAATAGTTCTCCTCTGTCTAAATCAAGATTTTTTCTTATAGATTGAGCCTCTGTATAGATATGGCCTATCGTGAAGAATAGAATTATCCATATTATTTTTGTTTTTTTCATAATGTATTAAAGATAAAATGAATATAAATTTAAGGTAAATATAAA
>JAFYOM010000316.1 GCA_017560165.1 Parabacteroides sp.
AAATTCTTTTCCCATTCTTCATTCCAGTTTTTCCCTTCGACAAAAGATGAGGTAAAGTGGATTTGGACATTTTCAAGAGGGAATTCTTCTAATTTTTTTTGTAAATTTTCTACGTTATATAGTGACTCTGAAATGTAGCCAAGTAAGCCGTTCTCATTTTCTGTAAAACTCTCAAAACCAATCTCGCCTAATTCGGCTGCTAATATATCGTTGATAATAGCTGTATCAATTGGGGAAGAGTATGTGAAAGTTAGTTCGTAATAGTTCATCTTTCAAATCTTTTTATAATCAATGTTGCAAATGTACAGAAATGAACCTTTGACTACAAACATTATAGATGTTATTTACATTGTTTCAAAGAATGAAATTATTGAAACAAGCTAAGTAAAAATAATCTTTATCTTTGTCGTATGAAGTTATAAATGTTATTTGTTAATGAGGCTTATTTTAATAATTATGAAAAAAACAACTGTATTAATATTTTTAATATCTTTATTTGGGTTTGCAATGCCACTTTTTGCACAAACGAATGAGATGATAGTACATGCTAAAAATATTGGAGCTGTCATACAACCTACGATGTATGGACTTTTTTTTGAGGATGTAAATTTTGCTGCAGATGGAGGTTTATATGCTGAGATGATTAAAAATCGTTCCTTTGAATATCCCCAACATTTACAAGGTTGGAAATCTTTTGGGAAGGTGAATATTCTGGACGATGGACCGTTTGATAAAAATCCTTATTATGTTCGTTTGTCTGATTCTGGGCATGAGCATAAACATTCAGGTTTAGAAAATGAAGGTTTTTTTGGTATCGGTATAAAAGGTGGTGAAACATATAGATTTTCGGTATGGGCACGTGTTCTTGAAAAGAGCAAAGTTGCAAAGATTCGTATAGAATTAGTAAATCCTAAGTCTATGGAAGAAACTCAGGTGATAGAAACTCAACATCTCACTATTGATTCGGAAGAGTGGAAGAAATATCAAGTTCTGTTGAATCCTAAAAAAACGAATTCAAAAGCAGTACTTCGTATTTTTCTTGAAGGAAAGCAGACAGTTGATTTAGAACATATTTCTCTTTTCCCTATAGATACATGGAAAGGTCGTGAAAATGGTTTACGTAAAGATTTGGTTCAATTATTGGCAGATTTGAAACCTGGAGTTTTTCGTTTTCCCGGAGGTTGTATAGTGGAGGGTACTGATCTCAAAACACGTTATAATTGGAAAAATTCTATCGGTTTAGTCGAAAATCGTCCGTTGAATGAAAGTCGTTGGCAATATACTTTTACTCATCGTTTTTTCCCTGATTATTATCAAAGTTATGGTTTAGGTTTTTATGATTTTTTTTTGCTATCGGAAGACATAGGAGCTGAACCTTTACCTGTGTTGAATTGTGGTCTTTCTTGTCAATTTCAAAATAAGAAAGAACAGGATTATGTTTCTTTAGATAGTTTAGATGCCTATATTCAAGATGCTCTTGATTTAATTGAATTTGCGAATGGTCCAATAACAACCAAATGGGGTAAAATACGTGCGGAAATGGGACATCCGGAATCTTTTAATATGAAGTTTATTGGTATTGGAAATGAACAATGGGGGAGTGCATATACGACTCGTTTGGAACCTTTTATTAAAGCGATTCGTGATGTCTATCCTGATATAAAAATAATAGGAGGTTCAGGACCGAATTCGGAAGGAGAACAATTTAATTATTTATGGTCAGAAATGAAACGGTTAGGAGTAGACCTGGTTGATGAACATTTTTATCGTTCAGAGTCTTGGTTTTTGTCTCAGGGTACTCGTTATGATAGTTATGACCGTAAGGGTCCTAAGGTTTTTGCCGGAGAGTATGCTTGTCATGGAAAAGGAAAAAAATGGAATCATTTTAATGCTGCATTGCATGAAGCTGCTTTTATGACAATGTTGGAACGTAATGCTGATATTGTACACATGGCATCTTATGCTCCTTTATTTGCACATGTAGAAGGTTGGCAATGGCGTCCTGATATGATTTGGTTTGATAATATGAATTCGTTTGGGACAAGTAGTTACTATGTACAAAAACTTTATGCTTTAAATAAAGGAACTCATGTGTTGAAACTGACTATGAATGGAGATTTGGTAACTGGAACTAAGGAGCAGAATGGATTGTTTGCAAGTGCTGTATTTGATGAAAACAAAAATACAATCATTGTAAAAGTAGTGAATATTTCCTCTATACCTCAATTGTTGTCAATTAAGATTGAGGGGATGAAGAAGAATGATATGTTAAAAGGTGGACGTCTTTTGTTATTGAAAACCGATGATTTGATAAAAGAAAATAGTCTTGAGAATCCTTTTGAAATAGTACCAGAAGAATCAGAGTTGAAAGTAGAAAGAAAGGGAGTGAATGTCACAATTCCACCTCACGCTTTTGCTGTTTATATTTTACAAAAATAGTATGTTATACATGTTGTAAATACTAGATAAATACTGTTATTAAATGAAGATTATAGATTAAACTTAATAAATTATGAAAAAAACAATTGCATTATTTTTAGTTGTTTTAGTATTGGGATGTACAAGTTGTATACCCAATTCTTCTGTGGAGGTAAAGAATCTCCAGTTGGAGATGAAAAAAAATCCACAAGGGATAGATGTTTTAAATCCTCGTTTTTCTTGGCAGATTTTTTCTGATATGATTGATTTAAAACAAGTCTCTTACCACATACAAGTAGCATCTTGTCCTAAAAAACTACAAACAGGAAATGATTTATGGTGGGATTCTGGAGTAGTAACTTCGGATGCTTCAGTGCTTGTCCCTTATGAAGGTAAAACTTTAGAAAGTGGAAAACCTTATTTTTGGCGTGTGAAGTTAGTGACAAATCAAGGTGAAACGGCGTGGAGTGAAATAGCTTCATGGTCGATGGCCTTGTTAGATAAAGCAGAATGGAAAGCTACTTGGATTGGAGAAGAAGCACTCTCTAATCCGGGTGAAACCTTGGCTGGAAAAGATGCGAAGGTGGAAGGTAATAGAACTCGTTTGGCTGCTCGTTATTTGCGAAAGGAATTTAAGTCTGAAAAAGAAGTGAAAAGAGCTGTGCTTTATATCAGTGGTTTAGGTTCTCATGAAGCATATTTGAATGGAAATCGTGTGAGTGAAGATATATTTGCTCCGATTCCAACGATGTATCATAAACGTGTGTTTTATAATGTATATGATGTGACAAAGTTACTTATTGAAGACAAAAATACATTGGGGGTAGTTTTGGGTAACGGTCGTT
>JAFYOM010000317.1 GCA_017560165.1 Parabacteroides sp.
ATACAATTATTCCTAAAGAGATATTTCAGGAAAAATATAGAACAAAATTATTAACATTTGCAACTTCTACTATTGAAAAACATTGTTTGAGTAATACATTAAAAAATGAACAGGCTGAACTTGTTTTTGGAATTGAAGATGAGGTTTATGAGTTTTGTTCTCGTTCTTTAGTGAATCCATCTTTTGTTCATCATATTGTTCCTATTCTTCCTTTATTAGAAAAGTTAAGTTGTAACTGTTTGCCGAAACAGTTGTTTGTTAATTTGCATCATCGGAGTATTGATGTGATAGGGTATATTCAAGGGACTCTTGTCTTTGTAAATTCTTTTGAATATAACCAAATGGAGGATATTGTTTATTATGTATTATATGTATGGAAACAAATATCCATGAATCAGCAAAGTGATCAATTGACTCTTTTAGGTGAATTCTCTGTTTGTCAAAATTTAAATAAAATATTAAGGGATTATATACAATATATAAAACTTTTGGATATGCCGTCTGATGCCTATTTGTTAGGGGCTGAAGTAGCGAAAGTTCCATTAGATGTAATAGCTTTATCATTATGCGAATTATAAGTGGTATATATGGACGAAGACGTTTTGATGTACCGTCTTCTTTTAGTGCTCGTCCAACAACAGATTTTGCAAAAGAAAATATATTTAATGTAATATCTAATCTGATAGATTTTGAAGGGTTGGATGCGCTAGATTTGTTTGCAGGTACAGGAAGTATCTCTTTTGAGTTGCTTTCTCGTGAATGTCGAAGTGTAACGGCTGTTGAGAAAAACAATGCTCATGCTAATTTTATAGCAAAAGTAGCGAAAGAGTTAAAAACAACTTCTTTACATTTAATTAGAGGAGATGTTTTTCGTTATTTGAATACAGCTCCATCAAAGAGTTTTGATTTTATTTTTGCAGATCCTCCTTATGTTTTAAAAGAATTACCGGAGGTTCCCTCTTTGATTTTTGAACGTGATTTGTTACGAGATGGCGGTATTTTTGTGATGGAGCATCCTAAAACAAATGATTTTTCTAATTTACCATATTTTTATCAGCATCGCGTTTATGGTTCTGTGAACTTTTCTATTTTTATTAAAGAAGAGGAGAGAATAGACGCATAAAAGATTCGGCTAAACGTTGCTTCAATGGACGTTTTAACCATATAGCTGGGATTAGTTGTTCACAACTGTCTATGTCACGTAGGAATACTTCTTTCATCTCTATAGCAAAAGATGATTGGTACACAAAAGCATTTATTTCAAAATTGTGCTCAAAGCTACGGAAATCCATATTTGCAGAACCTATACAGGTAAGAGTATCATCTGTAATAATAAGTTTTGAATGTAAAAAACCCGGTTTATAAAAATAAATTTTCACTCCAGATTTTACCATTTCATCTATAAATGAATGAGTTGCAGTATTGGCCGCACGTGTGTCTGAGCGTTTAGGTAGCATTAGACGTACATCTATGCCTCCCAAAGCTGCAATTTGTAGGGCCTGGTTGATTCCTTCTGTTGGTAAAAAATAGGGTGTTTGGATGTATATATATTTTTTTGCATTCGCTATTGTAAAAATAGTCGCTTGTAAAAGAGTTCTCCAAGGACCAATAGGCCCACTTGAACATATCTGTATAATATTGTCTTTTGAGTAAATCGGCATAGGAGGATAATACTCTTTGCTGTTTAGAAGATTTTTACAGATTACGTACCAGTCAATAAGAAAGGAAGCTTGTAGACCATGTACTCCTCTTCCTATGATTTTGAAATGTGTATCTCTCCATTCACCCCAATTGGTCCCTTTCAGGTAACGATCTGCAATATTCATTCCTCCCATAAAGCCCACTTTCCCATCTATAACAACAATTTTTCGATGGTTCCGATAATTTACTTTACTAGTAAACTCCGGAAATGCAACTTTTAGGAAGGCTTTAACCTCAATACCTGCATCAATCATCTCTTTGAAAAAACGTTCTTTTACATTCCAGCAACCAACATCATCGTAAAGAACCCGAACTTGAATTCCCTCTTTTGACTTTTGAATCAAGAGAGTTTTGATTTGATTCCCGATCTCATCATCATTGAAAATATAGTATTGGATATGTATGTGGTGTGTTGCTTGCTTAATTTCTTCTATAAGATCTTGGAATTTGTCATTCCCATTTGTGTAGTATTTAATTTGACTACCATATAACAATGAGGCTTGATTGCTGTTTGTGAGCAATGTAGCTAAAGGTTGATAAGGGATAGGAACAGTACAAATGTCTTGTGGAAGGTCATTTTTTTGTAAGCCTTTCATTATACGTTTATAAGTCCTTCGAGAGATAATACGTTGTTTTCGATTGTCTTGTCCGAAAAAGAAATAGAAGATAAGTCCAATACCTGGAGCTAAAATCAAAACGATTACCCATGGTATCGTTTTTAGAGGATTTCTATTTTCTGTAAGGATAACTAATATAAGTCCTAAAATCGTAATTGTATATAGTATAATGAATATTATACCAACAATCCATTGAATATGTATTTGTATTAATGCAAACATTCCGTTTAACCTTCCTATGAATTGTAAAGATAGAAAGGCTAAACGAAATTAGCAATATTGAGTCAAGAAAGTTTATTAAAAACGACCTCCTGGAGGTGGTCCCATTGGACCTCCAGCCCCTCTTCTTCCACCAGGCCCTCTCATGTCGTTGGCACTTGCTCCCCCTTTAAATATGCTGAAACGATATATGAAATGGAACATAAAATAACTACCTAATGTGTTATATTCCGAATCTTGTGTATAACTTGCTGTTACACTTCGAGAAATATTACTTCTTTGTTTAAGTATATCATAAATTTTGAATCGAAGTGTTGCTTGTTTTCCTTTCAAGAAAGATTTAGAAGCTGAAGCATTCCATAGGATTTCATTTTGTTTGAATCCATCTGAGTATCCGGAGTTTGTAGACCAATTGATATCACTTTCTATTTTAAAATCAAG
>JAFYOM010000318.1 GCA_017560165.1 Parabacteroides sp.
CTCCTGCTTCGATTTTTTACAAGGCCTGTAAGCAATATCAATATTCCTACATCTACCTTTGTCATACTCCTGAAACCGGGACATGGTTAGGTTGTACTCCTGAGATTATTCTTTCAGGTGAAAAGGGTGCTTGGCATACCGTTGCACTTGCCGGAACACAACCTTTGCAAAACGGAGTATTGCCTACTGTTTGGGATCAAAAAAACCAAGAAGAGCAGGAATATGTAGCCTATTACATTCGCAAACAATTACAAGCGTTGGGGATCCAACCAACAGAAAGCGCTCCTACTCCGGTTCGTGCTGGGGAATTGTCGCACCTACGGAGTGATTTCAGCTTTGCTCTACCGGATAATCAGAAATTAGGGAACTTACTGAAACGGTTACACCCTACTCCTGCGGTATGTGGCCTTCCCAAAGACAAAGCATACGATTTTATTTTGTCAAACGAAGGATATAACCGCCGTTATTATTCCGGTTTTATCGGTAGGCTTGACCCCAATGGAAAAAGTGATTTGTATGTCAATCTTCGTTGTATGCATATCTTACCAGAAACGCTCGTTCTATACGCCGGAAGTGGAATACTCACATCTTCGGAATCAGAAAGTGAATGGTTAGAAACTGAAGCCAAAATGCAAACGATGAAACGCTTGTTAAATAGTTAGTCATTCATTCTAAAGCCCTTATATATGTCACAGATTGTAAAAAAATTGACAGATCTTATCGGAAACACTCCTCTGTTAGAGTTATCCAATTACAATACGAATCATGGATTGAATGCCCGTATCATTGGCAAATTAGAATACTTCAATCCTGGCGGTAGTGTCAAAGATCGTATAGCTCTCTCCATGATCGAAGATGCTGAAAAGAAAGGACTTTTGAAACGAGGTGCAACCATTATCGAACCAACCAGCGGAAATACCGGAGTCGGATTGGCATTGGTGTCAGCAGTAAAAGGGTATCGCCTAATCCTCACTATGCCGGATACCATGAGCCTTGAACGACGGAATTTGTTGAAAGCATTAGGAGCCGATGTTGTGCTAACTCCGGGTGCAGAAGGGATGAAAGGATCCATTGAAAAAGCAGAAGCACTTCGTGACGAAATAGCGGGATCAATCATCCTACAACAATTCGAAAATCCATCCAACCCATCACAACATATCAAAACGACAGCCCAAGAGATATGGAACGATACAGAGGGGCAAATCGATATTTTTGTAGCCTGTGTTGGAACAGGAGGAACCATTAGCGGAGTGGGTAAAGGATTAAAAGCTCATAATCCAAATATTCGGATTATAGCTGTAGAACCGGCAGAATCACCATTACTCTCCGGAGGAAAGGCTGCCCCGCATAAGATTCAAGGAATCGGAGCTAATTTCATACCCAAGACGTATGATGGTTCAGTGATTGATGAAATTTTGACTGTAGAAGGAGAACAAGCCATGTGTACCGCTCGTGAATTGGCTAAAACAGAAGGTTTGCTGGTCGGAATCTCATCCGGAGCTGCCGTATGTGCAGCCAAAGAATTAGCTCTTCGTCCGGAAAATAAAGGGAAGATTATTGTAGCATTATTACCGGATACAGGTGAACGATACCTTTCCACAGAGTTATTTAGTTAAAACACTCGATTCTAATCGAGATAAGTCATTGGAAATATATACTTTTGCAGTCGAAAAGGAAAGCAAGTTAAAATGAATTATATATTTCGGATATTACTGATTACTCTCACACTTTTTCTTTCTGTTTTTGGTTGTATCGCCGAGGATGATAGTTGGCGTGAAAATGTCAAATATTTAATCTATTCGCCTCGTTATTTTGGACCAAATGCATTCCCTATGCCAACCATGAGAGATGGATTAGTTAGTGACCGTTATGAGGTAGAACTACGAGGAGAATACCACCATTATACAGGAGATAAAACATGGGATTTGGTAGGTCGAGCACTATTACCCTTTTTCAGAGGAAAAGCCGGTATAGAAATCAACTGGTGTTTTAAAGAAAAATACAAACTAACACCAGAAACAAAAGAGGAACGTCATACAGTTGATGTTGAAAGCCCAATCAAATATAACGGAGACATCGTGATTGGTTCTTTCTTCCAAATCTTGAGAAGTGAAAAATGGATGGACATCGTGATAAGTGCCAATCTCAAAACAGCCAGTGGCGGACGTTTATGTGATGCCCGTTTTACAGATGCAACCTCTTATTGGTTTGACGTTAATATCGGACGTAACCTTTGGAAACGAGCTGACGGAAAAGCCTCCATTCGTATGCAACTTTTAGCGGGTTTTTATTGTTGGACTACTAACGACATGATACATCGTCAGAATGATGCTTTTACTTACGGAGTGGGTTTCACCGGAAAATACAGAGGTTTTACCCTTTCTACCGATTTAAGCGGATTGCGTGGTTATGAAAACAATGGTGACCGCCCTATCCATTGGCGAAATAACCTGCGATATGAAATTAAAAAGAACATTATCTCTTTCCGGTATACACATGGAATAAAGGATAATTTATACGAATCCTATTCATTAGGATATATTCGATGTTTCTGATAAAATTTAGGTTTTGATAAATATGAGAAGAATCATTATTGGTTGTCTATTATCAGTTTTTGTCATTTCATCTTCTTTCGCTTTAGAAGGTGTAGGTTATGGTTTGCGTGCCACTCTAACCGGAAAAATCTACAAAAACTTTTCCTTCTATATTGAAGAAGATGTCAGATTTCGAAATGATATGTATGCCGAATGGTTTATCACTACCGGTGAAATCAATTATCAAATCTTACCAAACTATCTACGAGGTGGAGCAGGTTACATCTCTTTCCTACAATATAAAGGAGAGCAAATTGTACGTCACCGTTTCTATTTAAACATGATAGGTTCTTATAGCTTAGGAAATTTCAAATTTGACCTTCGTGAGCGTTACCAAGGTACTCATACAAAAGGGAAATCGGGACTTTCTCATGCTTTACGCAGTCGTTTAAAAATCTCCTATCCAAGAGGCAAATCCGGATTTACCCCTTATGTCTATATAGAGCCATTCAACAACCTAAAAAATAAAATGCATTTGGATAAGGTTCGTTATGCCATAGGTTGTACGTATAAAATTGATAAACATAACGGTATAGAATTATATTATCGCTACCATACATTTAGCGAAGGATACTACGATAATGTCAACCATCGCCATAACCTAAATCTATGTTATTCTTATACGTTCTAACCTACTGAAAAAGATGAGACCAATCTTCTTTGGGAGTTGGAGTGTATGTTCGAAGACCTAACGATTCGGCTGTCTTACAATTTGGGATAGCATCATCTATAAACAATGTTTCTTCCGGAAGGATACCGGCTTCTTGAATAACATACTCAAAAATATCAGCACAAGGTTTAAGCATGTGCAATTCATAAGAAAGATAGATACGATTAAAAAAATCAGCCGCTTGATACCCCTTATACGAGAAGCAATTTTTCTTTGACCATTCCCAATGAATAGCATTGGTATTGCTTAACAACATCGTATTATAACGCTTACGTAATGCAAGCAATAGCTCTAATTTATAATCCGGCACATCATCCAACATCGCAATCCAAGCCGCATCTATCTGCTCATCAGTCAAAGCCTGTTGCGTCATCTGTCGAATCTCATCACGAAAAGCAGCAGGTGAAATGGTTCCCAATTCTATCTGCATGAACAGATCTTTGTGTTGATAATTATTGACCAGAAACTCACGTATATTAGAGACTCCCAAATTTTCAAAAGCCTCTATACAACGGTTTCGTGTCAAATTAATAATAACACCTCCGAAATCAATAATGAGATTCTTTATTCCTTTCATGACAATGTGCCAAAAGCCATCGTTTACCAACGGCGGCGGCGACGACGATAACGCTGACGTTGTTTATACTCACGTATGCGTTTATAAACTAACCAAATAAACAAGAGTCCGAATACAGCA
>JAFYOM010000319.1 GCA_017560165.1 Parabacteroides sp.
CTCACAAATAAGATTAACGTTTACTGAACTGGAATCTCTTACGAGCTTTTGGTTGACCCGGTTTCTTACGTTCAACAGCACGAGGATCGCGAGTAACGAATCCTTCTGCACGAAGAGCAGATTTATCTTCCGGATTGATCTTAACCAATGCGCGAGCGATAGCCAAACGAGCAGCTTCTGACTGACCCTTGAAACCACCACCTACAAGATTGATTTTAATATCATATTGTTCTGCAACGTTCAACTTTGCGAGCGGCTGCTTAACAATGAACTGAAGGATTGAAGAAGGGAAATAATTAGCTAGATCACGTTTGTTGATAGTAATCTTTCCTGTTCCTTCGCTTACGAATACGCGAGCCACTGCAGCTTTACGTCTTCCTATTGCATTTACTACTTCCATTGTGATTATTTATATGAGTTTATATCGATTAACTTAGGCTGCTGAGCTTCGTGTTTGTACTCTGTACCTGCATATACATACAAGTTATTCAAGATTTTAGCACCAAGACGATTCTTAGGAAGCATACCTTTTACTACTTTACGGAATAGACGATCTTCACCCTTAGCAATCAAATCAGCCGGAGTGTAAGCAATCTGTCCACCTGGATATCCAGTATATCTCAAATAAATACGATCGTTCCATTTATTACCTGTTAGAACGATTTTGTCTGCATTGATAACAATTACGTTATCACCACAATCAACGTGCGGAGTAAAATTGGGTTTGTACTTACCGCGCAAAAGCTTTGCCACCTTTGCACAAAGACGTCCCAAAGACTGTCCTTCAGCGTCAACAATGACCCACTCTTTGTTTACAGTTGCTTTGTTTGCAGAAATGGTCTTAAAACTTAAAGTATCCACTTTCTTAAAAAATTAATAAATTAATAAATCTAAAAAACAAGAATTTAAACTTTCGCGTGCGTTGTCACTACGGACACTTGGACGCAACAACGTGCTAAAAATTAAACTCTTAGTACAATTTTGATAATATTCGGCTTGCAAAGGTACGACTTTTCTCCAAAATACAAAACTTTCTCTTAAAACTTTTTTCTGTCAGCTGATTACCCGAATCCATTAATTACGACAACCTAACCCTACTTTTTATAAATAAAAGCAAGGAATAACCGGGGTAACCAAGGGAGCAATCACCTTCGATAGAAAAACGTCATAGCAGGAATATGCACTTCTCTAGGCAGAGATTTTTTTCATAGACAGGGAGAAAAAACCGAAAGGATTTATCGGAACATATACCCTACCGATAGAGTTACATTATTTTGGTAAAGGGAAGATTCACCATCGTTCTTGATTGCACGACGGTCTAATGTACCACACAAAGCTCCTACTGAAAAGAAATAATTACGATAGTCGACACGTAAACCAACACTGACACCTAAATCAAAGTTCTTCAAATTGGCATCATCGGTCTGCCCAAACTGAATATCCACATGCTGATTTTCCGATTTCATCTTCCCAAACAGAGAAAAATCCAAAGCCGGACCGGCAAAAACACCAAACTTCACTTCATTAAAAATAAAGGTATAAGCCAAATTTACCGGCACTTGAATCGAATAGTAACTACATTTATATAAAGAGTTTCTTGCTCCATCCACCTCAAAGTTGGAAATAAAAGAACCACCTTGGTTGGTAAAAGCAATTTCCGGACGTAAAGATAATCTTTTATATAGAGGGATATCGACTAGTCCGGCTACACTAAATCCGAAACGAGCACCCGATTCATACAACCCTTCTACCTTCTGAACCAAACAGGAATAAGCTCCTCCAACACGTACTCCGAATGTAGCCTGAGCCATCGCCGGAACAGCCATCATCATCGTCAAAAATACGATACCTATTAATTTCTTCATACTACAAATCTTTACATTCTCATTGACAAAGATAAACTTTTTCCTTAGGATTCATGTCGTAAGATGAAATATTTTAACAAAATAACTTGTATCTTTAGAGGCTCAAAAAGAAAAGACATTATTCCATGGAACCATTTATACATCTACATGTTCATACTCAATATTCACTTTTAGACGGACAAGCCTCCATCGATGCTTTGATTGACAAAGCTCAAAAAGACGGAATGCCGGCAATTGCTGTAACAGACCACGGGGTGATGTTCGGAATCAAGGAGTTCTTCAACAAGGTTTCCAAGAAAAACAGTAAACCCAAAGGGGCTATCAAAGATTTGGAGAAGGAACTGAAAGGGCTGAAATCCAAAGAGGAGCTAACCACAGAAGAACAAACCCGGATAGAAGAAATTCCAAGTCTGATTGAGGCTGAGAAGAAAAAGATCTTCAAACCGATCATCGGTTGCGAATGTTATTGTGCCCGTAACGGACGCCATAGCAAATTGGCCTCACAAGATGACCGAAGCGGATGGCATTTGATTATCTTGGCTAAAAATTTGAATGGGTATAAGAACCTGATCAAGATGGTTTCCATATCATGGACGGAGGGTTTCTATGGCCGTCCACGTATCGACAAAGAGCTTTTAGAGAAATACCACGAGGATTTGATCATCTGTTCAGCCTGCATCGGTGGTGAAGTACCTAAACATATTTTAAATGGACGTATAGACAAAGCAGAAGAGACTATTCTTTGGTTCAAGAATCTGTTTGGAGATGATTACTATTTAGAAATCCAACGACACGAAACCCATGATCCTTTGGCTGCACAAGATGTCTATCCGTTACAAGTCAAAGCCAACCAAGTCATACTAGAACTAGCACAGAAACATAATGTCAAAGTCATAGCCTCTAATGACGTACATTTCATCAATTCCGAAGATGCAGAAGCACACGATCGTCTAATCTGCTTGAGTACAGGGAAAGACTTAGATGATCCCAACCGCATGCGCTATACCAAGCAAGAATGGATGAAGACCACCGCAGAAATGAATGCGATCTTTGCGGATGTACCTGAAGCCTTGAGTAACACACTCGAAATTGCCGATAAAGTAGAATTCTATTCCATCGATAACGGACCTATCATGCCCACCTTTGCCATCCCCGAAGAATTTGGCACCGAAGAGGGATACCGGCAAACCATCACAGAGGAAGATCTTTTCAACGAATTTACCCGAGATGAAAATGGGAATGTAGTCCTGAGTGAAGAGGACGCCCACGATAAAATCAAAAAGTTAGGTGGATACGACAAACTCTATCGTATCAAATTAGAGGCAGACTACCTTAAGAAAATCACCTATGATGGAGCAAAAATCTGTTACGGTGACAACCTAAACGAAGAGGTACAAGAGCGACTGAACTTCGAATTGCACATCATGAAAACCATGGGATTCCCGGGGTATTTCTTGATTGTACAAGACTTTATCCGAGCAGCTCGCGAAGAACTAGGAGTTTCAGTTGGTCCCGGTCGTGGTTCAGCTGCCGGATCTGCTGTAGCCTATTGTTTAGGGATTACCAAAATTGACCCGATTAAATACGATTTGCTGTTTGAACGTTTCTTGAATCCGGACCGTATCTCCTTGCCTGATATCGATACCGACTTTGACGATGACGGGCGCGGTGAGGTGCTTCGCTGGGTAACAGATAAATATGGAGCCGAACGTGTTGCCCATATCATCACTTACGGTACGATGGCCACCAAATCGGCCATCAAGGATGTGGCACGTGTCCAGAAACTTCCACTCCCAGAATCCAACCGTTTGGCGAAATTGGTACCGGACAAGATTCCGGACATGAAGAAATTCAAATTGAAAGATGCCATCAACTATGTGCCCGAACTGAAAGAGGCTGCTACCGGAAATGATCCTTTAGCTCGTGATACCTTGAAATATGCACAGATGTTAGAGGGTAACGTACGTAACACAGGAGTTCATGCATGTGGAGTTATCATCGGACGTTACGATATATCAGACGTAGTACCGGTCAGTACAGCCAAAGATAAGGATACCGGAGAAGAGATGTTGGTGACCCAATATGAAGGGGCAGTCATCGAAGAGACCGGATTAATCAAAATGGACTTTTTGGGATTGAAAACATTGTCAATCATCAAGGAGGCGATTGAAAATATCCGTTTGACAAGTGGCATTGAATTAGATATCGACCATATCAGTTTAGAGGATCCCACAACCTACCAGCTTTATTGCGACGGTAAGACCACCGGTACATTCCAGTTTGAATCTGCCGGGATGCAAAAATATTTGAAAGAATTGCAACCTTCCAAATTCGAGGATTTGATTGCAATGAACGCCCTCTATCGTCCGGGGCCAATGGACTATATCCCCTCTTTCATCGCCCGCAAGCAGGGGAAAGAGGAGATTAAATATGACATCCCGGTCATGGAACGTTACTTAAAAGACACCTACGGGATCACCGTCTACCAAGAACAGGTCATGCTTCTTTCCCGTTTGTTAGCCAACTTTACCCGTGGGGAAAGTGATGCTTTACGTAAAGCGATGGGGAAAAAGCTGATTGACAAGATGAATGCGCTTAAGACTAA
>JAFYOM010000320.1 GCA_017560165.1 Parabacteroides sp.
AATTTGTATTTAAACAATCGTGGGATAAACCTGCATTTACAGATTATGAGTCAGGTTTAACTTATACCTATGGTGATGTTGCTACTAAAATACGTTATATACATTTTCTTTTTGAAGAATTGAATATTAAGCCTGGTGACAAAATTGCTATTTGTGGTAAGAATTGTACAAACTGGAGTGTTGCAATGCTTGCTATTATCACTTATCGTGCTGTCGCTGTTCCTTTATTATCTGATTATAGTAGCATGCAGCTTGTATCACTTTGTGAACATTGTGATGCTAAGTTTATGATTGGAGAAAAACGTCTGAGAGATTTGTGGCCAACAGGTGAATGTCCGATGTACCTTTTAGATATAGAAGATATGCTTGCTTTAGTACCTAGTATGTATACAGATGGTATAGAAAAGAATGCATTTAATAAATTCTATGAGGCATATAAAGGTAATTATACTGCAGAAGATGTATGTTATGAAGCGGAAAATCCGGAAGATTTGATGTTGTTGAGTTATACGAGTGGTTCGACAGGTCGCCCTAAGGGAGTTATGCTATCATACCGTTCTATTTGCTCCAACCTATCATTTGCTCAAGATGCTTTTGGAAATAAATTTACTCCGAAACAGTTGGTAGTTATTTTACCAATGGCACACATGTTTGGTTTCACATTTGATTTCCTTTATTCTGTTATTCAGGGCGCTCATTTAAATATCATAACGAAAGTACCAACTCCTAAGGTTTTGTTGGCTGCTTTTGAAAAGTTTAAACCTGAATACTTCCTTTGTGTTCCTTTGATTATGGAGAAGATTATCAATAGCAAGGTTTTACCTGTTATTAATACTCCACGTATGAAGTTTATGCTAAAAGTTCCAGTCTTACGTCAGTTTATATGTGCTAAAATTCGTAAGCAATTGGTACAGGCTTTTGGTGGAAATATTTATGAAGTGATTATGGGAGGAGCTGCACTAAGTAAGGAAGTAGAGAAAGTGCTTAAGATGATCAAATTCCCTTATACCATAGGTTATGGTATGACAGAATGTGCTCCAATTATTGCTTATGAAGACTGGCATGATATTCGATTAGGTTCATGTGGTAAGGCAGCCTCACGTATGACTGTAAAAGTGTTAAGTGAAGATCCTCAAAATATACCGGGTGAAATCATTGCAAAGGGTGATAATCTGATGATGGGATATTATAAGAATCAAGAGGCTACCGAGGAGACCATTGATCAGGATGGATGGTTACATACCGGAGACCTTGGTGTTATAGATCGCAATGGATTTATATATATACGTGGTAGAAAAAAGAATATGCTACTAGGTTCCAATGGACAAAATATATATCCGGAAGAAGCGGAAGATCAGATTATTACACATTCTATTTTTGAAGAATGCGTGGTTGTTTCTCGTGAGGGTAAATTAGTCGGATTGGTGTATGTAAGTGATTTGACATTGAAATTGTTAGGTTGTAGTCGTGAATCATTAGATCTTAATGCTATTTGCAGTGAAGTAAATACACATTTGCCTAAATACTGTCAGTTGTCAAAGCTTGAACAGAGGAGTGAAGAATTTGAGAAAACTCCAAAGAAAAGCATACGTAGATTCCTTTATAAATAAGAAAAACGTAAGACCAGTTTTCTCACAATAAATTTCGGAACAGAATCGCGTAATGAAAAGGATATTAGGATTTGAGATGATAGCAAACATCGCTTTTTGGGTGGTGTTTATTGGTGTTGTGGTTTTTACTCTTGGTTTTGGATCAAGTCTTTATATTGCGCGTGAAGAGATATCCAAAGAAATGGATCAGAAAATAGATAGTGATATCTCTTATGTTCTGAGCTATGTGGATGGACAATTGCAACGTGTGGAAGATGTCGCTTATACGCTTCTTTCTTCCAAATTTGGTAAGATTATTCGTACAATTGATGGAAAGAATGTTGTTACGATCGATCCGAAAGACTTTCTACCTATTTCAGAAGAAGAGGTTTTTCAATTGTTAGAGCATTTTCTTGATGCGAATCCTTTTATCTGTGGTATAGCTGTAGGTATTGAGACGGATATCTCTTTTAAGACGAAGGGAAAGTATGGTTTTGCAGCTTATGTTACTAATCTGAGTGGCAAGAAAGAACGTCTCAAGTTGGGGGATATTCATGATTTTCATCAGAGAGAATGGTATAAGTCTACAATAAATACCGACGTTGCCTATTGGAGTAAGCCTTATAGAGAAATAAGTAGAGGAAAAGTGGTTACAAGTTTTCTTATTCCTTTTCATGGAACAGACAATCAAGAATTAGGAGTAGTAGCCCTTGATATAGATACTGAGGCTTTTCAGCAAAAATGTCTTGAGGCTACTCCTTTCCCTAATGCAGAGGTAACATTGGTTGATCGTGAGTTCCGATTCATCTGTCATACTGATACAACTTCTCTGTTGAAGAAAATATCAGAGGTGAAAGAGTTCAGAGACTATCGTTTTATCGATAGTTTAAAGATTGATATCAATCATGAAATAGAGGGGAAATACATTGTTGAGAATAGTTCCAATGATAAAGCATTTTTCTATTTTGAAAGATTAAAACGTACTGGTTGGATTTTAGGTATACAATGTCCGGTTAAGGATGTTTATGGAAGTGTGGATCGAATGAAGTCCATTACTACATGGATTTCCATAATCAGCATCTTCTTTATGACTGTATGTTTTATATGGCTTTTCCGTAAATTGCTTAAGGTTACACAAACAAAGGCAGGAATTGAACGTGATCTAACTATTGCTTCAACACTTCAGATGAGTTTAATCTCCAAACAATATCCGGCTTTTCCTCTTCGAAAGGACTTGGATATCTGTGGTTTTATTCAGCCGGCTAAATCAGTGGGAGGGGACTTATATGATTATTTTATACGCGAAGATCATTTTTATTTTTGTATAGGTGATGTTAGTGGAAAGGGTATTC
Organism: Parabacteroides sp.; assembly: GCA_017560165.1. Lineage (GTDB taxonomy): Bacteria > Bacteroidota > Bacteroidia > Bacteroidales > Tannerellaceae > Parabacteroides. The sequence goes on from JAFYOM010000320.1 coordinate 2,942, forward strand.
CTGCTTCACTTTATATGTCAATGGTTTGTGCTCTTTTTAGTAATGTTTCACTTTATGAGAAAACT
>JAFYOM010000321.1 GCA_017560165.1 Parabacteroides sp.
CATAGCGGAGCGTGTAAAGACGGGTGGCGTTCATACCCAACAGCCAATCGCCTATCGCTCGTGAAAGCCCGGCCTCATAGAGTTTGGTGAATTCTGTTTGTTCTTTTAGTTGCTGGAATCCTTCACGAATGGCCTCCTCGGTCAATGAAGAGATCCATAAACGATAGACCGGACATTGACAGCCAGCCTTTTGCATAACCCATCGTTGAATCAATTCCCCCTCTTGTCCGGCATCCCCACAGTTGATAACCATCTCAGCCTTTTGCATAAGCCCTTCGATGATTTTGAACTGTTGTTCGTAGGTCGGATTACTGATTAGTTTGATTCCGAAACGAGGTGGAATCATTGGTAAAGAGGAGAGGCTCCATCTTTTCCAACTTTCGGCATAATCATGCGGCTCTTTGAGTGTACAGAGATGACCGAAGGTCCAGGTTACTTGGTATCCGTTACCTTCTATATATCCATTCATCTTTTTAGTCGCTCCCAATACCTCTGCAATTTCACGTGCGACACTGGGTTTTTCGGCTATGCATACTTTCATCTCTTCAACGCTTTTTGATATACCGACGCAAAAGTACGTTTTCTGAATGATTTTTTGAAATCATTTCTGAAAGGAATCATAATCTAATTCAAAATTAGGTCGGATGTAATTGAAATTACTCGCCGGGTAAGTGACAATTACATCGGAGGTAATTTTGTAAGGAATGGGTATGTGTTTTGTTAAATGATTTTTTTAGTTTCATAAGCAACTTTGTATATTTGCACGCTATTACAAGGTGTTTATTATTATAGTCAAAAAGGAATACGTATGTTGTATGTTGCTTCTGTTTTGTTGGCGGTGATGGTAGTTCTATTGATTACTTGTGGTGTTTTATTATGGAAACGCAGAGAAGAGACGGGAGACTATTCACGTTTAATTCAGGCTATATTAAGTTGGATATCGGCTTTCTTTGCTTTTATGTTTATCTTTCGTATATGGAAGGGAACAAGTGTTTCCTATGTTACCTATTTAGATTCGGAACATACGTTTGTCCCTATTGGGATAATGATGACTTATTTTTTCTATCCGTTGGAAGTCTTTTGTGTTAAAGGTAATCGCTTGAAGGTCTATGCTTTTTTATTTATTCCGCTTTTAATGTTGCTATTTATCGGATTGTTTGGAGGTATTAAATATACAACTCTCTATACGCTTGCTGATTTGTGGGAACATATTGCAGAACCGAATGTGTGGTTCCGATTCTTTTCCCTTATCGTAATGCTCTTTTATGGTTTTGTGCTCTTTTTGTTACCGTATGACTATAAACAAAGTAGTGTTGATCGAAAATTTATATGGACTTATTCATTGGGATTTTGTTTGATAGGAGTACTGTATTTCTTGGAACAGATGACACATGCTTATGTCTTGGAGGTTTTACATCAAATGGCATGGATGGGATTTTTCTTCGGGGTTGCATACTATGAGTTGAAAATTCGTCTTTATACTCCTAAAAAACGATATGAGAATTTGGATGTGGTACAGCTAGAACCAGCATCTCCAATGAATTCTCTTTGGGAAAAGATTGTAGAGGTTATAGAGGTAAATGAAGGATGGCGTGATCCTGATTTAACCTTATCAGTTCTTACTTCTAAGGTTCACTCTAACCGTACGTATGTTAATGAGGCTTTTAAACGTAATGTAGATATGGGTTTTAGTGAGTATGTCTCCAAATGTCGTATCCAATATGTGGTGGAGGAGCTCAAAAAACATCCAGATACCCATGTGCATGATTTGTTCTTTTTAGCTGGTTTTCGTTCTCGTTCTACGGCTTCAGAATGTTTCAAACGGGTAATGGGTATGACTTTGACGGAGTATTTGGCTCAACAGAAATCTTAATTTAGATAGAACGATTATATCCTTAATTTATTATCTTCTAGCCTTAAGAAATATTTCCTATTTTATTTGTTTCCAGAGTTTTGTAGAATACGAACATGCTTTTGTAAAATACGAATATCTCTTTTTGGAAATATTAACGTTTTTTTTTAAAACATGCATATTCTCTGTTGTACTTTTGTTATTAAGTAAATGCTATGCGTATTGTGTTTTTTGTCGATCTGTTCTTACTGTATCAGACTGTATCAGAAAAATACAGTACCGGTAAAATTGTAAAGAGAGATTAGGGGAGATAATGGGTGAGGATTAATCGGATAAATATTATCTTGATAGGGATGCTTTTCTTGTTTCAATCGGTGGTTGCGCAAGATAAGAATGGAGAAGTTACACAGACTGGTGAGAACGCAAGGCCATACTATATGGCTTTGAAAACGAATCTGTTGTATACAGCTGTTGCGATTCCGAATATTGGACTGGAATTTACCTTTGGAAAAGATTGGACGGTTGGAGCAAACTGGATGTATGCTTGGTGGCATAATGATCATAAATATCGTTATTGGCGTACGTATGGAGGAGATCTTTATGTGCGTAAATGGTTAGGAAAACGTCATAAAGAGCAGGTACTTTCTGGACACCATATTGGCTTGTATGGACAAGCGTTGACCTACGATTTTGCATGGGGCGGTCGTGGTTATATGAGTAACAAATGGAATTATGCCGGAGGTGTGGAATATGGTTATTCGCTTCCGATAGCCAAACGATTGAATTTGGATTTTACCATTGGTGTCGGTTATATGGGAGGTTTGTATAAAGAATACGAACCGCAAGATAATCACTATGTATGGCAAATTACAAAAAAACGTCATTGGTGGGGGCCGACTAAAGCTGAAGTTTCGTTGGTTTGGATTTTGGATTCCTCTATGTGGAAGAAAGGAGGTCACCAATGAAAAGATGGGGGTGGATAGGATTTTGGAGTTGTTTGATGCTTTTATTTGTCTCTTGTGAACATAAGGAGCTGTGTCTTAATCATTATCATCGGGCAAGAATCCATTTTGAGGTAGATTGGAGTCGATTTGGGGAGCGCCCAAATGGTATGACCTTGCTTTTTTATCCACAGGATGGTTCCACTCCAATTCGTTATGTGACGCACGATGTAGATGGGTTGTTTGTTGATTTGTTACCCGGAAAATATGATGTGTTGGTTTTTAATCAAAGTGTGGATGAGTTTGCTTCGATGAGTTTTCGAGGAATGAATCGTTTTATGACAGCAGAGGCTCATGCCATTGAGCTGGTTTCCAAGTGGTATAGGAGTAAGACGGAAGGTGAACTGGTGATTTGTGATCCGGAACGGTTGGGAGTAGATATCCTCACGGACTATGAAGTGACTGCGGAGATGGTCAGTGAATGTGAAAAGTCTCCTGATGTTATTTATACGAGTACGTTAACGCCTGAGAATAAGATCTATACAACTATTGTGAAGATAAAGATGAGCGGTGTACAAAATGCTCGCTCGGTACGAGCCAGTTTGGATGGTATGGCTGCCGGTCGTATGTTGGGATTGGATCGACCGAATACGGAGATCGGTACACATTTATTGGAGGGATGGTCGTTGAAGATGGATAGTTTGGATAACACGAAGGGATGTTTAACTTATACCTTCATGAGTTTTGGTCTACCATATGGACATACGGGAAAGAAGGAGGCTAATGAACTGAATTTATCGGTGTTGTTGAAAGATAATAAAACGGTGGTGGATTTTACTTATCAGGTAGGACACCTATTTAAACAGACGGCTCCTTTTCGGTTGGTGTTAGCGATAGAGGTTTCGGAAGATCCAGAAGAACCGGAAATACCTGATATGCCCAATGAACCGGAACTTCCGGATATTCCTGAAGATCCTTCTGGTTCAACCAGTGGTTTTGAAGCAGTCGTAGAAGGGTGGGGAGAAGAGATAGAACACGAAGTGGAATTATAATAAACTTGTAAACTTAATAGTATAATGAATATGAAAACAAGAATTTTTTTAGCAGGTATGATGGCTGCTGTTTTATTGAGCAGTTGTTCACAAGACGAAGTGATCGAAGCTTTGGATATGAACCATGCGATTGGTTTTAGTACTTACGTTGGTAAACAAACAAAGGGTACTATTACGGATGATAGTGGTACAACTGGCATTCAAACTACCGGTTTTGGAGTTTTGGCTTCTTATACAGGACAATCAGATTTCTCAAATCAGATTCCTAACTTTATGTATAATCAGAGGGTGTTTTACAACTCTGGTTGGACCTATTCTCCTTTGAAATACTGGCCACCCACAGGGGGTGATCAAATTTCTTTCTTTGCTTATGCACCGTATGATGATGCCAATAATGATAAAGGAATTGTATTGTCAGGCAATGATAAAGATACAGATGGTGCTCCAACAATTACTTTTACAGTGAATGAAGATCCAACTAAAATGGTGGACTTTGTAGCAGATGTACAAATGAATCAAAGATATTTTGGAGATGATGGAAACGGTACGGATCAAGATACTGATGGCGTGAATGAAAGTGAAGTGAAATTTATTTTTAAGCATGAATTGACACGTGTATCGTTTAATGCGAAAGTAGATGAGAGAATAGCATTGTCAGCCAACACATCTTCTTCTCCAACCCGAGTGGTGATAAAGGATGTTCAATTGAAAGGTGATAATACTACTAATGTTTTTTATAAGAGTGCAACATATACATTTGCTTCAACAAATGAAAATGATGTACGAGGTACATGGAGTTATACTAATGCTACTTTACAATCTTCTAAATATCCTCTGTCTTCTGTTTTAAATAAGGAAAATAATAACTATTTAAAAGGTTCAAATAATGCATATCTAACAATCGTAGAAAAGTTC
>JAFYOM010000322.1 GCA_017560165.1 Parabacteroides sp.
ATAACTACAGGACTTGGAGAAATATATCAGTATATATTGAAAGTAGAGCAAGGATATAAAGATAAGTATGATGCAATGGAACTCCGAACCATCCAAGATTGGATTGTAAAAAGACAACTATCAGGTATTCCCGGTATTGTCGAAATCAATAGTTTTGGAGGGTATCTTAAACAATACGAAGTGGCTGTCGATCCTAATGCTTTATTCTCGTTAAACATAACCATAGGTGAAGTATTTGAAGCTCTTAGCAAGAACAATCAAAATACCGGAGGAAGTTACATTGAAAAAATAAACCGTGCCTATTATATCCGTTCAGAAGGGATGATCAAAGATATGAATGATATAGAACAAATTGTTGTTGCTAACCGAGGAGGTATTCCTGTTCGTATTGCAGATATAGGTAAAGTTCAACTAGGAACTCCCAAACGATTTGGAGCGATGACTAAGGATGGCGAAGGAGAATCAGTTGGAGGTATCGCAATGATGCTAAAAGGAGCAAACGCCAATGTTGTCACCCGTGAATTAGAAACACGAGTGGAAAAGGTACAAAAAATGTTACCAGAAGGGATTATCATAGAGCCTTATCTTAACCGTTCGGAGTTAGTAAATCGTAATATCTCCACTGTAATAAAGAATCTAATAGAAGGTGCAATCATCGTATTTTTGGTGTTAATCATTTTCTTAGGAGACGTTAGAGCCGGATTGATTGTTGCATCCGTTATTCCTCTCGCAATGTTATTTGGTTTTATTATGATGAGAATATTTGGTGTATCTGCCAATCTTATGAGTTTAGGTGCTATCGATTTTGGTATTGTTGTTGATGGTTCCATCGTCATTTTGGAAGGTATACTCGCTCACATTTACGGAAAACGCTTAAAAGGTCGTACACTTACTAAGGAAGAGATGGATCATGAGGTGGAAATTGGAGCCGGAAATGTTGTTAGAAGTGCAACTTTTGCTGTATTGATTATCTTGATAGTCTTTTTCCCTATTCTAACGCTTACGGGGATTGAAGGTAAATATTTTACACCCATGGCAAAAACTCTTGTTTTTTGTATCATTGGTGCCTTAATTCTTTCGCTTACTTATGTTCCGATGATGTCCTCTTTATTCCTAAAGCGTACTATTTCAGTAAAGCCAACTTTAGCAGATCTTTTCTTTATACATTTGAATAAAGGATATAAAAAGGTCTTGGATTACTGTTTGAATCACATAATAATAACTATTACCTCTTCATTTATAGCCCTTGTCTTATCACTTGTGCTTTTTACCAAACTTGGAGCAGAATTCATTCCGACACTCGATGAAGGAGATTTTGCTATGCAGATGACCCTTCCTGCAGGAAGTTCGCTTAGTAAAAGTATTGAAGTCTCATTAAAAGCTGAAAAAATACTAAAAGAGAACTTCCCTGAAGTCAAGTATGTGGTAGCTAAGATAGGAACAGCTGAAGTTCCAACAGACCCTATGGCTATTGAAGATGCAGATATAATGATCATAATGAAACCTTTTGATGAATGGACCTCTGCAAATAGTAGGGCTGAAATAGTTGAAAAAATGAAATCTTCTTTAGCTTGTATTGAAAATGTAGAATTCAATTTTAGCCAACCGATCCAATTACGTTTCAATGAGTTGATGACCGGCACAAAAGCTGATATAGCGATTAAATTATATGGAGAGGACATGGAAGAGCTTTATTCAAAAGCAAAAGAGGCCGCTTCTTATGTAGAGCAGATACCCGGTGCATCTGATGTATTGGTTGAACAGGCTATGGGATTACCACAGTTACTGATTAATTACGACCGAACAAAAATTGCCCGATACGGTATTGACATTGAAGAGCTAAATACGATTATCCGAACGGCATATGCAGGAGAAGCAGCCGGTGTAGTCTTTGAGAATGAAAGACGATTTGATTTAGTCGTTCGTCTAGACAAAGAAAAAGTAAATGGACTTGATATTGATAAACTGTTTATAAGAACTTCAGAAGGTATAAGGATACCAATTAGCGAAGTGGCAGAAATCACACTTCAAAATGGTCCATTGCAAATCAACAGAGATGCAACTAAACGTAGAATTGTTATTGGAGTAAATGTAAGAGATACAGATATACAGCAAGTTGTTTCTAAAATTCAAGAGTCACTCAATAAACACATAAAACTAAAACCAGGATATTATTTTGAGTATGGTGGTCAGTTTGAAAATCTTCAGAACGCAATCCGCACACTCACGATTGTAATACCTATTGCTTTGATATTAATTTTACTTTTATTATTCTTTGCTTTCAAAAGTTTCATTTATTCATTGGTAGTCTTTTCAACCGTTCCCCTATCACTTATTGGAGGTATCGTTGCTTTATGGATACGTGGACTTCCATTCAGTATCTCTGCAGGAATAGGTTTTATCGCTCTTTTTGGGGTAGCCGTACTCAACGGTATCCTTATGATTAACCACTTTAATGATTTAAGAAAGAAAAAGAAATATGCTATGTGTACAATGCAAATTATAAAAAGAAGTTGCCTACATTTGTTAAGGCCGGTCTTTCTAACAGGGTTGGTAGCCTCTTTAGGTTTTGTCCCAATGGCAATTGCGACATCTGCAGGAGCAGAAGTACAACGTCCTTTAGCGACCGTTGTTATTGGAGGTTTGATTGTATCTACAATTCTTACCCTTATCATTATCCCTGTTTTCTACAAACTGGTAAATACCGTTAATACGACTATCACTCGTAAAAAAAACAGAAAAAAGATAGAACATGCTAATCGATTATCTTTCTTTCTATTATTTGTAGGTATAACCTCTTTTTTAAATAACGATGTATATGCAACCAATATATCGAATAAACCTCATAATAATACTGATGAATTAGAAAATGTAATTTCATTGGAAGAGGCCATTGATATTGCATTGACAAACCATCCTCGCCTAAAAATAGTAAATGCAGAAATAGGACGTCTTGAAACATCCAAAGGGGAAATATGGGATCCAGGAAACACCTCTGTCAATTATTCTTGGGGACAGCTTAATAGTGGTCACCGTTATGATAATCAACTTTCAATCGAACAACCACTTGGTTCATTTCTAACTCCTTTTTATAAAAATACGCTTATTAATTCTCAAGTATCAACTCACAAAAATCATAGAGAAATGATTAAAAAAGAGATTGTAGCAGAGGTTAAACGAGCATGGGCCTACTATCAATATGCAAAATCAATAAACAATCTATATCATGCGCAAAATGAATTGGGGGAAAAACTCAGAAAAAGTGGTGAACTCAGATATTCTCAAGGAGATATAGATTTAACTGAAAAATATATGATTTCAACAATGGCCACCAATCTTCAAACTTTAGCTTTACAATCAGAAAAAGAGTTATCTTTAGCAGAAGATCGGTTTACATGGGTTTGTTACTCCGAGAAAAATATTCTCCCCTATTATATCGAAAATGAACATGAAAAAGTACTGAAATCATTCCATGAAATAAGTATAGAGGCTCTTTTACCATCCATATCACATATGAACTACTTCTCTGGACAAGTAGAAGAGAAAAAAAGTCTTATGAAAATAGAAAAAAGTAAATTTTTCCCTGAGTTTTCTATAGGATATAATAGACAAAACTATTTTCCTGAAAAGAATCTTAATTCATGGATGGTAGGAATATCATTTCCTCTCTTGTTCCATTCCCAACTAAGTCGAAGTAAACAAGCAAAAGCTGATTTAAGAATAGCTGAATGGGAAGCTGATAAAAATAAAATCCTTCTTAATAACAAAATTGAAGAAATCAAAACAAAGCTGATACAAGATTATGAAAGCCTTCAATATTATTCAAAAGATGCATTGAAAGAGGCTGAATCCTTACTTGCCAGTACTATACTAAAATTTGAAGAAAGTGAAATAAACATTGTTGAATTTGTTCAAAATTTAAATACTGTAAGAGAGATAAAAAAATCATATATAGAAACAATCTATAATTATAATGTCTCAGTACTAGAACTCGAATTATATACAGAATAACAATAAATAAAGATTATATAAACATGAAAAGAAGCATTTTAGCTATTGGATTACAGATGTCATTCCTATTTCTTGTATCGTGTTCAAATAACGATAAAGTAGAGAAGGAGGTCGAAATAACAAATAATCTAAAAAACGATGTAACAACAGAAGAGATTGTCTCTCCAAATGAAGAGGAAGTGATCAAAGAGGAGAATCAGGAACTATCAGATAACAAAAAGCGTATTTCTTTCAACGGAACCATTACCTATTCTCCTCGCTGTATCAATACCGTAACATTAACTATGGGAGGATCATTGGAGGCCGTTTCTGTTTTTCCTGGTTCTTTTGTAAAAAAAGGACAGATTATAGCGACTCTTAAAAACATGGAATTTATAGAACTCCAAGAAGAATACCTTACCTCTTTAGCTCAAGTGGAATATCTTGAAAAAGAATACCAACGTCAGAATAAACTTGCTTCACACGAAGCTGCATCACAAAAGAAACTCCAACAAAGTAAAGCAGATTTTCTATCTGAAAAAAGTCGCTTGGATGCCACCCGTGCTCAATTAGCTTTACTCGATGTAGATGCTGAATTACTCCGACAAAATGGAATCAAGACTTATTTAGAGGTGAAAGCTCCCATTAGTGGTTATATTACTGACATGCAGGTTAATTCCGGACATTTTTTTGAGGCAGGCCAATCTATATGTGATATCATCAACTATTCTGAAACGATGTTACTTCTTACTGCTTACGAAAGAGATATAACACACATTGCTTTAGGAGATTGTGTTACATTTACAGTTAATGGACTAACAAATAAAACTTTCAAGGCAGAAGTTGTTGCGATTGATCCTATGGTAAATAGTGAAAATCGCTCAATAAATGTTTATGCAAAGGTTAAAAATACCGACAAACAATTTAAACTAGGAATGTATGTCAGTGCAAATATTGAGAAAAATATATAATATTCAATATTTAAATAAACATACATAAATATCAACTGAATTAAGTATAGTTTCATAATAGTTCATATGCAAAAAAATCTTTTACCATCGGCACATTTTGCTGATACGAAACCTCATTACGAACTGCTTGACGGCCTACGTGGTGTTGCAGCTCTATTGGTTCTTTTTTATCACATCCACGAAGGATTTGCTTTTGCTGAAGCAACTAACGGGGATGGAAATGGTCTCATCACAACATTAAATCATGGACATATTGCGGTAGATTTCTTCTTTATTTTATCCGGCTTCGTGATTAGTTATGCGTATGATGACCGCTGGAAAAAAATGTCACTAGGTAGTTTCTTCAAACGCCGTCTGATTCGTTTGCATCCGATGCTAATCATGGGAGCTATTATCGGAACCATCTCTTTCCTTATAGGAGGAAGCCAACAGTGGAATGGAACAGTTACTCCTATCAGTTGGGTAATGGTAGCTTTATTACTTACCATGTGTATGATACCCGCGATTCCGGGTGTGCCTTATGAAATACGTGGAAATGGAGAGATGTATCCTTTAAACGGACCCGGATGGTCACTCTTTTTCGAATACATAGGTAATATACTCTATGCTCTCATCATACGACGTCTATCCACTAAAATGCTTGCTGTCGTTACAGTAATCTTAGGCATTATTCATACCTGGTTTTTTGTTGGAAATATCTCAGGATACGACAGTGTAGGTGTTGGATGGACTATTGACACAGTCAATTTCTGGGGAGGCCTGGTACGTATGTTATTCCCATTCTCTATCGGTATGTTGCTTGCCCGTACATTCAAACCTCGCCCGATAAAAGGTGCATTTTGGATTTGTAGTGTTTTGCTTATAAGCACTTTTACCGTGCCCTATATCTCTCCTATGGAGAACCTCAGTATTAATAGCCTTTATGAAGTAACTTGCATTGCTTTGATATACCCTATCATCGTTTTTATTGGAGCGTGTGGTTATAGTTCGGATCATTATACAAGCAGTATCAATAAATTCTTAGGAGATCTCTCCTATCCATTGTACATCGTTCACTATCCTATCATGTATCTATTCTACGCTTGGTTGATTGAAAAGAGAGTATATACATGGGCAGATACCTGGGTAATGGCAACCACCGTCATCCTATCCAGCATTGTACTTGCATACATCTGTCTTAAATGGTACGATGAGCCTGTTCGAAAATGGCTTGCCCGTAAGTTCATAAAGAAAGCATAAAAAAAAATCCCCTAAATCGTTGTCTTCTTCAATCAGGAAAGAAACTCAGATTTAGGGGATTTCTCTTCTTATCTATTTTTGATGAAGTATGCGGCGATGATAACCACTGGCTTTGTTCACTTCCGCGCTCATGATATGATATATCGGCTTGTCAAATTCATCTAAAATAAGAGGACCCGAAAATTTTCGAACAACATTTTCTGATGTATTTTCGGTATTGAGACACGGTTCCTCTCTTGACTCAAAACGATATGAGACAACTAATTTATCACCTTTTTGAAGTGTCTCTTTTAAAGTTATAAATCCATCTTCAAGTTGTACTTGTGAATCTATCTTCATCCAATAAGGGATAAATATTTTCATCTGTTCGGCTTTTATTTTACCTTGTAACACCTCTAATTCAAATTTTCCGGAAAATGGATAGTCGCTACTGATCTTCAATTGAGTCTCATTGATATGAACTATACCTTCATGAAATCCCGTCAAATAGATACAGCCGTCTTTATAGCAGGCCAATGAATTCACTGCAGTAGCCAAACCTTCAGCTCCTCTCATCGTACAACAATAATCAGCCTCATCTATTTTTACTCGTAAATCCGGACCGGAAGCTTCACCCGGACATGCATCACAACCAAAACCACCATTTGCACGCTGAGTATGACAGATTGCATTGTACCAGATCAAATGCGCATCCTCTAAATACGTCACTTGACCGGTATGTTCCCATAGTTTTAAAGCGATAAGGTATGAATCAACGATAGCACATGGTTCTGTCCAGGTATTATAACGACGAAACCAATTATAGTTTGCGTAATTCTCTGTCATACCATATTTTTTATACAAATCCCATCGTTTTTCTACTTCGTCAATGTAGTGCTTTTCGCCTGTCAATTCTGCAAAACGAAGCAATGCACGACAACCGGTAAGTGTCGAATGTGTTTGTGATTTGATCTTTATGCAATCCAATTCTAAAAAACGTGCAATCATTTCATCAATAACATTCCGAACCTCGTCTCCTCCAATAATCCGCCAGGCATCAACCAAACCATCAAGTCCAACAAATAGACATCCGATATCAGATGAAAGTCGCCATTCTCTTACTTGGTTCGCGATACGGCCGGCTGCACCTCCATCACCGCTTCGTTCTGATTCATTAATCGGATAGTCCTTGTATTTTCCAGCATGTCGGACAAATAGATTGTGTGAAATGGAACGAATCATATCCAAAGTCGCTTTGTCTCCTGTGTAATCATAATAAGCACACAAGCCACGTAACATCCATCCGTTACCGGAAATTTGCTGTTCATCGATAATTTCTCCATAATCAATTCCCATATACCCTTTCTGATTCAAATGTTCAGGAATGAGACTAACGATTTTAGCAAGATTATCCGTATGTATGTTACCGGCTTTCGAATCACACATTAAACCAAGGATGGTTCTTCCTTCCGTATCACCAGGCCACCCTTTTGATTGTTCTTCTGTCAAAAAGACATTTTCAGGCTGATATTTTTTACTCTCCAATCGATTCAAATTTTGTTTTATTCTTTCAAGGAGTTCACCTTGTGGTACGAATGAAACATTTGGAGTGGAAGTAGATGTACAGGATGTCAACAAAGTAACCAAACCGAACACCCATAATAATGATAATGCAATCTTTTTCATTTTATATATCATTTACCTTGTTTAATCAGACAAACCAACGTTTGAAATAAGCGACAGCCATTACACCCAAACCTCCTAACAAACAAACGATCGAGAAGAGCAATCCATAACCATTCACGAAAGCCCAAGGAGCTAAGGAGATCAATATAATTTCGACTGGAGCAATAAAGAGATAGGCCAATGCATAACTATCCAAAGAACGACTTTTCATCTTCGGATCAACGACTCTCAATAAAGCAATACCCATAGCCATAGTTCCGGTGTACCATCCCCATGTAAAGAGAGCCTTTTCAAACCAACACTCTTTCATCATCTTCTTTGCCATAAAGAAAACATACACACAAACCATTAGCAAACCAGATAACAGCAGGATAGAAAGAGGTACGATGTAGGTTAATACAACCGAAATCTTAATGGAAGCAATACCAAAGGCAACCAAATAATCGGTTAAGGTTCCACTTATATGTCCGACTGTTTGCCGACAAACATAATGACTGACATGAGTACGATCTAATAATTTCTTAAAGAGGATACCTACAACAAAAGCACAACTGAACACCGGCAGTTCAAAATCCGGCAAATAATGAGTCACCAACAGACTGAATCCATAACCTCCTAACGCTATCAAACAGATAATAGACAAATTAAAGGTCATAGAATCCATTGAAATAGAAGAGCAGGTATTGACTCCCATCGATTCTCTTTTCTCTTCAGGAAGTAAACCGGTCCGCAACTCTTCCGGTAATTCATCATAATCAGACAAAAATGCCGTATATTTCTTCCGAGTACCCCACTTTATCCAAATAAGTCCAATTATCACAGAGGCTACAATTCCAAAGGTAGCCGCAGTCATCGCTAACGTTAGAATCTCATCGTACCCCAATTGTTCAAAAGCATGTCCGATTGCTGCAGCTGTTCCATGTCCTCCACAGAAACCACTCGGCATCGTTATACCAAAACCGGGACTTAATGGCCATAATTGATTTAAGACTAACAGTCCTAATAATCCTCCCAACGCCCATTGGAACAGAAATCCGGCTTGCGAATAGGCCCACATCGGTCCTACATCCATTCCTTTATTCTCAGCCTTCTGCGAAGTCAGAGGTAGAGATCCAAAAATAAGAGCAATCAGAATACCTGCATACGTACCAACTTCATTGGATAAAGGGATCCATCCCAACCCGTTTTCACCTAGAGCCAAAGCCATAAAACCAGCCAACAAGCTAGGTGGAATGAACAATTTTTGAATCCATTTAATTTTTACACGCATCCATTTTCCAACCAACAATAGGGCTGAAATGATACCTATATCAACAAACAACCCCCAAGGGCCAAACATTTCCATACACGATTAATTTTGAATAATTCCTTCTAAATTCGCTGTTTTAGAACCATGGTTGGTAATCACACCTAAATGAACTTTATTACCCTCCACGCTCCATGTATAATCAATCGGAGTAATCCAATTGACATAATGAGCTTTCATTTTCAATACATTTGTTTCCGGACAAGCATAGCTACCCGCAACAAAGAAAGGACCTTCAATACCACTAAAACGTCCTAAAGCATTGATTGAATAGAACGGATAAGTTGATAGCTGATCGGTTATCCATTCTTTATATCCGAAAGGTATTTCAAAGACTTCACCTTTTTTAGTCGTTATCTTCATCACAATCGCCTTCTCCTTCTGTTGAAAATCGATGGTAGTCCAACCGTAAATGTTCTTCTTCAACAATACTTTCTTTCCTAACAAGCTTTTTGTTACGACATTGCTAGCTTTACCTTCCGGCATTACCAACTGACAAGTACGTTGTTTTTCCTGTAATCGTTTATAATCATTTCCTATAGCTAAAGGTGCTTCACTCAACTGAGGAACAATATGATTCCAGATTAAACCTCTTTGGTAACGACCACTTCCTGTTGAACATTGCGTAATAACCACTACCATATCTTTATCAGGCACCACAATAACCCACTGTCCGAATGCACCATCCGCACGAACCGCTCCCGGATAATCACAATGCCATATCTGATAACCATAGCTGTTTTTTTCTACATGAAGCGCACTCATCTGTTCGATCCATGAAGCCGGAACTAGTTGTTTTCCATTCCATTTACCTTTATCTAACCATAACTGTCCGAACTTAGCCAATGATTCGCTTTGAATATATAATCCCCAACCGCCGGTATTCACACCTTCCGGACTCAACTCCCAAGCAACATCGGTAATATGCATCTCTTTAAAGATCTTCTTCTTCAAATAATCTAAAGTAGTCATACCTGTTACCTTCTGAACAATTGCAGAAAGCATATAGGTAGCCATCGAATCATATCCAAATTTTTCGCCTACCCCTTCTACTGGTTTTGCCAAGAAGGTACGAATCCAATCTGTTCGTATGTTACGCATTTCCCAATCCGGAGTGATACCCGAACGCATTGTCAAAAGATCCTCAACAGTCATTTCAGCTAATCCCACTGAAATACTATCCGGTAATGATTCGATAAAGAAAGGAGCTACACGATCCGTCAGACGTAAACGATTTTCTTCTATAGCTAAACCTACCGCTACACTCACAAATGTTTTAGAACAAGAATACATCGTATGTTTATACTCAATAGCAAACGGCTTCGGATAGATTTCACCGATAACCTTACCATGTCGCATGACAACCACACTATGAATATCTGTTTGAGGGGTAGCCATCAACGAATCAAAGACCGTTATCAAAGCTTTTGAAGGTACTCCTTGTTCTTCCGGAGTAGAACGAGGCAAATCATAGACCTGAGCAGTCGCAGTACCCCATAAGAACAAAGCCAAACTACATAAACTAACAACTAGTTTTTTCTTCATAACCTTATCTGATTTCGTTTTTCAATTCATATTCACTTCACAGACATTTGGAAAGAGGACATTGGTAATCCCTCCTGAGTAAAGATTTCTGTTGCAGATGTATTATCGAAGCAATACTGAACAGCCACCGGTTTTTCTACATATTGTGAAAATACAAAAATCTTATCCTTTGTTACAACAGCCTTTGCCGGACGGAAATTACCATCTTCACCGGCTACCTTGAAGTTATTCACCTCTTTACCCCATGAAGTAATACCTAATCCAACATGTTCAACCGTAATAATACCCAAACGTCCTTCGAAAGTCAATGAAACAGGTTCCGGACTACGATATGGAATATTTTTTCCATAAGTCTTAGCCAACGCCCAAAAAGCTAAACGTTCACCGGCATCTTTCTTTTTAGCCGGGTGAATCAACGTAGGACTTTCTGCATCCATCAATACAGCCATACCGGTATTAGGTGTTGTCTTCAAACCTTTGGCTTGTGCTTCACGTAAAAGAGCCGAATTTAAATTACCATATCTGAATGGTGCAATCTGACAATAATAGAAAGGAAACTCTCCCACTCCCCATATCGCACGCCATTCACGTACCATCTTGTCAAACATCTTCACATATAAATCCGGTTCACCACAATTTGATTCACCTTGATACCAAATAGCTCCACGCATACCATAACCTACAATCGGATGTAACATACCGTTATAAAGAACGGTTGGTGTTCCATTTTCTACTTTAATATCAGCATCTGTTTGTGGAATTTTCTTTTCCGGAATATCTTTTAATGATTCTTTTGTCATCCATGCTTCAATACGTGAACCTCCCCAGCTTGTATGAATCAATCCGACAGGCACATTCAACACGCGATTCAACAAACGAGCAAAGTAATATCCGGTTGCAGTAAATTTTGGAGTTGTTTCAATATCTGCCACTTCCCATGAACCTTCACATAAATTCTGTGGTTCTGCTTTAGAGGCTCTTTTCATTGTATAGCAACGGATACCAAAGTTAGTAGAGTTTAAAATATCTTCCGAACTATTCGCAATAGGCTGACCGGTCCAACCACTCATCGGCATTTCCATATTGGATTGTCCGGAACATACCCAAACCTCTCCTATCAATACATTGTTTAAAGTAATCTTTTTTCCATCACTAACCGTTACTTTGTACGGTGTAAAACTTGCAGCCGGTGTCTTAACCATCACCTTCCAATAACCTTCTTGATTCGCTTTAGCCGAATACCCCTTGTTATTCCAAGAAGTGGTAACTTTCACGGATGCATGAGCCTTAGCCCATCCCCAGATAGCCACCTCAGATTGTTGTTGTAACACCATGTTATCACTAAATACAGCAGGCATCTTAACTTCTGCCCGCAAAAAGCATACTGACAAAGCCAGTAGACAGGTCATAAAAATAGAACGCATCTTCATTTTTCTGAATATTTTAAAGTTTTACATATTTAATACACAAGCGTTTTGGAATATATACTTTCCCATATGACAAAGGTAGAAAAAAAACATATCAACCTAACCAAAAATTACATCCGACATCATTTGATTTACATCGAATGTAATATAGAAATGTTTTATCTTTGTAACCATTAACAATTATTTCTTAAAAACAATCTGAGCAATATGAAAACTACAAAGATTTTATTTCTTTTATTTACATATCTGATTTGTTTCAACCCTTTGTCCGCACAAGAACAGACGGTTGACAATCTGTATGAATCGTTCAAAAATCCACCCTCTTCCGCCCGTCCTCGTGTGTGGTGGCATTGGTTAAATGGAAACATTACACAAGAGGGTATTTACAAAGACCTTATGTGGATGAAACGTGCGGGGATTGTTGGTTTTCAGAATTTCGATGCCAACCTCGAAACTCCACAAATTGTAGAAAACCGTCTTGTCTATATGACCCCAAAATGGAAAGAAGCCTTCCGATATGCCATCCATTTGGCTGATAGCCTGAATTTTGAGATGGCTATTGCCAGTTCTCCGGGATGGTCTCAGACCGGGGGGCCTTGGGTAAGTGATGAAGATGCCATGAAAAAATTGGTTTGGCGATACGTTGACCTGGAAGGTGGCCAAAAGATACAGATCAAACTTCCGGAAGGATTTGATGAAACCGGTAAGTATCAAAATCAAAAATTTGGAGAACCATCCAAAAAACTTTATCGAGATATTGCCGTAATCGCAATTAAGAAAGCAGAAGCTGATAAAAACTTATCTCAACTCAATCCGACTTTAACAACTAATTGCGGAAGTAATGTTACCATTGATCAATTAAGTAATGATGACTTAATGGATTACGTCAAACTGACTCCTGGAAAAGATGGATATGCTTGGATTCAATTTGAGTTTAAGGAACCACAAACAATTCAATCCCTAACAAGTGCC